>NC_015723.1:1677878-2013454 GCF_000219215.1 Cupriavidus necator N-1 | reverse complement strand
GCGCGCGGCCTGCACCGCATCGATCCGCTCGCCGGTCAGCACCATCTGCATCGCATGCGCCGCCGGCACGGCCTTGAGCAGGCGATGCAGGCCGGAAACGGCGGGGATCGATCCGACCGCGGCTTCGGGCAGGCCGAAGCTCGCCCGCTCCGACGCAATCCGCACATCGCATTGCAGCGCGATCTCCAGCCCGGCCCCGAGGCAATGCCCGTTGACGGCAGCGATCAGCGGCTTGCACAGGCTCAGGTCGGTCAGGTCCATCAGCCGGATATAGAGGCCGAGGTCGGCCGCCTGCTCCGGCGCGCGGAACAGCGCTTCCGGGTAGGTGGCGGGCGAACTGCGCGTGCCCTTCAGGTCGGCGCCTGCGCAGAAGGCGCGCGTGCCGGCGCCGGTCAGGACGGCCACGCGCAGGTCGTCGCGGTCGCGCACTTCGGTGAGATGCGCGCGCAGTTCGCGCAGCGCGGTCACGTCCAGCGCATTGAGCGCCTCGGGCCGGTCGATCGTCAGCACGGCGACCGCGCCTTCGGTGTGGAGTCGTACGGTCATGGCGGCCTCCTTATACGCTCGGCGACGACAGGCTGCGCCCGCCGCAGACATAGAGCGTCTGCCCGGTCACGTACGACGACTGCGGATCGAGGAAGAAGCTGACCGCGTTGGCGATGTCGTCGGCGGTGCCGATGCGCTGCACCGGGACCGACTTTTGCAGCCGTGCCTGCACCTCGGGCGTAAAGCCGCGGAACAGCGGGGTATCGACGATGCCCGGCGCCACCGCATTGACGGTGATGCCCTTGGCCGCGAACTCGATCGCCAGCGAGCGCGTCAGGCTGACCACACCACCCTTGGCTGCGGAGTAGTTGGCTTGCCCGAAACCGCCGAGCCAGGCCCGGGACGAGATATTGACCACGCGCCCGTAGCCGCGCTCGACCATGCCCGGCAGCGCCGCGCGGCAGCACAGGAACTGCGAGCGCAGGTTGGTATCGATGACCAGGTCCCAGTCCTCGTCGGTCATCTTCAGGAAACGCATGTCGCGGACCGCGCCGGCGTTGTTGACCAGGTAGTCGACGCGGCCGCTCCGCGCCTGCACTTGCGCGAAGGCGTCGTTGACCGCTGCCGAGTCGGTCAGGTCGACGCTGGCGCCAATGGCGTTGAAGCCCTCGGCGACCAGCGCGCCGACGGCGGCATCGAGCGCGGCCGCGTCGCGGTCGAGCAGGGCCACGGCCAGCCCCTGGCGGGCCAGTTGCGTGGCGATGCCCAGGCCGATGCCGCGCGCGGCGCCAGTGACCACGGCTACATGGGAAGGATCGAAGCGTTGCGTGCCCATCTCAGACTCCCAGCAAATGGACGGAAGAGGCGGCGTGGTCCACGCCCGCGATGCCGCCGCCGGTGCATTGCGTCAGGCCGATGCGCGCATCCGCCACCTGGCGTTCGCCGGCGCGGCCTTGCAGCTGCCACAGGATCTCGACCATCTGCGCCACGCCGGTGGCGCCCAGCGGATGGCCCTTGGCCAGCAGGCCGCCGCTCGGGTTGACCGGCACGCGCCCGCCCAGGCGCGTCGCGCCGGATTTGAGCAGGGGCACGGCGTCGCCGCGCGGTGCCAGGCCGAGGGCTTCGTAGTAGAGCAGTTCGGCGATGGTGAAGGCGTCGTGCAGCTCGACCACGTCGACGTCCTGCGGGCCGAGACCAGCCTGTTCATAGGCCTGGCGCGCAGCGCGCGCGGTGATCTCGGCATCGAGAATGTCGTCGTCGGCCTCCTCTCGCATGCCCGACACCACTACCGACGAGAGCACCTTCACCGGCCGCGCCTGCGCCGGGCGGCGCGTGCTCAGCACCACCGCCGCCGCGCCATCGACCTGCGACGGGCAGCACTGCAGCAGCGTCAGCGGGTCGGCAATCATGCGCGAGGCCAGCACTTCCTCGACCGTGGTGGTCTTGCGCTGCTGGGCATACGGGTTCAGCGAGCCGTGGTAGCGGTTCTTCACGGCCACTTCGGCGAGGTCGGCAGGATTGGCGTCGCGCTCGTGCAGAAAACGCGTGCCGCGCATCGCATACACCGCGGGCAGCACCATGCCCGACTTCGCATAGAGCTCGGTCTTTTGGTCATTGCGCTGCAGCGGGATGGTGCCGCCGCCGAGCGCGGTCAGCTGCTCGATGCCGAAGACCAGCACCGTGTCGTATTGCCCGGCCAGCAGCGCGTGCCGTGCCAGGTGCACGCCGGTGGCGCCGCTGGCGCAGGCGTTCTCGACGTTGTAGACCGGGATGCCCTTGAGCCCCAGGTCGCGCACGATCAGCTGGCCGAGAATCATGCCGCCCAGCACGTTGGCGCAGTAGACCGCCTGGATGCGCCCGGCCGGCACCTCGGCATCGGCCAGCGCCTTGAGGATCGCCTGTTGCGCCAGTTCCGGCGCCAGCACGCCGGGGTGGCGGCCGAACGGCGTCATCGCGCCGCCGTGGATATAGATGTCTTGCATCTTGCTTACCTTTCCTTTTCTCGATCGTTCAGGCTGTGACGGCCTCGAAGACATAGCCCAGCCCGGCGTCATGCCGCTGCGCGTAGCGTTCGCCGATGACCGGACGCGCCGTGCCCTGCAGGCGGCCGAAGATGCGCACCGGGCCGACGAAGTCGACATAACCCAGCGCATACGGCGGCTGCCCGCTTTTGGGCGCGGGGTGGATCACGGTGAAGCTGTAGAGCACGCCCGTGCCGGTGATGGCGACGGTTTCGTGGCCGTCCGCCAGCGGCGAGTCGGCGGGCAGCGCCGGGAAGATCCACTCGCCGGTGGCACGATCACGCGAGGCAAGCAGGTGGGGAACGGGTTCCGCGCTCCAGAGCGGATAGGGCTGGTCTGACATGGCTGTCTCCTGTGGGTTGGCCTTGGCGTAATAGTTGTCGTCGTCGGCCTGCGCGACAAACGATATTTCCGGCGTTTTCGGTTGAGAAAAAGTCAAGCGAAGGGCCAGAATGAGATGTCTGGAAAGGCGCTTTGTCTGGGGCCGGAGTCAGCCGTTCAGGTCTTGCGCTGCCGCGTTGCCTCGACTTCGGAGCGGGCGATCACACCCACGCCGATGCGCCATTCAACGCCGTGCCGCGCGGGCGCGGATCGCCTTCGACCGCACGGGCACCATCGGTGTACGGATCGAACTTTCGCCGCGGAGTGGCCGAGACCTCGCCGCGGTCGAGGCCGGCAACGAGCGCGGCGGCGCCACGGTTATGCGCGCCTTCGGAGAAGGTGTCGAAACTGCCCTGCCGCTGGCCGTCGGTGAACACGTCATGCGTGCGCGCTGCCACGCTGGCGGGCGCGCTGTTGCCGGCTGGCGCGGCATTGGCGTTCTGGGGGGAGACGGCGACCACCAGCGAGATGGCGGCGGGAACAAGGGTGCGTGCGAGTTGGGCAATCATGATGTCGCTCCTGGAGACTGGTCATCGAAGAATGAGGCGGACGGTGGGTGCTGCGCATATCCCGGTGTGGTTCCGGGGATGGCGCCGTGCAGCCGCCGTTGAGACCAATCTAGGCGTGGAGCGGACGTCGCACTAGGGAGTGGAATGGCGCTTCACTAGCAACTTACGGTTGCTAGTGCGGGGTAGCAGGCTCAGGGCACGATCCCGACCAGGCGCGACAGCGACTGCTCCGCGCCCCGGCCCGCCTCCACCACAAAGTCGATGAAGCGCCGGACCCGCACCGGCATCTGGCTGCGATGCGGGTAGTACATGTACATGCCGATATTGCTGCTGCTGTACCCCGGCAGGATCGCCTTCAGCCGCCCGCTGACAAGGTCGGCGTGGATCATGTAGGCGGGCAGCTGGCCGATGCCCATGCCGGCGCGCACCGCTTCGACCTCGGTTTCCACGTCATTGAAGCTCGCCACGGCAGGCACCTCCTGGTAGATCAGGTCGCCGTCCACCTGCAGCTCCCACGGCACCATGCGCCCGGTGGCGGGGCGGCGGAAGCCCGTGCACTGGTGCTGCAGCAGGTCGTCGAGGGTGGCCGGCTCGCCGTGCCGCGCCAGGTAATCCAGCGCCGCGCAGATGACCAGCGGCAGGTCGCACAGCCGCCGCGCCACCAGGTTCTGGCCGGGGCTGGTGCCGACGCGGAAGCCGACATCGATCTTGGCTTCGACCAGGTCGGTGAAGAGGTCGCTCAGCACCACATCGAAGGCGATGCCGGGGTATTGTTCGCGAAAGCCGCGCACCAGCGGGATCAGCACGCGGCTGCCGAGCGACGGCGGAGCGGTCAGGCGGATCAGGCCGTCGTCGTCGCTTTTGCTGCTGCGGACCTGCTCGAGCGCTTCGTCGAGCTGGCGCATGCCCGGCGCGGCCAGCTCGAACAGGCGTGCGCCTTCTTCCGTCAGGCTGAGCTTGCGCGTGGTCCGGTGCAGCAGCCGCACGCCGAGATGGTCCTCCAGCGTGCGCACGGCCTTGCTGGCGGCCTGCGGGGTGACGCCAGCCTCCACCGCGGCGCGATGGAAGCTGCCGGCGCGCACCACGCCGAGGAAGAGGGTGAGGACACGGGCCTTGTCCATGACTGGCAACCAGAGGTTGGGAATGCGGCCATCATAACGCCAGTCCGGGATCACGAAAACAGCAAGGGCAGGCCCGTGCGCGGACTATTGCTCGACCAGATGCTCGATGCGGATCGGCAGCTCCCACACGCGCTTTCCGGTTGCGTGGAACACAGCGTTGGCCACGGCCGGCGCCACGCCCACCAACGCGATTTCACCTAATCCCTTGACGCCCAGTTCGTTCATCAGATTTGCTCCGAGAAACCTCGCCATTCAAGGCGGGGAGTGAAAGGGGCGCCGCCGAGAGGCGGCATTCCCACGTTAGAATGAGCGGCATGATTCGTGTCTACCGCTACCGGGTGAAGTCGCTCAACGGCCTGCTCAACAAGCAGAGCCGCGCGGTGAACTACGTCTGGAACTTCTGCAATGACACGCAGAAGCACGCGCTCAAATGGGGGAAGACGTGGCCGAGCGGGTTCGATCTGAACGTGCTGACCACGGGCAGCAGCAAGGAACTCGGCATCCATTCCGGCACGGTCAACGCGACATGCGAGCAGTACGCGAAATCGCGCAGCCAGCATCGCCGTCCTTACTTGCGATACCGCGGTAGGAAGAGCCTTGGATGGGTGCCCATGAAGGGCCGCGATTTGAAACGAGAGGGCGAGGCGTTTCGCTTTGCCGGGCATACCTTCCGCGTTTTCAATAGTCGCCTGTTGCCCGAAGGCAAGGTCAGGGACGGCAGCAACTTTGCGCAGGATTCGCGCGGGAACTGGTTTCTCAACATCGTGATAGAAGTTGCTGATATGCCGGCACGCCCGATTCAAACTGGCGTCGGCATCGATCTTGGTTTGAAGGACTTCGCGACGCTTTCGACCGGCGAGAAGCTCCCTAATGACCGGTTTGGCCGGCATGCCGCCGAACGACTGGCGAAGGCGCAGCGTGCGCGAAAGCACAAGCGGCATATTGCCAAGCTGCATGCCAAGGTGGCGAATGCCCGCGCCGACTTCCAGCACAAGCTTGCGCTCGAGCTCGTCCGGCGCTTCGATTACATCGCGGTCGGCAACGTGTCGGCTTTGAAACTCGCCAAAACCAAGATGGCGAAGAGCGTCTACGACGCATCCTGGTCGTCCTTCCGGGACAAGCTCCGCTACAAAGCGATTGCGCACGGAGCCACGTTTGAGGAAGTGAACGAAAGCGGTTCTACCCAGTCCTGTTCGGCGTGCGGTTCGAAGGACAGCACGACGCGGCCGAAAGGTATCGCAGGACTGCGAATAAGAGAGTGGACCTGCAGTAGATGTGGTGTCGTGCATGACCGTGATACCAATGCTGCGTTAAACATTCTCCGATGCGGACGTGCATCGCCAGGTGTGGGAATCCCCTGCCTTTAGGCCTGAGGATTACCCACAAATCCGGTTGTAAACTGGATTGAGCGGTGTTAACTTTCGCCCATCCTATTTATGTTGTTGCAGCGGATTGGCGATCAGAGACGACACGGCAGACTGGGCTAGCGAAGAATTCGCAGAGGCGAGTCTCGGCGATGCTCGCCTGTCGCAGCGACTGGTCGCGCTGGCCCGGCAGCTGGCCATCAGTCCACACACTTCGCTCCCCCAGGCCCTGTCACCAGCTGAACTGAAGGCGGCCTACCGCTTCTTCGATAACGATCAGGTCGATACCAACGGCGTGCTGGCGCCGCATATTGCACAGACGTTGCACCGCATGGAACAGTTGCCAGTGGTGCTGGCAATACAGGATACGACCGAATTCAATCTGACGCACCTGCACGCCACAGAGGGCTTAGGTCGCTGTACCGGTGGCAATGAGCGTGGTTTCCTGATGCACAGCCTGCTGGCAGTCAGTCCAGAGGGGCTGCCGCTTGGGGTGCTGGGCATGAAGACGTGGACACGCGCTGAAGCAACCAAAGGTAGTGCTGCGCAGCGCAAGTCCCGACCCGTCCACGAGAAAGAAAGCGCTAAGTGGATCGAGGGTCTTGCCCATCTGTCTGCGCTGAAGTCGCGCTGTGCACAGACCCAACTGGTAGGGATCGGAGATCGCGAAAGCGATGTGTATGAACTGTTTGCTGCCGAGCGACCAGACGGAGTGGACTGGCTGGTGCGCGCAGCATGGAATCGCTGTGCCCGCCATCCCCAGCGCTATCTCTGGCAAGCGGTATTGGACACCCCTGCGGCAGGCTACACCGAGTTGCTGATTCCGGCCAGAGGTGCACGCACCCTACGCACGGCCCGCCTGACGCTGCGATACGCGCCCGTTCGCCTGCAACCACCTCAGACGCGGGCTGGCTTGCCCGAGCAGAATGTCTTCGCTGTGCATGTCATCGAGGACGAACCGCCCGCCGGTATCGAGCCGCTCGAATGGATGCTACTCAGTTCGGTGCCCACGCACTCGCCTGAGCAGGCTCTTGAGCGGCTTCAGTGGTATGCGCGGCGCTGGACCATCGGTGTGTCCAGATAAGGACACGTTATCCAGTCGGTGAAAGTCCGACCGAGGCAAAAGACTCAGTCCTCGTAGCTAGGGAGGCGTCATGGCGCGAAAGCAAGATGACGGAGCCCTCCGACAGTATGCTCAGAAAGGAGTGTATGCAACGCACCAGGTTGCAACGTGCAGTGAACGCAGATGTAGCCTCGTCACACGAAAACCCGGTGGCTGAGACGGTCGATAACGCGCGAAAGCAGCAAGAGTTGTCCGAAACGAGTCCGATACGGCAACTCTCACCGGCGGGGTATCAGCGGCGACATGGTGTGAAGGATAACGTGGAAACTGGAGAAGCCCTCGGCACCCGGCGGAGAAATCCCGTCGAGGAGATGTCCGCTATAACCGCGAGTGGGAAATGCGGGCATAGGTGCCAGGGTGACGGATCGGGTCGTAGTACTGTCGATGGGCGTGCAGCAAAACGCGCCCGGAGGGAAGGGCCCGGACCGGTGAGTACTCCGTCCAACAAGGTGAGGCAGGGATGAAATGACAAAGGCATCCGGCAGTCTGCAGGAGCTGAGAAGGCGGATATATCGCAAGGCGAAGTCTGACAAGACCCATCGCTTCTGGGGACTCTTCGTGCATATTGCGAAGAGCGAAACCCTTGACGAGGCCTACCGTATCGCCAAGAGGAACGGCGGTGCACCGGGAATCGATGATCTGAGCTTTGAAGACATCGAGGCATCGGGACGCATTGTATTCCTTGCGGAGATTCAGGCAGACCTCAAAACAGGCAGGTATGAACCCAAGCCGAACCGCAGGGTAGAGATCCCGAAGAGCAACGGCAAGGTCCGCGTCCTCCAGGTTCCTTGCATCCGCGACCGCGTGGTGCAGGGGGCGCTGAAACTGATCCTCGAAGCGGTATTCGAGGCGGACTTCTGCCCGAACTCCTACGGGTTTCGACCGAAGCGGTCCCCACACCGCGCGCTGGCGGAAGTCAGACGCAGTGTACTGCGGCGCATGTCGACGGTGGTTGACGTGGATTTGTCGCGCTACTTTGACACAATCCAACACTCAACCCTGTTGGGCAAGATCGCGAAGCGCATCCAGGATCCTCAGGTCATGCACTTGGTCAAGCAGGTTATCAAAGCAGCGGGCAAAGTTGGGGTACCGCAAGGTGGCCCATTCAGCCCTCTCGCTGCGAACATCTACTTGACCGAGATTGACTGGATGCTCGACGAGATTCGCCGCAAGACGGCACAGGGCCCTTACGAGGCAGTGAACTATCATCGGTTTGCTGACGACATCGTCATTACCGTCAGTGGCCACCACACGAAACGCGGCTGGGCAGAACGCGCCCTGTTGCGTCTGCGGGAACAGCTCGTGCCGCTTGGCGTCGAGTTGAACACGGAGAAAACCACGGTGGTGGACACGCTGCACGGTGAAGCCTTTGGGTTCTTGGGGTTCGACCTACGTCGCGTGCGCAAACGAGCGGGGAACGGGTACTTCGTCCTGATGACCCCCAAGAAGAAGGCTCGTCAAGCCATCAAGGCGAAGATTCGCGACATCATCCGGCACGGAGGCTCGACTCCTGCCGTGAAGCTGATCGCGAGACTCAACGCTGCGGTGGCGGGATGGGTCAAGTACTTTCGGGTCGGCAACGCCAGTCGCGCCTTCAGTGAGGTGCGCGACTATCTGGAAATGAAGGTTCGAACTCTGCTAACGCGGCGCAAGCGACGCAATAAGAGGAGCGTCGGGTGGCGACGATGGAGTAACGAGTACCTCTACGGTGTCCTGGGATTGTACTGGGACTGGAAAACGCGCCCGCTGTCGGGTGCGGAGGTGTTCGCGTGAAAGTGGCCGCCATACCGACAGGACCCATAACCCTTGCGATGAATCTCACTGGGTGAGCCGCTTGAGGGAAAACTTCACGAGTGGTTCTTATGGGGAGGGGCTGGAAACGGGCCGAGTTCGCCGAGCACCGCGCCAGTCCTTTACCCGACAGACCTGGCACCGTGTGCTCAAGAGTGGCTGCCGTATCGAGGCCCGCCAATTCGGTACACTGGAACGCTTCGTGCGGGCCACCTCCCTGTTTGCCGTAATCGCCTGGCGCATTCTGTACACGACTCTACTGGCTCGCCTTGATGGCGAGTTGCCCTGCGAGGTAGTCCTTCAGCCCATCGAATGGCAGGCTCTGTATTGCCGCGTACACCGAACCACCCGGCCACCGGACAAAGTGCCATCGCTGAATCAGGCAGTACTGTGGATCGCCACGCTGGGTGGCTACCTGAATCGCCGCAGTGATCCTCCGCCTGGCGCCACGGTTATCTGGCGAGGCTTCTTCGTCCTCCACGAGATTACCGAAATGTTCCGCATCTTCAGTTCAGGTCCATAGGATGTGGGTAAAGCTCAGGCCTTTAGGCAGGGGAGATGGAATGAACACCGCCCGTCAGTAACGCTAGCGGGGGTTCCACGATGAGGGGCTCTCGCTTGACCGACGGCATCGATGTGCCAAAGTGAAGATCCGAACCATCACTTGAGGTAAGCCCAAATGAATGCTACGACATATGGGCTGGATCTTGCAAAGTCGATCTTCCAACTCTACTGGGTCGACCCAGAGACGGGCGAGACGCACAGCCGGCGCCTCAGCAAGACCCAACTGATTTCCTTTCTGAGCAATCGCACCCCCGGCAAGTTCGTACTGGAGGCGTGTGGCGGCGCGCACTGGTGGGCAAGAAAGATTATCAGCCTGGGCCATGAAGCCATCCTGCTCCACCCAAAGTACGTGCGACCGTTCGTGCGGACCAACAAGACCGATGCGGCCGACGCGCGCGCGATCTGGACAGCCGCGCAGCAACCTGGGATGCGACCGATACCGGTAAAGACTGAGGCACAGCAAGCCTTACTTGGATTGCACCGAATTCGCTCGGAACTAGTCGACAGCCGCACGCGGCAAGTGAATCAGATTCGCGGCTTGCTGGGCGAATACGGCCTGCACTTCGTGCTTGGTCGCAAGGCTGCCATGGCGCAGTTTGTCACCCGACTGAGCGAGATCGAGCAAACCATCCCGGCTCCCTTGTGGCGACTGTTGTCGCGCCAGTTACAGCGACTCAGGCAGTTGGACGCTGAAATCCTCGCGGCCGAGCAAGAGATCGCTGCATGGCTAAAAACCGAGCCTGCCGCCCAATGTGTGGATGCGATTCCGGGAATTGGCCCGATCACCGCCACGGCCCTGGTTGCCACCATGGGATCTCCCCAGGCTTACCGCTCAGGCAGAGCCTTCGCGGCCAGCCTGGGCCTGGTACCAACCCAGAGTGGCACCGGCGGCAAGGTTCACCTCGGCCATATCAGCAAACGTGGCGATCCCTATTTGCGCAAACTGCTGATCCATGGCGCACGCATCGTGCTGACCCGCTCGAAGCGGCGCCCGTGCTGGGCTGAGGCCCTGCTGGTCAGGCGCCCGACCAATGTTGCCATCGTCGCGCTAGCCAACAAGATGGCGCGCACCGCCTGGGCATTGCTTGCCCATCGCCGCGTCTATGAACCCGGCTATGTCAGCGCACGGCCTGCGTAGCGAAAGCACGACCACAGCAGGGCACAAACGAATACCTTCAGGGTTGCACAGGGTAAGGAGATAAGGTGTGATGGCAAACTAGGTCGGACCGCGGGAACGCAAACCCGATGACATCCAAGCGGCTTACAGCCCGTCGTGGGAGATGGGGACGTTCCCGGCTGATTCCATCAAGGCCCGCAGGCACGTTCCTGCAGCAAGGTCGGATATAAGACAGCAACCCATACCTACAAGCCAAAGCCCTTCAATTTACCTTGGCATCCGGGCGGTGTTCATATAAGGACGTCAAATGCGCATTCACCGGCTGGCCGTCCCGCCGATCCGGTGGCAATGGCCTGCCTGGCGCCCGTCACCTGCCTCGGCGATTTCATCCATTCCGACGACGCCTTGAACGCTTTGCCATGTGAAGAATGTCCCACCACCCAAGGAGACAATCACATGACAAGGCATCCATTCGACCTGAGCGGCAAAGTGGCACTGGTGACCGGCGGCAACGGCGGCATCGGCCTGGGCATTGCCGAAGGGCTGGCCGCGGCCGGCGCCGATATCGCGATCTGGGGCACGAATGCCGCCAAGAACGCTGCCGCCGCCGACCGCCTGGCCCAGCATGGGCGCAAGGTGCATACTGAGCTTTGCGACGTCGGCGACGAGGAGGCGGTCGATGCTGCAATGGAGCGCACGGTGGCGGCGCTGGGGCGCATTGATGGCTGCTTTGCCAATGCCGGCGTGGGCAGCGGCAACAAGGGGCCGTTCGACCAGATGCCGACCGAGGCCTGGCGCAGGACCATGCGCGTCAACCTGGACGGTGCCTTCTTCACGCTGCGCGCCGCGGTGCGGCAGATGCTGGTGCAGGGCGAGGGCGGCGTGCTGTGCAGCACGGCCTCGGTCGCGGCCATTGAAGGCGCGCCGCGCTCCGAGCACTATGCTGCCACCAAGGGTGGCGTGATCTCGATGATGCGGGGGCTGGCGGTGGAGTACGCGCGCAAGGGCATCCGCGCGCACTCTATCCTGCCGGGCTGGATCAAGACCGAGATGACCAGCGTGGCCCAGGGCAACGATGTCTTCCAGGAAATGGTGCACAAGCGCGTGCCGATGCGCCGCTGGGGCGAGGGCAGCGACTTCGCCGGCATCGCGGTCTACCTGATGAGCCCGGCTTCCGCATACCACACGGGGGATACCTTTGTGATCGACGGTGGCTATACGCTGTTCTGAGCCGGACGTCTGGCAGGCCCAACAGGCCAGACCCGGCCGCCGCCGACCACATAGGCGTGCTCGTCCGGTTGCGGCCGAACGGTGGCGTGGCCGGTGAAGGCACCAAAGGCGGGCAGAATGGCGCCGTGCGGGCCGAACAGGAAGCAGGGCAGGCGCAGGCTGTCTGCGCCAGCGCCGCGCAGGCGGCAGGCCGGATGCAGGTGGCCGGCCAGTACATAGCCCTGTGCAGAAGCGCCGGGCATATGACATAGCGCGAAGGGGCCCGCCACGGCGGGCTCGGTCACCACGGAGATGTCGAGGGACTCAGGCGGGTCGCCGGCGCGCGCATCATGGTTGCCGCGCACCAGCGTGCAGCAGACCTGCGGCAGCAGGCTGTGACGCCAGTCGTCCAGCGCCCGTAGCACCGCCTGCGTACGGGCGGCACGCGCGTGCAGGAAGTCGCCGAGGAAGACCAGCTCATCCACTGGCAGTTGCCGGGTCAGCCGTGTCAGCAGCGCCAGGTTGTCGCCGGTGGTGCCGTGCGGCACCGGCTGCCCCAGCGCACGGAACGCCGCGGCCTTGCCGAAATGGACATCCGCCACCATCAGCATGCCTGCCGCAGGCCACCAGATCGCATGCTCGGGCAGCAGCCACAACGTCTCGCCGACGGCCGTCACGGCGAACGCGCCGTGCGCTTCCAATGTGCGGGCATCCGGTTTCATAGCAGCGGCAACGGCTTCGAAGGCTTGCGCACGCGGCGCGGCTTGCGCGGCGTGCGCCCGGACGGGCCGGCGTGGTCGGCCATGCCGAATCTGGCGGCTTGCGCCACTGCCTCGGCCGGCATGCTTTCCGCTTCGCCTGGCTCCGGACCTGCCGCCAGTTCCAGGTCGGCCAGCATGCGGGCGATGCGGTCGGCCAGCTTCTCGGTGCTCAGCTTCTCGCGCAGAAATTCCACCACCAGCGGGAAGGACAGCGGCGTGGGCCGCTTCAGTTCATGCAGGTCGAGCTTCAGCGCCGACAGGCGCTCCAGCGTATCGGCGAGCCGGTGCGCATCCAGCTCCTGCATCAGCACCTCGCGCTCGGCCTGGCCCAGCAGCAGGTTGCGGGGGTCGTGCTTGCGGAACACCTCGTAGAACAGGCTCGACGAGGCCTGCAACTGGCGCGCGCTCTTGGGTGCGCCGGGATAGCCCTGGAAGATCAGCCCGGCAATGCGCGCGATCTCGCGGAAGCGCCGCAGCGACAGCTCGCCCGCATTGAGGCTGCCCAGTACGTCGGCGGCCAGGTCGCGCTGGCGCTCCTCGGCCAGCACCTGCGGCAGCCAGTGGGCCCAGTCCAGCGGCGCCGACGCCAGCAACTCGAGCCCGTAGTCGTTGACCGCGACCGAGAACGTGGCCGGTACCTTCTGCCCCAGCCGCCACGCCAGCAGGCTGCCCAGCCCCAGATGGACCGAGCGGCCGGCGAACGGGTACAGGAACAGATGCCAGCCCTCACGCGAGTGCAGCGATTCGGCCAGCAACGTCTGGCGGGTGGGCAGGGCCGACCATTGCGCCTGCAGATCCACCAGCGGCTGGATCAGCGGCAGCTCCGGCGTGGTGCGCGGATCGAGCCGGCCCGCGGCGGCGGCTTCAAGCGTATCAATCACGGCTTCGGCCAGTTCGGTCGACATCGGCATCTTGCCGCCATTCCAGCGTGGCACCACCGGGCGCTTGCCGGTAGCGCGCCGCACGTAGGCGGTCATCTCCTGCACCCGCACCAGTTCCAGCAAGCGCCCGCCGAACAGGAAGCAGTCGCCCGGCGCCAGCCGTGCGATAAAGCCTTCCTCGACCGAGCCGAGCGAGGCGCCGCCGCTGCCCGCGCGGCTCCAGTAGCGCACCTGCATGGCGGCGTCGCTGACGATTGTGCCCACGCTCATGCGGTGGCGCCGCGCCAGCCCCACGTCCGGCACGCGCCAGACGCCTGCCTCGTCCGGCACCGCGCGGCGGAAGTCCGGATAGGCCGACAGCGTGGCGCCGCCCTGGCGCACAAAGTCCAGGCACCACTGCCACTCCTCGTCAGTCAGGTTGCGGTAGGCCCACGCCGAGCGCACCTCGGCCAGCAGCGCTTCCGGGCGGAAGCCGCCGCCGAGCGCCACCGTCACCAGGTGCTGCACCAGCACGTCGAGCGGCTTGTCGGGCGACTCGCGCGCTTCGATGCGGCCGGCCTGTACCGCATGCCGCGCGGCCACCGCTTCGACCAGTTCCAGGCTGTGCGTGGGTACCACCGTCACGCGCGAAGCGCGGCCCGGCGCGTGGCCGGAGCGGCCCGCACGCTGCAGCAGCCGCGCCACGCCCTTGGGCGAGCCGACTTGCAGCACGCGCTCAACCGGCAGGAAGTCCACGCCAAGGTCGAGGCTGGAGGTGCATACCACCGCGCGCAACATCCCGTTCTTCAGGTTCAGTTCGACCCATTCACGCACGCCACGATCAAGCGAGCCGTGGTGCAGCGCGATCTCGCCGGCCCAGTCCGGGCGCGCGTCGAGCAGCGCCTGGTACCACAGCTCGGCCTGGGAGCGGGTGTTGAGGAACACCAGCGTGGTGCCGCTGTGCGCCAGCTCTTCAACGACATGAGGAAGCATCGACAGGCCCAGGTGGCCGGCAAACGGGAAGCGGCTGGCGTTGTTGGGCAGCAGCGTGTCGATCACCAGTTTCTTGGGCGTATGCCCGTGCACCAGCACGCGCTGCTCCTCGGGCACGCCGGACAGAAGCACGTCGGCCGCATGCGGCAGGTTGCCGAGCGTGGCCGACAGCCCCCACACCATCAGCGCCGGCTGCCACTGCCGCAGCCGCGCCAGCGCCAGCTGCACCTGCACGCCGCGCTTGTTGCCGAGCAGTTCGTGCCATTCGTCGACCACCACCATGCGCACGCGCCGCAGGGTCTCCTGGGCATCGGCGCGTGTCAGCATCAGCGTCAGGCTTTCGGGCGTGGTGACCAGCGTGGTCGGCAGCCGACGCTGCTGTGCGGCGCGCTCGGCGCTGCCGGTATCGCCGGTGCGCAGCGCCACGGTCCAGTCGAGGTCCAGCTCGGCCAGCGGCGCCTGCAAGGCGCGCGTGGTGTCGGCGGCGAGGGCGCGCATCGGCGTGAGCCACAGCACCGTCAGCGGCGGCGCGGGTTTGTCGTGGGACGGCGCCGCGCGCGTCGTGCCGAACGCCATCAGCGCGCCCAGCCATGCCGCATAAGTCTTGCCGGTACCGGTGGTGGCATGCAGCAGCCCGCTCTGGCCGCGCGCGATCGCGGTCCACACCTCGCGCTGGAAGGCGAATGGTTGCCAGCCGCGCGCGTCGAACAGCGCCGACAGGCCCTGCGCGACGGCCAGAGGTTCGGTAGCGGTGTCTTCCGCCGGCTTGCGCGCGGCGCGCGGCGGACTCATGCCGCATCCTCCCGCGGCGCGGCGGCGCCCGGCAGCATCGCTTCCAGCGTGGCCAGCGTATCGGCTTCTTCGATTGGCTTGTCGGTGCGCCAGCGCAGCATGCGCGGAAAGCGCACCGCAATGCCGCTCTTGTGCCGGCCGCTGCGGGCGATGCCCTCGAAGCCGAGCTCGAATACCTGCGTGGGCTCCACGCTGCGCACCGGGCCGAATTTCTCTACCGTGGTCCGGCGCACGATCGCGTCGACCGCGCGCATCTCTTCATCGGTCAGGCCGGAATATGCCTTGGCGAACGGCACCAGCGCGCGGCCGGGCGTGCCGGGCGGGGCGTTCCAGACCGCGAAGGTAAAGTCGGTATAGAGGCTGGCGCGGCGGCCGTGCCCGCGCTGCGCGTAGACCAGCACCGCATCGACCGAGTAGGGGTCGATCTTCCACTTCCACCAGATGCCTACGTCCTTGGTGCGGCCCGCGCCGTAGGCCGCGCTGGCGGCCTTCAGCATGAAACCTTCGACGCCGAGTTCGCGTGAGGCATCGCGCAGCCGCGCGAAGTGTTCCCAGCTCTCGGCCTCCACCAGCGGGCTGAGTTCGAGCGAAGGGTGGACGTAGTCCGCCACCACTTGTTCCAGTCGCGCGCGACGCTCGGCCTCTGGTCGGGTGCGCCAGTCAGCGCCGTGCCATTCGAGCAGGTCATAGGCCATCAGGATGGCAGGCGCCTCGCGCAGCAGCTTCGCGCTCAGCGTCTTGCGGCCGATGCGCTGCTGCAGCAGCGCGAAGGGCTGCACGCGGCCCTGTTGCCAGACCACGATCTCGCCGTCGAGCACGGTGCCGTCCGGCAGTTGCCCGGCCGCTTCCAGGATTTCCGGAAAGCGTTCGGTGATCAGTTCCTCGCCACGCGACCACAGCCAGGCCTGGCCGCCGCGACGGACCAGTTGTGCGCGGATGCCGTCCCATTTCCATTCGACCAGCCAGTTTTCCGTGGTGCCCAAGACGCTATCGAACTCTTCGAGCGGCGCCTGCAGCGGATGCGCGAGGAAGAATGGGTAGGGCTGGCCGCCCCCGCGCAGTTCGCGGTGGTCGTCGCCTTCCGGTGCGATCAGTGCCAGGAAGTGCGCGGCATCGGGACGCGCGGACAGGTCGGTGTAGCCGACCATGCGCTCGGCCACGCGCTTGGGGTCGATACCGGCCACTTCACCGAGCGCGCGCGTCACTAGCAGCCGCGATACGCCCACGCGGAAGGCGCCGGTGATCAGCTTGAACAGGACCAGCCGGCCGTGCGCGTCGAGCGGCCGCCACAGCGCATCGAGACGCGGCATCAGCGCTTCGGGCGGCAGGCCGCGCAGCGGCAGTAGCCGCTGTTCGACCCATTCGGCCAGGCCGGCGTGGTCGGCGTCCATTGGCTCGGGCAGCAGCAGGGCGATGGTCTCGGCGAGATCGCCGACGGCCTGGTAGCTTTCCTCGAACAGCCAGTCGGGCAGCTCGGCGGCTTGGCGCGCCAGTTCGCGCAGCAGCGAGACCGGCACGATCTGGCGCGGCTTGCCGCCGGCGAGGAAATAGACCGCCCAGGCGGCGTCTTCCGGCGGCGCCACGCGCAGGTAGTCGATCAGCGCGGCGAGGCGGGCCTTGGTCGAGGTGGTGCCGTCGAGCGCGGCGTAGAGGTCGGCGAAGGCTTTCATGGCGCGGGCTCTTCGTTGCCGGCGTCTGGCTTCTCTTCGGTGTCCGCCGACTGCGCTTCGTTGCGCGCGGATTCGTCGTCGTCGCCGTATTCGGTCTCGAACGCCTGTGCTTGCCAGCCGCGTTCGTTCAGGTAGCGCACCATCACCGGCACATTGCCGTGGGTCACGATGATGCGCCCGGCTCCAGTTCCCTCGATGGCGCTGAGCAGTCCCGGCCAGTCCGCGTGATCGGACAGCGCAAAGCCGCGATCGACACCGCGGCGCCGGCGCGTGCCGCGCAACTGCATCCAGCCGCTGGCAAAGGCGTCGGACGCATCGCCAAAGCGCCGCAGCCATGGTGAGCGCTGCGCCGAAGGCGGCGCCACCACCAGCGCCTGGTGCAGCAGCGGGCTCCGCGGCGGCAAATCTGAAGCCAGTGCCATCGGCGGCAGCGCCACGCCGGCTTCGGCATAGGCCGCATTGAGCGTGGTCAGCGCGCCGTGCACGATCACCGGGCCCGGCATGCCGTCGGCGCCGGCATGGCGCAGCAGGCCGTGCAGGATGCGCTGGGCCTTGCCGAAGGTGTAGGCGTAGACGATGCTGGCGCGGCCGGCCTGCGCGTTGGTTTGCCACCAGTGGAAGATCTCCGCCATCAGCGCGGCCTGCGGCGGCCAACGGTAGATCGGCAGGCCGAAGGTGCTTTCGGTGATGAAGGTATCGCACGGCACCGGCTCGAACGGGTCGCAGGTGCCGTCGGCTTCGAGCTTGTAGTCGCCGGAGGCGACCCAGACCTGCCCGCCGTATTCCACGCGCAACTGGGCCGAGCCCAGCACATGGCCGGCCGGATGCAGGCTCAGCGTGACGCCGTGGTGGCGGATGCGCTTGCCGTAGGGCAGGGTATTGAGGTCGATGCCGGGCAGGCGCGCCAGCAATACGCCGCGGCCGGGTTCCGCACACAGGTAATGGGCGTGGCCGAAACGGGCGTGGTCAGAGTGGGCATGGGTGATGACGGCGCGCTCGACCGGGCGCCAGGGATCGATATAAAAGTCGCCCGGTGGGCAATACAGGCCCTCCGGGCGGGCGACGATCAGGTCGCCGGCGGGGGTGGGTTCAGCCTGCGGGGGCCGGGCTGGGTCCAAGCGTGCCTCCTGATGCACTGCGGCCAGCGGGCGGCCGCGATGCTCCCGGGGCGGGAGACTTGGGAATCATACTGCGGCGCTGTGCTGGCTGTGGAGGCGGCGGGGTCCGGTTTGGGTGTCGGTGGGGGTCCGACAAGGATGGGAGGCGCTGCCGGTTTGCTCCCCTCTCCCATTTATGGGAGAGGGGCGGGGGAGAGGGCAGGCGTCTCTGCGGAGTGGGGCGCCCAGATGCTGGCCATGCGCCTGCCCTCTCCCCCGGCCCCTACCCAGGAACCATCGCTAACCCATTGTTTTTGCTGGCACCAGATCAAGGCCATGTTTCTGCGCGAGCTTGCGTAGCACGCGTTGCTCGGACTGTGCGGTACGGCTCTGGTAGTAGCGCAGACCGTGTTCGACGTAGTCCGAGCCTTTGACCATAGTCTGCCAGAACAAGGCAGCGAGCTTGCGCGCGAGCGCTTTGTTGGCGATGAGGCCGCCGCGGCGGGCCTTGAGGCGGTGATAGAAGCCGCCCAGGGCCTTGTCAACGCTGTTGGCCAGGCTACGGGCCATGGTGCAGAACAGTTGGCCGGTACGGTTGCGGTGGCGCGATTGCTGGGAGCGGCGCTTGCCGCTCTGGTGGGAGCCCGGCGCGAGCCCGGTCCAGGCGGTGAAGTGCTTGGCGGTGGGCCACCGGCTCAGATCGGTGCCGACCTCACCGATCACGAGCAGCAGCGAGTAGTCGGCGAGCCCCGGCAGTTGGGTGGGATCATTGCCGCCACACAGCTGCAGCAGCATGCGGTGCAGGCCGTCGATCTTGGGCGTATGCGTGCCGCCCGGCTTGGCCGGCGAGGCCGGGTCGTCGTCGCGGGGTGGACCGCTTAGTGCGCGTAGCACCTGTTCGATGGCGCGATCGCATTCGCTGATCTGGCTTTGGTAGTGCTGCCAGCTCTGTAAGGCCTGGCGCAGGGCAAACAGGTGTTCGTCCTTCCACATGCCGCGTAGCGATTCCTTGACCCGATCGCCCTTGTGCTTGCGGATTTGTGCGTCGCATAGCGTCAGCAGGTCAGCGGGGTCGCGCCGGCCAGCCAGGATGGCGTCGATGACCTTGAGCCCGCTGACGCCGGTGAGGTCGCTGATGACCGCATGGAACTTGACGTTCATGCGCTCGAGCGCCTTTTGCATGTGCTGCACGTGGCTGGCCGCCAGCGTGATGTGATCTTGGCGCAAGCGCAGATAGTCCTGCAGTTGCCGGATTTCGGCCGGGGGCACGAAGCCGGAGTGCAGCAGGCCGTGCGCATGCAGTGTGGCCAGCCACTGGCAGTCGGCCATATCGGTCTTGCGTCCGGGCAGGTTGCGCACCTGCCGGCCATTGACCACCAGGACCGTGATGCCGGCGGCCTCCAGCGCACCGTACAGGTACAGCCAGTACACGCCGGTCGCCTCCATGGCAACTGAGCGCACGCCTTGGTCCCGCAGCCAGTCGATCAGCGTCGACACGTCTTGGGTCATGGTGCCAAAGACCCGCGGCGTGTCACCCGCGATGGACACGTGCAACTTCTCGCTGCCCACGTCGATGCCGGTGGCCCGGTCATCCAATACCGGTAGCGTTTTCATCTGCGGCCTCCTCTTCTTGGGAAGGATCGGCGCCAACGTGCCCGGCAGACACAAAAATGGAAACAAACCTACCCAGCGGGAAGCTAACGACGCTCACCAATCAAGCCCAATGCTGTCTGCCGGAGCCAGTCTCTCCCACGGGCAACAAGAAGTGCACCAGAGGGGACGCGGCCACACTGCGCGTCAAGGCCGAGTATCAACCACTATACGACCGGTTCCTGGGGCAAGCCGGCATGGGCCGCATGCGGGGGACTCTCCCGCAGGCGGGAGAGGGGAGCAAACCGGCAGTGCGCGAAGGCCTGCTATCGCGTTGCCGGCGTCCTCGATGCAGCCGCCCGACCACATTCCTCAAAGCACGTCATCCTTCAAGTGATACCAGTGGTAAAGCACCCGCTGCCCCATCCTTCGGAACGGCGCAAACATCTGCGACTCCACCATCTCCCGCACATTCGGGAACGGTAGCGGCGAGCGAAAGATCGGCAACTCCGGTAGCGCCGACGCCTTACCAGCAATCAACGCCGCCAGCCGCTTGCCAGCCTGCGCGGAGTACATCACGCCATTGCCGCCGTAGCCCATGGCGTAGTAGATCGACTGGGCCGGATCCGGCTGGGTGATGCGCGGCATCATGTCGTGGCTGACATCGACCCAGCCCCACCACGAGTAATCGACCTGGATCCCCTGCAGCGCAGGGAACTTGCGGTGCATGTCGCCGATCAGCTTTTGCTTGTACTGCTCCTGCGGTGCGTCGTTGCCGGTGATGGCGCTGCGGCTGCCGATCTGCAGGCGGCCGTCCGGCATCAGGCGGTAGTAGTGGCGCAGGATGCGGGTGTCAGTGATGACCTGCGTGGTGCGGAAGTTGCACGCGGCCAGTTCGCTGGCCGTGAGCGGGCGCGTGACGATGGAGTTCGACAGGATCGGGAACAGCCGGTTCTTCAGCTCGCGGTGCAGCGTTTGCGAGGTATAGCCGCCGGTGGCCACGCCCACGGCGCGAGCGCGCACGATGCCGCCGGGGGTGCGCAGGTAGTGCACGCCGTTGCGCGTTTCCCAGCCGGTCACCGGGCTGGACGGATGCACCTTGGCGCCCAGCTCGCGCGCGCGGCGCAGGTAGCCGAAGGCGAGCTTGCCGGCGTGGATGCCGATGCCTTCGGGCTCATGCATGGCGCCCGCGGCTTCCTTGTCGTCGACATACTCGCGCCGCACGGTGTCGGCGTCCATGATCCGTGCGTCGTACTTGAAGACTTCGCGCAGGAGCTTGGCTTCCTTCTCCAGCGCCGGCATCACCTTGGCGCGGTGCGCGATATACAGGTGGCCGCCAGGCTGCGGGTCGCAGTTGATGTCCTGGATCAGGCCCTTGAAGGTCTCCATACCGTCGCAGATTTCTTCATGTAGGCGCAGCGCGGTGTCCAGGCCGTAGCGCTGGATCCACTGTGAGCGCTTGAGCCGCCCGGACGCGCATTGCGCCTGGCCGCCGTTGCGTGTGCTGCAGCCCCAGCTGACGCGGTTGGCTTCGAGCACGGTGGCCTTGATGCCATATTCCTGTGCCAGGAAGATGGCGCAGGTCAGGCCGGTGAAGCCCGAGCCGATGATGGCCACATCGACGTCGATGTCATGCGTGATCGGGCCGTCGTCGGCAGGCGGTTCGCCCGCGGTGCCGATCCAGTAGGTGGGCGCGTATTCGCGGCCGTGACCGGGGGTGGGGGTGTGCAGGGGATCGTAGGCGGGGTCGTACGGCCGGGTGGGCGCGGTGGACTGCTCACCGGCAAGGAGGCTGCTGCGGGGGGCTACGGCTTGCATGGCGCGTCTCCTCGGTCAGGCTGCGGGCGCTACGACGGGCGGGCGATCCTTGCGGTACGCGTTCTTGACCGCGATCTTGCCGTCGCGGAAGGTGAACACGTCCACCATGCGCGCCTCGATCCGGGCGCCGTCGGCACGGGTGCCGCGGAAGGTGGATTCGCTCACGCCGCGGTCGCCCACGACAAAGTGGTCGCCATCGACCCACTGCGCGTCGGGGAAGGTCTGCCAGGCCAGCTGGAAGCCTTCGCGCACTGCCTCGCGGCCGATAAAGCTGCGGCCCAGCAGGTCGGGCCCGGCCACGCCGTGGAAGGCACAGTCATCGGCCATGAAGCGCATCAGGGCCTCGATGTCGTGGCGGTTCCAAGCGTCGTTGAAGGCCTGCAGCAGTTCGATGCCGGTGGCGGTGTTGTCCTTGGACATGGGTTGGTCTCCTGAGTGTTGTCTGCCGGTCCGTGGGGAAATGGCCATGACTCGAGGATAGGGAAGCCACGCGCGGCGCTGTAGCGCCAGTTCGGGACAATCGCTTGGGCCAGCGGCGGGAGACACCGCCGCGGGCCGGCTCAGGCCGCGGGACGGACCCGGGAAGTGACGGCGGCGATGGTTGTGGTGCCGCTGGCGGTGGCCTGCAGCTCACGCGCCACGCCCGCCAGCACGCGGATGCCGGGCTCGATGCGGTCCAGCGAGATCGACGAGTAGCCCAGCCGGAAGCCGTTGCGCGGCGCGGGCTCGGCCATGAAGAAGACGCTGCCGGGCTCGATCAGCACGCCCTGCAGCTCGGCCAGCCGCGCCAGCGCATCGGCATCGAGCCATGGTGGCCCCTCGATCCAGCATGAGGCGCCGCCGGCGATCGGCACCGCGCGGAAGTCAGGCATATGCGTGGCCAGCGCCGCCAGCACCGCTTCGGCGCGCTCGCGGTGCGCGGCCGCCAGCCGGCGCAGGTGCGCGTCATAGTGGCCCAGCGACAGGAACAGCGAGAACGCGCGCTGGATATAGGCCGACGGGTGCCGCAGCATCAGCCGCCGCGCGCCGCGCAGCTCGGCGATCAGTGTCGCCGGCCCGACGATATAGCCGATGCGCAGCCCCGGCGCCAGGCTCTTGGACAGGCTGCCGACATAGATCACGCGGTTGCTGCGGTCCAGGCTTTTGAGCGTGGGGGTGGGGTCGCCTTCGAAGCGGCTTTCGCTTTCGTAGTCGTCCTCGATCAGCACGAAGTCAGCTTCCTCGGCCTGGCGCAGCAGGGCCTGGCGGCGCGCCAGCGGCATGGTGACGGTGGTGGGGCACTGGTGGCCCGGGGTCACGTAGACGTAGTCGCAGGCGCGCTGTGCGTCAGACAGGGTCAGGCCGTCGCCGTCGACCGGTAGCGGCACCAGGTGGGAGGTGTGCGAGCCAAAGATATTGCGTGCGTCAGGATAGCCGGGATCCTCGATGCCCACCGGCGTGTCGGGGCTGACCAGCAGGTCGGCCAGCAGGTACAGCGCCTGTTGCGCGCCCACGGTCACCACGATCTCGTCGGCGCCGGCCCACACGCCGCGGCGCGGCAGCACGCGGGTGCGGATCTGCTGCACCAGGGATTCGTCGTCGCGCAGGATCATGTCCTGGGCCCAGTCGTGGATGTCGAGCACGCTGAGCGCCTTCAGGCAGCATTCGCGCCAGTCCGCGGTGGGGAACAGCACCGGGTCGTACTGGCCGTAGATGAAGGGGTAGGGATAGTCGCGCCAGTTGGCGCGCTTGACGATATTGCGCTGCTGCGTGGGGCGGAACACAAAGCGCCGCTCCCAGTCCGGCTCGCCCGAGCGGGCGGGCACCGCCTCGCCGCGCAGCGAGGCCACGCCGCTCACGCGCGTGCCCAGGATCTCCGGGTTGACGAAGTAGCCGCTGCGCTCGCGCGCCACCAGGTAGCCTTCATCGACCAGCTGCTGGTAGGCCAGCACCACCGTATTGCGCGCCACGCGCAGCTGCGCCGACAGCTCGCGGCTGCTGGGCAGCGGCTCGCCCTGCGGCAACTGCTCGTCAAGGATGGCCGAGACCAGCATCTGGCGGATCTTGCCCTGCAGGCTCAGACCCGAGTGGGTATGCTGCTGGAACAGCTGGGACCAGAGGGTGGTGGGAGACTTCAGGCTCATGGGGCAGGGGGCGTTGCCTTGACGGCGAAGCGCGCCAGCATACTGCACCGGCGCGCCACGTCAGTCATGGTCAGTCATCAATACTCGTGCAGGTCCGGGCGTGGCATCTCCGCCAGCGGCACTACCGGATCCGCGCTACCTCGAAACAGTTGCCGCGCGGCGTAGGCCACCAGCAGGATGCCCAGGCTCACCACACCCAGCGCAAGCGGCGTGCGCTGGTCGGGGATGAAAGCCATCGCCACCACGATGCCGATCATGCCGACGATCGCCACGTAGGTGAGGTACGGGTAGCACCACATGCGCACGCGCAGCTGGCCCGGCGCTTCGCGCTCCAGGCGGGAACGCAGGCGCAGCTGCGAGATCGCGATCAGGATGTAGACGAAGATCGCCACCGTACCGTACGAATTCACCAGGAAGGCAAAGACCGTATCCGGCGAGACATAGGACATCACCACCGCACCGTAGCCGAACAGGGTTGCCACCAGGATGGCGCGCACCGGCACGCCGTTGCGGCTCACGCGGGCCAGCGACTTGGGGGCGTCGCCACGGCGGGTCAGCGCGAACAGCATGCGCGACGAGGCATACAGGCCCGAGTTGAGTGCCGACAGCACCGCGGTCAGCACGATCGCGTTCATGATCTGCGCGGCCGCCGGCACGCCCATCACGTTCAGCGCGCTGACGTACGGCGTGGCGATGCTGGTGGAGTTCCACGGCACCAGGCAGACTACCAGCAGGATTGAACCCACATAGAACACCAGCACGCGCGTGATCACCGAGCTGGTGGCCTTGGCCACCGCCTTCTGCGGCTCGGCGGTCTCGGCAGCGGCGATGGTGACGATCTCGGCGCCGAAGTAGAAGCCGGTGGCGGCTACCGCGCCGGTCAGCACCGGGACAATGCCGTGCGGCATGAAGCCGCCGTTGGCGGTCAGGTTGGCCACCTCCATGCCATGGGACCCGGGGGCCAGGCCCAGCACATAGACGCCGGCGATGAACAGGAACACTATGATCGCGGCCACCTTGATCGATGCGAACCAGAACTCGAACTCGCCGAAGGACTTGACCGATACCAGGTTGGTCAGCGTCAGCATCACCAGCAGCACCAGGCTGATGATCCAGTTGGGCACGTCGGGCAGCCAGTAGCGCACCAGGTCGGCACCGGCCACGGCTTCCAGCGCCACCACGATGACCCAGAAATACCAGTACATCCAGCCGGTCAGGAAGCCGGCCAGGTTGCCCACTGCCGGGCGGTCGCGCCAGGCTTCGCGTGCATACTCATAGAAACCGCCGCTGCCGGGCATGGCGCAGGCCATCTCGCCCAGCATGCGCATCACCAGCACCACCAGCAGCCCGGTGATCAGGAAGGAAAGGACCGCGGCCGGGCCGGCGGATTTGATGACGACGCCGCTGCCGACAAAGAGGCCTGCGCCGATCACGCCACCCAGGGCGATCATGGTCATGTGGCGTTGCTTCAGGCCGTGGGATAGCCCGTTGCCGGACTCTGGTTGTTGGATCATGTTGTGTCTCCTGTGCTGCGCTTGCTGTCGGTACTGCGTTGCAGCCAGTACAGCGTTTAAGGCAGGCGCCACGGCTTCTCTTGGTATAGGTGGCAGGGCAGTAATTGCCAGCCTGGGGCCGTGGTCGTTCAGTATTTGCAATCCCGGGCAGGGATGGCCTATCCGTACATGTCGACTTGTCTCCGGTGATCTCTTAAAAAACTGGAACCAGAAGTTCCGAAAAATTGTTCTTTCACTGAAATGTAGGCCGTTCGCCGGGGAAGGTCAACCAGAAGTTTCGATAATTGATATGATTTGACTCTGAAAATGAAACTTACCTATGATGGAGCCAGGCATGAACGATATGCGCCTCGCCAAAAGTGACGCCAAGCCGGATGGGGACACGCCGGCACTGCGTTTGTTCGGCCTGCTCGAAGTCATCGCGGAGAAGGACCAGTCCTTCAACCTGCAGGCGCTGGTGGAAGAAACCGGCCTGCCCAAGCCCACGCTGCACCGCATGCTGCAGCAGCTCGAGGCCGCGGGCCTGATCCAGCGCAACGGCGACGGGCGGCAATACGGCACCGGCCTGCGGCTGCGCCGGCTGGCGGAGAACCTGTTGCTCAACAGCACCTCGCACGGTGCGCGCCACATGGTGCTGCGCCGGCTGGTGGAAGAGGTGGGCGAGAGCTGCAACCTGACCGCG
This sequence comes from Cupriavidus necator N-1, assembly GCF_000219215.1. NCBI lineage: Bacteria > Pseudomonadati > Pseudomonadota > Betaproteobacteria > Burkholderiales > Burkholderiaceae > Cupriavidus > Cupriavidus necator. The sequence continues at coordinate 1,987,868 of NC_015723.1, read as the reverse complement.
TTCTCCGGCGGCGAGGTGCTGTACCTGGATCGCGTGGAAACGGCGGCGCCGCTGCGCTTCTACCTGCATCCGGGCTCGCGCGTGCCGGCGCACTGTTCGGCCACGGGCAAGCTGTTCCTGGCGCAACTGGCGCCGGCGCAGCGCCAGCGGCTGCTGGCCAACGTGGAGCTGGAACGCTACACGCAGAACACGCTGACCGACCACGCGCAGCTGGAAGCCGAACTGGAGCGCGTGAAGCGCGACGGCTACGCGATGGACGATGAAGAGTTCCTGCCGGGGCTGGTCTGCATCGGCGTGCTGGTGCCGGCCGCGGATGGCGGCAAGTCCAACCTGGGGCTGGCGCTGCAGGCTCCGGTGATGCGCGTGACGCGCGACAAGGTGCTGCAATTGCTGCCCGCGCTGCAGCGTGCGGCGGGCGCGCTGGCGGCTATCGAAGCCGACAGCGCCGGCAGCTGGCAGGGCGGCGCGGAAGAGGACGAATAGCGCGCACGGCGTCACGCGGATTGCTCCGCTTGCCGCAGTGCCGATGGCATGGCAGCAAGCAACAAGGAGCATGAGGTGACGCAAGACCAGTTTGGCAAGCCCGACCGGATGATTCCGGTGCGCAGCACGTTCGGCATCGATTCCGGCCTGATGGTGCCGGCCTTCAGCCAGCGCGACGACCACGTGCCGGAGATCGATCCGGCCTACCGCTTCCAGCCCGAGGTGACGCTGGCAATCCTGTCCGGCTTCATGCGCGACCGGCGCGTGATGGTGCAGGGCCTGCACGGCAGCGGCAAGTCGACCCATATCGAGCAAGTCGCCGCGCGGCTGAACTGGCCCTGCGTGCGTGTCAACCTGGACGGGCATATCAGCCGGCTGGACCTGGTCGGCAAGGACGCCATCGTGGTGCGCGACGGGCGCCAGGTCACCGAATTCCAGGAAGGCATCGTGCCGTGGGCGCTGCAGCGTCCGGTGGCGCTGATCTTCGACGAATACGACGCAGGCCGGCCCGATGTGATGTTCGTGATCCAGCGCATCCTGGAGCGTGACGGCAAGTTCACGCTGCTGGACCAGAACCGCGTGATCCGCCCGCATCCGTCGTTCCGGTTGTTTGCGACATCCAATACCGCGGGCCTGGGCAACGTCAACGGCCTCTACCACGGCACCCAGCTGCTCAACCACGCGCAGATCGACCGCTGGAATGTGGTGGCCACGCTGGACTACCTGCCGCATGAAGAAGAAGCCGGCATCGTGCTGGCGCGCGTGCCGGAACTGGACAACGACGCCGGGCGCGCGCTGGTCGATGCGATGGTGGCGCTGGCCGGGCTCACGCGCCGCGGGTTTGCCGCCGGCGATGTGTCGGCGCTGATGTCGCCGCGCACGGTGATCAGCTGGGCCGAGAACTGCCAGATCTTCCGCGACCCCGCGCTCGCCTTCCGCCTGACCTTCCTGAACAAGTGCGACGAAGCCGAGCGGCCGGTGGTGGCCGAGTATTACCAGCGCTGCTTCGGCCACCTGCCGGGTGAAGCCGCCGGCGTCAGCGCAGAATCGGAGCCCGCGCGATGAGCGCGGCCACGGTCGCGCAGCAGTTGCGCCGGCGCCAGCGGCAGGATGAGCTGTCCGGCGCCGCGGTGCGCGCGATCACCGGCGATGCGGCGCTGCATTTCCGCGACGGCCAGCTCTGGCGCGCGATGCGCCCGGTGCCGCAGCATGCGCCGCACTTGCGCACGGACCTGGAGACCGACACGGCCACCTGCCTGCGCGGCGCGGCCGATGGTGCCGCCCTGCGCCAGGCGCATTCCGACGCCGTGCTGCATCGGCAGCTGTGCCCGGCCGATCCGGTCGAGCGCCTGGTCTTCGAACTGCTGGAGCAGCTGCGTTGCGAGACCCGCCTGCCGCGCGGCATGGCCGGCGTGGCGGCCAACCTGCGCCACCGCTTCATGGCGTGGTCGCGGGCCTTCCATCGTTCCGGGCTGACCGAGGGGCACCTCGGCATCCTGCTCTATACCGTGGCGCAGGTGTCGTGGTCGCGCCTGACGGGGGAGCCGGTGCTGGAAGAGACCGAAGACCTGATCGAAGCCACGCGCGCCGCCATCGTGCCGGTGCTGGGCACCGCGCTGGCCGGCCTGCGCGCGCAACGCCACGACCAGGCCGCCTACGCCGCGCACGCACTGGCGCTGGCGCGCGCGGTGGCGCAGATGATCCGTGCGGAAGCCCCGCTTGCCGGCGAAGACGACGACAACTCAGCCTCGGCCGCGCGCGCCGGGTTTGCGCTGTGGCTGGATTTCGACGAACCGCCTGCGGAAGACTTTGCGCTGGCCGACAGCGGCCACAGCCGCGTACTGGCCGAGGCCACCGACGGCTACCGCGTCTTCACCACCCGCTACGACCGCGAAGTGCGCGCCGCCACGCTGGTGCGCCGCGCCTTGCTGGACGAGTACCGCACGCGGCTCGACGCACGCATCGCGCGCGCGGGCGTGAACATGGCCCGGCTGGCGCGCCGGCTGCGCGCCGCGTTGTCGCAGCCGCGCGTGGACGGCTGGTCCTTCGGCGAGGAAAGCGGCCGCATCGACGGCCGCCGCCTGGCGCAACTGGTCTGCTCCCCCTCCGAGCGCCGGCTCTTCCGCCTGGAAGCGCACAAGGCCCACGCCGACTGCGTGGTCGGATTCCTGATCGACTGCTCAGGCTCGATGAAGGCGCAGGCCGAGCCGCTCACGCTGCTGATCGACATGCTCACCCGCGCGCTCGACCAGGCCGGCGTTGCCACCGAGGTGCTCGGCTTTACCACCAACGCCTGGAACGGCGGCCGCGCCCGTGCCGACTGGCTTGCGCGCGGCCGCCCGCAGCACCCCGGCCGGCTCAACGAGACTTGCCATATGGTGTTCAAGGACGCGCAACGCAGCTGGCGGCGCGCGCGCACCGACATCGCCGCCCTGCTCAAGGCCGACCTGTTCCGCGAAGGCGTGGACGGCGAGGCGGTGGAGTGGGCCTGCGCGCGCCTGCACGCCAGCGGCAAGGCCCGCCGCATCCTGGTGGTGGTGTCCGACGGCAGTCCCATGGATACCGCGACCGGGCAGGCCAACGACGCCTGCTACCTCGACAACCACCTGAAGGCGGTGGTGGCCCGGCATGCGACGCTGCGAGATGTGGAAGTGCTGGGGCTGGGGGTTGGGCTGGACCTGAGCCCCTACTACCGGCACACGCTGGCGCTGGACCTGTCGCAGCCGGTGGATATGGCGATGCTGGATGAGGTGGCGGGGCTGGTGGGGGCGAGGCGGCGGTAGCGGGAAGACTAGCGTTCGAAACGCTGGTACGCGGACACGGCCAGGAAGTCATACCAGCCGAAGGCGCACTCTCCTCAGCGCCCGCTCACCCGCGCACCGTCTCCCTGGGCTGCCATGACACCGCGATATTCCCATCGATAAAAGTCTGGCAGGCCAGCCGGAACCCCGTCGCCAGCTCCTCTTCGGTCAGCAGTTTCTTTTCCTTCGGCTTGACCGCGTCCGTATGCTCGTGGCCCTTTTCGATGCGGCATTTGCAGGTGCCGCACAGGCCGCCGCCGCACTTGAAAGGGATGCCGCCCTGCTCGCGCAGCGACACGCGCAGCAGATTGCTGTTGACCGGTGCGCTGACCGTCTTGCCGTGGTTGGTGAGGAAGGTGATCTGGATCATGGCGAAGATTGACTGAAGGTCAGGCGTTAGTAGCCAGGAGCGCCTGCGATGGCGACCGGGGCGGGCACCAGGGCGATGTCCATGCTGCCGAAGCTGGCCAGCTCGCGCAGCGCGACGCGGGCGGCCTCAAGCGTGGCGTACTTGTCGAGGAACTTGGTCGACACCAGGTTGACGATGCCGGGCGGCGTTTCTTCCAGGACCCGCACCTTGGTATCGGCGGCCAGTTCCGCGATGACAAAGCGCGCGGTGCGCTTGCCATAGAAGACGTAGTCGTATGCCTCGACCGCGGTCATGCCCGCAGTGGGCTCGGTGCGGAACTGGCCGGGGCGGCTGGTGAGAAGGACGAACATGTCAGGCATCCGCGCCGGCCGTGGCCACGATGGCAGGTGCCTGGGCGGGCAGGTCGTCCTGGGCCAGTTCGATGTCATGCTCGATCCAGAGCTGGCAGGCCAGCCGGTAGCCCTGTTCGAGCCGCTCGCCGAGTTGCTTCTTCTCTTTCCAGTTGGGCGGCGGCAGGTGTTCGGCGCCGGCGATCACGCGGCAGGCGCATTTGGAGCACTTGCCCATGCCGCACTCATAGCGCAGGTTGGGGTAGGGGAACTGGCGGATCCCGGCGCGGACGACCAGGTTGGTCTGGGACTTGACCTCGTCGACGAAGGTCTGGCCCTGCTTGTGGAAAGTGACTGTCGGCATGGCGCGGTTCCTGCCGGGCTGGCCGCCCGGCATCATGAATAGTCGAAGAAATCGGTGGGACCTGGCTGTTGTTTGCGGCCGCCTACGACCACAACACCATCGCGGCCACGGTGGAGCAGGCCAGCCCGATCAGCACCGGGATCAGCAGCGCGCGCACCGCGTCCAGCACCGGCACGCGGGCGAAGCCGGCCACCGCGATCAGCGACGACCACGCCACCAGCGTGCCGCCGCCGGTCCAGACCGCGCCCATCTGGCCCACCGCGGCCAGCGTGGCAGGGTCGAAGCCGACCACCGGGCCGAGCGCGCCGGCCAGCGTGCCGGTCAGCGGCAGGCCTGCGAAACCGGAGCCGTCGATGCCGGTGATCATGCCGACCAGCAGCACCCCGAAGGCGACCAGCACGTGGTTGTCCGGGATCATGTGCTGGTAGGCCTGGATCAGTTCGAACAGCAGGCTCGGCGCCTTGCCCGGCGGCAGGCCCAGGATCTGCGCGGCGGTTTCGCCGGCGCCGATGAAGAAAAAGCCCGCGATCGGCAGCACCGAGCCCATCGCCTTGAAGGCGAAGACAAAGCCGTCGGTGATGTGCTCCGGGCATACGTCGAGCATGCGGCGCGGGCCTTCCGCGGCCAGCGTCGCCAGCATCATCAGCACCGCAGCGACGCCGCCGACCAACGCGGCCGCATCGCCGCCCTTGAGGTCCTGCACGCCAGCGCCGAGCTTGGGCAGCACCATGACGGCGACCACGGCGAGGAAGGCGATGGGCGTGACGATCGCGAAGCATTTCGACCACTTCACCCGGCGCCGGGCCACCATCGCCAGGCTTGCCTCGATATTGCTGTCGCTGGCCAGCGGCTCGGCGTGGGCGGTGCCCCTGGCGATCTCGGCCTTGTCGAAGGTGCCGCCGCCTTCCAGCGCCTCGGCGCTGCCGCCGGCGCGCGCCTGCCAGCGGTCGAGCAGGGTGCCGCAGGCGGGGACGATATGCTTGCGCATCGACAGATAGGCCAGGCACAGCGCAATCGTGCCGGTGATGATCGACAGCGCCAGCGCGCGATCGGCCACCACCGCGGCGCTCACCGCCGCGCCGGCCGCCTTGGCGCTGATGCCGGGCGCGACGCCGATCACGTAGTCCGATGACAGCGCCATGCCCTGGCCGGCGATGGCGATGGCCATCGCGCCTGCCAGCGGCGGCAGCCCCGCAGCGATGGCGGCCGGCAGCAGGATTGCCGAGACCAGCGGCACCGCGGGCGTGGGCCAGAAGAACAGCGAGATGACGTAAGTGATGCCCGCCAGGATAAAGAACGCCGAATGCCCGTTCTTCATCACTACGCGGAAGGGCTCGACCATGCGGATGTCGGAGCGCAGCGTCTTGAGCGCATTGAGCAGCGCCGTCATGAACGCGATCACCAGGAAGATATTGAACAGTTCCTTGGCGGCAACCAGGCTCGCGGAGAACACCCCGCCCAGTGCGGAGACCGGACTGCCGGTGAGGGCAAAGACGACCAGGGCGGTGCCGATGATGGAAGGGACGACAACATTGGCGCGCAGGATCATCGTCAGCACGATGACTGCTACCCCTGACAGATAGATCCAGTGCGCGGCACCGATCACGACTTGTTGTGACATGAAGACTCCCTGGGGGCGGAGGGGTTGTGGGGCCCCGGGTTCCGTACCAGTTCTGGAACCCAGTGTCGGTATACTATATTCCAGTGCCATCTCGCGACAACAGGTTTTTCATCCGGACTTACGCCTATACCAGAGTGGTGCAAGTTGCCCGAACGCCGCACATTTATTGGGCTTGCGGCGATGCGAAGCGTCCTTTAAGTGGTGCACAGGCGGATCGGCGAGTTTGCCCGACTGCGCTGCGACATGTAGACTGTATACCGTGTGCGGCGACTTGCAGGAGGCATGCCCCCAAGAGGCCGTCCGTCCGACGCGCTTCCTTCGCGCCTTCCAAGCCGCTTTTACGACCTGCCGCCATGGCCTCTGCCTTGCCCGCCACCTTGCTCTCCCTGCTTCCAGCCGGACTCTCCGTCCCCACATATCTATGGATGGGGGCACTCATTCTCGTGGGCGCCTGCCTGCAAGGCGTGGGCGGGATCGGCTTCGCGATGCTGTCGGCGCCGCTGGGCGCAATCTTCTTTCCCGACCTCGTGCCGGGACCGCTGCTGGCGATGGGCTGCTGTCTCTCTTTAATGGGCGCGCTGCGCGAGCGGGAGGCGATCGCGTGGCGCATCGCAGGCTTCGCCCTGATCGGGCGCGCGCTCGGCGGGGCGGCGGCGGTGCTGACCCTGGCGTGGCTGGCGCCGGGCCCGCTGGGGGTGCTGTTCTCGGTGTCGATACTCGCCGCCGTGGCGCTGAGCCTGCTGGGCTGGCGCCTGCTGCCGAGTTCGCGCAACGTGGCCATTGCCGGCACCCTGTCGGGCTTCATGGGCACCATCACCTCGGCCGGCGCGCCGCCGTTCGCGCTGGTCATGCAGCACATGGCGCCGGCGCCGATGCGCGCGACCATGGGCACCATCCTGTCCGGCGGCGCAGTGCTGTCGCTGGCCATGCTCGCGCTGGCGGGGCGCTTCGGCCTGCCGCAGCTGATGCTGGCAGCGGCGCTTGCGCCGTTCCTGCTGGCCGGCTTCGCGCTCTCGAACCGCCTGCGTGGGCACGTCTCGCCCGGCGTCGTGCGCCGCCTGTTGCTGGGACTGTGCGCAGCCGGGGCGCTTGGCGTGCTCGGACGCACGGCGTTTGCCTGACGATTTCTGCGCGCGGTTGCCCGCGCGTTTTCCTGTCTTTCCCTGCCAATCCAATCAGCGGAGTTCCCATGCAGCACATCACAGATGAGATGGTCGATGCCCACGTCAGTCCGGAGGATGCCCGGCAAGTCATGGAAGCAGCGTTTTCCAGCTTCGGGCGCGGCGACGCCGCGATGCAGGAGCGCATTCGCACCGAGGCGGGAGGCGTCAAGCTGTCCACGCTGGGTGCGGTGATCCCGCAGCAGGGTGTGGCGGGCGCCAAGGTCTACACCACCATCAACGGCCAGTTCTCCTTTGTCATCCTGATCTTCTCGACCGACGACGGCCGGCCGCTCGCGTTGTTCGACGCCGGCGCCATCACGCGCCTGCGCACGGCCGCCTGTACCACGCTGGCGGCGCAGCGGCTGGCCCGGCCCGGCGCGCGCACGCTGGCGCTGTTCGGCGCCGGCATGCAGGGTGTGCAGCACGCGCGCCAGCTCAGCGAGACGCTCGGGCTGGCGCGCATCCTGGTGTCCGATCCGCACGCCGATGAAGGCATGCCGGCGCGGCTGTCGGCGCTGTGCGGCATCCCGGTCACACTGGCGGAGCCCGATGCTGCCGTGGCGGAGGCCGATATCGTCGTCACCGCCTCGCGCGCGACCACGCCGCTGTTCGCGGGCGCGTCGCTCCGACCTGGCGCCTTTGTCGCCGCCATTGGTTCCAGCCTGCCGCATACGCGTGAACTGGACGACAGCGCGCTGCGCCGCGCCGCTGCCATTGTGGTCGAGTGGCGCCCGCAGTCCGTGCGCGAGGCGGGCGACATCGTGCTGGCCGATCCGCAGGCCCTTCCGCGCGAGAAGATCGTCGAACTGGGCGACGTGGTCCTGGGCAAGGTGTCGCCGCGCCAGCGAGACGACGACATCGTGATCTACAAGTCAGTCGGCGTGGGGCTGGAGGACGTGGCGCTGGCGGGCTTCGCCTGGTCCCGCATCGCCGGCGCGGCGGAGCGTCGCGTCGCCTGAGCGCCATCGCACGCGCCACCGACGGGTAAACACTTACGTGATTAGTCAACGAAGCCCTTGTCGTCGCTGCCTCACTGTATATAGTATACAACCATGCAAGGGCTGATCGATTTACGAAGCGACCCCGGCATCCAACCCACTCAATCGCCCCACATCGCCAACCAGGAGCCTCCGCCATGGCCGAACTGATGAACCGCGAAGAATTCCGTGCCGCCCTCGAAGAAGCCATCAAAGGCAAGAGCGCCAACAAGGCGCCATTCAGCGTGGCCTGGGCCAGCGGCAAGCTGACCCGCGCCCATCTCGCACGCTGGGCCGAGAACCACTATCACTACGTCGGCCCGTTCGCGGATTACTTGGGCTACATCTACGCTCGCACCCCGGACCGCTATACCGAAGCCAAGGATTTCCTGCTCGCCAATATGTATGAGGAAGAGATCGGCGGCGACCGCCATACCGACCTGCTGATCCGCTTCGCTGAAGCCTGCGGCACCACCCGCGAGCGCGTGATCGACCCGGACAACATGTCGCCCACCACCCGTGGCCTGCAGAGCTGGTGCTATGCGGTGGCCATGCGTGAAGACCCCATCGTCGCGGTAGCCGGCCTGGTGGTCGGGCTGGAGTCGCAGGTGCCTTCGATCTACCGCAAGCAGACCCCCACGCTGCGCGACAAGTACCAGTTCACCGACGAGGAAGTCGAATTCTTCGACCTGCATATCGTCTCGGACGAGATCCACGGCGAGCGCGGCTACCAGATCGTGCTGGAGCACGCCAACACGCCGGAACTGCAGCAGCGCTGCCTGAAGATCTGCGAGATCGGCGCGCAGATGCGGCTGCTGTACACGACGGCGCTCTATCACGACTACGTCGAGAAAGAGCTGCCGCTGCCCGAACTCGACATGGCCGCCTGAGCGCCGCAGCGCAACCGGATCGACGATGACCGTATTCCTCAACCATATCGACGGCGAATGGGCGGCCTGCCAGTCGGGCCGCACCTTCGACAACGTCAACCCGGCCGACACCGCCGACATCGTGGGGCGCTTCCAGGCGTCTTCCGCGGTGGACGCGCAGGCGGCCGTCGCCGCCGCGGCGGCTGCGTTCGCCGGCTGGAAAAAGACCCCGGTCGGCAAGCGCGCCGCCATTCTCAACCGTGCCGCCGACCATCTCGAGGCCAACGCCGACAGCATCGCCGCCGAGCTGACCCGCGAGGAAGGCAAGGCGCTGACGCTGGCCCGCGACGAGGTGCTGCGCTCGGCCCAGACGCTGCGCTTCTATGCAGTGGAAGGGCAGACCTTCACCGGCGAGGTGTACCCGAACGACGACCCCGACCAGCTCGTCTACAGCCAGCGTGAGCCGCTGGGCGTGGTGACGGTGATCGCGCCGTGGAATTTCCCGGTATCGATCCCGGCCCGCAAGATCGCCCCCGCGCTGGTGACCGGCAACACGGTGGTGTTCAAGCCGTCGTCCGAGGCACCGCTGTCGGGCTATCGGCTGGCCGAGGCGCTGGTCAAGGCCGGCCTGCCCAAGGGCGTGCTGAATTTCATCACCGGCAGCGCGGCGGAAATCGGCGCGGCCATCACCGAGGCGCCGGCCGTGCGTGCCATCTCGTTCACCGGCTCGTCGCGTGCCGGCGAGCAGATCCACCGCGCCGTGCCGCTGACCACGCGCACGCAGATGGAGCTGGGCGGCAAGAATCCGCTGATCGTGATGGAAGACGCCGACCTCGATCGCGCCGTCGACCTGACCATCAAGGGCGGCTTCTCGCTGTCGGGCCAGGCGTGCACCGGGACCAGCCGCGTGCTGGTGGCCGAGTCGGTCAAGGCGGCGTACACCGAACGCCTGCTGGCAAAGGTCGCCACGCTCAAGGTCGGTAGCGGCATGACAGCCGGGATGGACCTGGGGCCGCTGGCTTCGCACAAGCAGCTGGAAACGGTGCTGCGCTATATCGATATCGGCAAGTCCGAGGCAACGCTGCTGTGTGGCGGCGCGCGCCTGACCGGCGGCGACTTCGACAAGGGCTACTACGTGGCGCCGTCGGTGTTCACCGACGTGACGCAGCAGATGCGGATCGCGCGCGAGGAGATCTTCGGGCCGGTGATCGCCATCCTGGGCTTCACGGACTACGCCGACGTTATCGCCAAAGCCAACGACACCGAGTACGGGCTGGCGGCTGCGATCGTCACCAGCAACCCGCGCTACATCCACCACTTCGCCACGGACATCGAGGCGGGCACGGTCAAGGTCAACCGCACCACCACCGGCAACCTGGTCAACGCGCCGTTCGGCGGGGTGAAGCGCTCGAGCACCTCGACCTTCCGCGAGTCGGGGCGCACCGGGCTGGAGTTCTATACGCAGGTCAAGACGGTCTACCGCGGCGCCTGAGCCCGCCGTCACAAGGAGTCATAGAGACATGAAGAAAGCCATCAAGCTGGAACTGCGCGAAGCGCGCCATATGGTTGCCGCCGCGATCCGGCGCTCGGAGGAAATCGGCGTGCTGGAGTCGATCTGCGTGGTCGACGAGGGCGGCTACCCGCTCGCGCTCGAGCGCATGGACGGCGCCCGCATCACCGGGCCGCAGATCGCATGGAACAAGGCGTTCACGGCCGCGGGCCACAAGCGCTCCACGCACCTGTTCACCACGCCGCCCAACGGGCCGGCGCTGCCGGGCAACGAGGCCTTCGGCATCCAGTGGAGCTTCGAGGGCAAGTTCGCCGCGTTCGTGGGCGGCTTCCCGATCGTGGTCAACGACGAGGTGATCGGCGGCATCGGCCTGTCCGGCGGCAACGGCGAGCAGGACACGCAGGCCGGGCTGGCCGCGCTGCAGGCGCTGGCCGAGCTGCTGGCGCCGCAGGACCTCAAGGTGCTGGTGCAGGCCGATATCAAGAAGTAGGAGGTTCCATGTCGTACCGCATCCAGATCGCCGAAACGCAGCAGGTCTTTTTTGTCGAACGCGGCGAGACCCTGCTGCAGGCCGCCGGGCGCGCCAGTATCGCCTTGCCCCACGACTGCCAGCTGGGTGGCTGCGGCACCTGCCGCATCCGGCTGCTTGACGGGCAGGTGCGGTATGACGAGGAGCCGTTCGGGCTCGCACCGGACGAGGCCGCCGCCGGCTTTGCGCTGGCCTGCCAGGCGCAGCCGCTGGGCGACCTGGTCATCAGCACGGCGCGCGAGGATGAGGCGTGCGCCGAGCCGGCGCGTTATCGGGCGCTAGTGCAGGCGGTGCGGCCGTTGTCGGCTGACGTATTGCATATCGAACTGGAAGTGCCGGACACGGGCGCGCTCGACTACCGCCCAGGCCAGTACCTGAAGCTGCTGAGCGAGGACGGGCGCGCGCGCAGCTTCTCGATGGCCTCGGTGCCGCGCGACGGACACGTCGACCTGCATGTGCGGCGCATCCCGGGCGGCGCCTTCACCGACGGCATCCTGCCGCAAATGAAAGCGGGCGACGCCGTTGACGTCGAACTGCCGCTCGGCAGCTTCTTCTACCGCGCCAGGGATTACCGGCCACTGCTGATGGTGGCCACCGGCACCGGGCTGGCGCCGATCAAGGCCATCCTCGAATCGCTGATGGACGATCCCGACTGCCCGCCGGTGTCGCTCTACTGGGGCATGCGGAAGCCGGAAGACCTGTACCTGCACACCGATATCCCCGCCTGGGGCGAACGGCTGTATGACTTCCAGTACGTACCGGTGCTGTCCCGTGCCGGCGCAGGATGGCAAGGCCGGCGCGGTTACGTGCACGATGCGGCGCTGGCTGACCTGGGTGACCTGAGCGAGCACGCCATCTATTTGTGCGGTTCTCCCAATATGATCCGAGACGCGCGCGCCGCTTTCCTGGCGAGCGGCGCAAGCACCGACCACATTTATGCGGACAGCTTCACCTTCCAGCATTGTTAAGACATGGCGGTATACAGGGAACGGCTGGTATACAATGACGCCAGCCTTTCCGCTTACGCCTTTGCCGACCCATGTCTCTCACTCCATCTCCTGCCGCGCCCGCCGAGCCGCTGAGCCTCGGTGCCAGCCACTCGCCGCTGTTCGCCCTTGTCACCGACAAGCTGCGTGAAGGCATCCTGAACGGGAAGTACGCGCCAGGCGAACGGCTGGTGGAAAACAAGCTGTCCGCCGAACTGGGCGTGTCGCGCATCCCGGTGCGCGAGGCGCTGCGCGCGCTGGCCAGCGAAGGCCTGGTGGTGATCGAGCCGCGCCGCGGCGCAACCGTGGCCAGCCTGTCGCCAGTGATCGCGCGCGAGATGGTGGAGGTGCGCGCGACGCTGGAAGGGCTCAACGCCAAGCTCGCAGCGCAGCGCCGCGACCCGGCGCTGGTCGCTGAGCTGGAGACCGTGCTGCACCAGGGCATGGATGCCGCCGCGCAGGGCCGCGCGGATGAGTTGCTCGCCCTCAATACCCGCTTCCATGAGGTGCTCGGCACCATAGCCGCCAACAGCGTGCTGCAGGAAATGATGCGTTCGCTGCGCGAGCGCACCGCGGTGCTGTTCGGCCCGGCCAACGTGGTTCGCGCCCGCCAGAACTGGGATGAACACGCCCAGATCCTGCAGGCAGTCATCGCCGGGGATGCCGACCTTGCCGCCTTGCTGGCCGCGCGCCATGTCTACAGTGCCGCCAAGGCGGCAGACTTGCCGGTGGACGGGCAGGGCAGGGCAGAGGCGGCCTGAGGGCGTCGGGCCCCGGGTTTTTCCTCTCCCGTTTCCAGCATGTCGTTGCATGCCCGGCAACTGGGCATTGCATGCGCCGCCATGGCGCATTGCACCAATTTAGGTATACTGTAGGCATTCCAGATCAATAGGGATTTACCATGCAGTCGCCTGAGCAACGCTATCTTTCGCAACCCGTCGGCCAGCAACTGTTGCACCACTTTGCCGCGCGCAATGCCGTCCGCCATGCCACGCCGCTGCTGCCGCTGCGCCTGCGCGATATCGGCCGCTTCTTCCTGGCGCTGGGCGGCCGCGCCCCACGCCGTGGCCACTGCTGATCCAGCCTGACTGACCCGGCGGCGTAAGCACGCCGCCGCTGCCTCCTAGCAGGCGTTCTGCCTGCCGACCCTTCCCCCTTCTACGCTTTTCAACCGCTGGCGTGCTTCAGCGCGCTCGCGCATGACACTTTCGCTTGCGCTCCGTTCAATACGGAATATAGTATACCAACACATTCGCAGTACTTCCCGAAGCCTGTCCTATACACTCCCACCGCGCCGCTGCCGGCTCGGATAATGACAAGGAGTCGATGTGAACCTGTCCGACCGGGCTCCCGGCCGTTTTCCGCCGTTGTGGGAGGTGGCACAGCGGCTCGCCGCCGGCGAAGTCTCCGCGGTAGAACTGGTGGATGGCTGCGAAGCCGCGTGGCACGACTGGCACGGCATCATCAATGCGCTGGTGCTGTCAGATTTCGATGCCGCCCGCTCCGCCGCGCTGGAAAGCGACCGGCGGCGCCGGGCAGGGCAAGCGCGCGGCGTGCTCGATGGCGTGCCGTTCTCGGTCAAGGAGTCGTTCGACGTCGCCGGCTGGCCGACCACTTGCGGCAATCCGGCCATGCAGGGCCATGCAGCCAAGCGCGACGCCGCAGTAGTGCAGCGCCTGCGCAATGCCGGCGCCGTCCTGCTCGGCAAGACCAACGTTCCGCTCGGCCTGCGTGACTGGCAAAGCTACAACGCCATCTACGGCACCACCCGCAATCCGCACGATCCGTCGCGCACGCCGGGCGGCTCGTCCGGCGGCAGCGCGGCGGCGGTGTGCGCCGGCCTGTCATATTTCGATGTGGGCTCCGATATCGGCTCCTCGCTGCGCAATCCGGCCCACTACTGCGGCATCTTCTCGCTCAAGCCCAGCCATGGCCTGGTGCCGCTGGCAGGCCACGGGGTGGGGCCGGCGCGCTTCGGCGAACAGGACATCAATGTCGCCGGCCCCTTGGCCCGCAGCGCGCGCGACCTGGAACCGGTGTTGCGCGCCATTGCCGGCCCGCACGGCGACGAGGCGCTGCCCTACCGCCTTGATCTGCCAGAGTGTCCGCACCGACGGCTGGCCGACTTCCGCGTCGCGGTGTTGCCCACCCATGCGCAGGCTGAAGCCGACGGCGAGGTCGCCGCGCGAATCGAAAAACTGGGCTGCTGGCTGGCCGGGCAGGGCGCGCGCGTGGACTGGCATGTGCGGCCGGATTTCGATGCGGCCGAACTGTGGCACGTCTACGTGACGCTACTGCGCGCGACCACCGCGGTGCACATGGACGATGCGGCCTATACCGATGCGTTGAACCGCACCGCCACAGCCGCCGCAGACGACCATTCCTACGCCACCCTCCAGTACACCGGCGCGACCCTGAGCCATCGCGACTGGCTGCGCCTGCAGGTGGCCCGCGAACGCTTTGCCACCGCGTGGCGGCGGTTCTTCTCTACCTATGACGTGCTGCTGTGCCCGGCCGCAGCCACCACGGCCTTCGCGTTGGACGAGGCCGGCGAGCCCTGGCAGCGCAGCCTCACCGTCAACGGCCGCGCGCAGCCGATGACCACGCAATTGTTCTGGGCCGGCCATTCCGGGCTGTGCGGGCTGCCTTCGGCGGTGGCGCCGATCGGGCCGGGCACCAGTGGCCTGCCGGTCGGCGTGCAGATCGTCGCCGGCCGCTACCGGGATCTCACCGCGCTGCGCTTTGCCAGCCTGCTGGAAGACGCGGGCTACGCGTTCCGGCCGCCGCCGCGGCCGTCTGTCTTGCCGGCGGACCACAACAACTAAGCCACAACACCACACACACTACACACACCACAGGGAGGGATCATGTTCGACTGGTTCCGTGATTTGTCGCGCATGGAGCGCAAGGGCTTCTATGGCGCGTTCCTTGGGCATGCGGTCGATGTCTTCGACTTCATGATCTATTCGTTTCTTATCTCCACGCTGCTCGGGCAATGGGGCATGAGCAAGTCGACAGCGGGCGCCATCGTCACCTGGACGCTGGTGTCGTCGCTGGTGGGCGCGATCGGCGCCGGCATCCTGGCAGACCGCTACGGGCGCGTGCGGGTGCTGCGCTGGACCATCGTGGTGTTCGCGGGGGCCTGCTTCCTGTGCGGGCTGGCGCAGTCGCCGGAGCAGCTGATGCTGTTCCGCATGATCCAGGGCCTGGGGTTTGGCGGGGAGTCGTCGCTGTGCATGGTGCTGGTGACGGAGATGATCCGCAACCCGGCCCATCGCGGCAAATACTCGGGCTTTACCGCCAGCAGCTATTCCTTCGGCTGGGGCGCGGCCGCCATCGTGTACGCGATCGCCTTCAGCGTGCTGCCGGCGGAGACGGCGTGGCGGGTCTGCTTCTTCCTCGGCATCCTGCCGGCGCTGGTGGTGATCTACCTGCGCCGCAACCTGGAAGAGCCGGAAATCTTCCTGAAGAGCCGGGCGGCCGGCCGGCAGGGGGCGGCGCTGGCAGGCCTGGGCCGGCTGTTCCGTGGGCCCCTGCTGTCCAAGACCTTGCTGTGCAGCCTGCTGTCGGGCGGGATGCTGGGCGCGTACTACGCCATCGCTACGTGGTTGCCGACCTTCCTCAAGACCGAGCGCGGCCTGTCGGTGTTCGGCACCAGTTCTTACCTGGCGGTCACCATCATCGGCTCACTGATCGGCTACGTGGCGGGTGCCTACGCCACCGACCGCTGGGGCCGGCGGCTGACCTACATCGCCTTCGCGGTCGGGGCGTTCGTGGCCGCGCTGGTCTATATGGTGATCCCGGTGTCGAATACGTCGATGCTGTTCCTTGGCTTCCCGCTCGGCATACTAATGCAGGGCGTGTTCGCGGGCATCGGCGCGACCATCTCCGAGTCTTATCCCAACGATATCCGGGCAACGGGGTATGGCGTTTCGTATAACGCCGGCCGGGTGATCGGCTCGCTGTTCCCGCTGTCGGTGGGGTGGCTGAGTACGGGGCACACCTCGCTGCCGAGCGCGATCGCCATCGTGGCGGGAGTCGGCTACGCGATGGTAGTGGTCGCCGCGGTGCTGCTGCCCGAGACTACCGGTATGGACCTGGGGCAGGCGGGCGGCGGCGGGGAGAAGGAAGAGACCGCGCCGCTGGCGCAGCCCGCAGGCTCAATCGCCTGAGGCCGGTCCCGGCTCTAAGGGCGCGCGCGCCCTTAGAGCACCCACACCGAAATCGCCGGCAGCATCAGGCTGGCCCCGATCCCGATCAACACCCCGAACGCCACCCTGCGCGTCGTGGCCGGCGAGAACGGCGGCGGAAAACGCCGCCCCAGCAACGTGGCGATCACCACCACCGGCACGGCAATGGCGGCCTGCACGCACACGGCGGCATCGAGCTGCCCCTGCCAGGCCGAGAACAGCGTGCGCACGGTGGAGGTCACGGTAAAGACCAGAATCAGCGCACAACGGATTTCAACCGGCTTCATCGGCTGCCGGTAGAACTGGAAAATCAGCGGCGGGCCGGAGACGCCGAACATGCCGCTCAGCAGTCCGCCGAATACCCCGCTGACAAAGAAGGTGCCGTCGCCGGAGCGTTGCGCCAGCGGCGCGGGCTTGAGCGCGGCGCTGAGGCCGCCATACAGGATCACGGCGCCCAGCAGCAGCTGCAGCAGGGTGGCTGCGCTGGAACTCAGGTACTCCAGCACCAGCACGCCGACCACTACCGACGGCAGGATGCCGATGGCCGCCGCGGCGACGGCGCGCCAGTCGATATGCTGCAGCTTGCCTGGCAGCGCGCAGGCGCTGTTGGCCAGCGTGACCAGGCTCACCACCGCGGCCACGGTGGCCACGGGCGCCAGCCCAAGTCCGCTGGTGACGCCCATCACGATCATGCCAAGGCCAAAGCCGGTCACCGTCTGGAAATAGGTGCCTGCGCCGAGCAGGGCCTGCAGGCCCAGCAGCGGCAACAACAGTTCTGCCTTCATGCCGCCGCCTGCTCGCCCTTGCCGGCCTGTTCCGCGGTGGCTTGCGCCTGGACCACGGTGACGGCGATGACATGGAACACATCGTCCGCGCTGCAGCCGCGCGAGAGGTCGTTGGCGGGCTTGTTCAGCCCCTGCAGCATCGGCCCGATGGCCTTGGCGCCACCGACCCGCTCGGCCAGCTTGTAGCCGATATTGCCGGCTTCCAGGCTGGGGAACACCAGCACGTTGGCGTGGCCGTTCACCTGCGAATGCGCGACCTTGCGCGCGGCGATCTCGGCGACGATGGCGGCATCGAGCTGCACGTCGCCATCGATGGCCAGGCCCGGGCGTTGCGCGCGCACGCGCTCGGTGGCGGACACCACCTTGTCCACCGCCGCATGGCTGGCGCTGCCGCTGGTCGAGAACGACAGCATGGCCACGCGTGGCTCTTCCATCAGCAACGTGCGTGCGCTGTCGGCCGCAGCCATGGCGATATCGGCAAGCGCATCGGCATCCGGATCCACCACCAGCCCGCAGTCGGAGAAGATCAGCCCGCCCTTGAGCGTGTGGAAAGGCTCGCACAGCATCATCAGAAAGAAGCTCGACACCAGCCGGAAGCCGGGTGCGAGCCCGATCAGCTGGATCGCGTTGCGCACTACGTCGGCGGTGGTGTGGTCGGCGCCCGCCACCGAGCCGTCGGCGTGGCCGAGGCGCACCATCAGGTTGGCGAAGCACAGCGGATCGAGCACGGCGCGCTTGGCTTCATCGAGCGTCATGCCTTTCTTCTGGCGCAGCGCAAAGAGCTGCTGCGCGAACGAGGGCGCGAGCGCCGAGGTGGCCGGGTCGACCAGCGTCATGCCGTCCAGCCCGATGCCGTGGATGGCCGCGGCGGCGTTGATCTGGCGCGTGTTGCCGACCAGCACGATGCGCGCGATGCCTTCCTGCGTGGCGCGCTGCGCGGCCTGCAGGATGCGCGGGTCTTCGGCCTCGCATAGCACGATGCGGCGGGGGGCGGCGCGGGCGCGGTCGATGATGCGGAGGATGGCTTTCATGATGGTTGGCTTCAGAAACGGAAAAAAGGGCCGGAGCCCTTGTCATGCTTGCGGTGTGCTCCCCTCTCCCGCGTGCGGGAGAGGGGCAGGGGGGGGCGGTGGCATGCCACCAGGCGGAACTTCGTGGAGATCCCCGCCCTCACCCCAACCCTCTCCCGCAAGCGGGAGAGGGAGCAAACCGATCGCAAGCGGGGCGCCTGTACAGGCTCAGACTCAGACGTAGTCCTTGTACTTGTCCAGGTAACGCACCGGCTTGGCCAGCGCATCGCGGCGGAACGGGTCGCCCAGCTCACGCGTGCACATGATCTCGATGATCGTGGTCTTGCCATGATTCATCTGCAGGTCGATGGCACGCTTGAGTGCCGGGCCGACATCTTCCAGCCGATCCACCACGATGCCTTCGGCACCCATCGCCTTGGCGATTTCGGCAAAGCTCTGGTTGTCCAGCTCGCCCGCGACGAAGCGGCGGTTGTAGAAGTCCACCTGGTTCTTCTTCTCCGCGCCCCACTGGCGGTTGTGGAACACCACCGCGGTCACCGGGATGTTGTGGCGCACGCAGGTCATGGTTTCCATCAGGCTCATGCCCCAGGCGCCGTCACCGGCGTACGACACGGCCGGGCGGTGCGGTGCCGCGACCTTGGCGCCGATGATGGTCGGGAAGGCATAGCCGCAGTTGCCCCAGCTCATCGCCGCGAAGAAGCTGCGCGGCTTCTCGAAGCGCAGGTAGCTGTTGGCCACCGAGTTGATGTTGCCGATGTCGGTGGACACCATCACGTCTTCCGGCATGGCTTTTTCCAGCTCGCGCAGCACCTGGCGCGGATGCAGGTACTGGCCGCCGGTGGGCGTGCGCTCCTGCTTCTGCTCTTCGATCATGTCCAGGCTGTACGGGTCGCGCTCATGGGTCCAGTCGTCCAGCTCCTTCTCCCACGCGGCTTTCTCGCTGGCGATGTCGGTGGCGCGGGCGTCGCGGGTCGCGTCGCAGGCCAGCGTGCGGCCGGCCAGGCGCTGGCTCAGCGCGACCGCGGCGGCCTTGGCGTCGCCGCAGATGCCCACCGAGATCTTCTTCACCAGGCCCAGCATCTTGTGGTCGGCGTCGATCTGGATGATCTTGGCGTTCTTCGGCCAGTAGTCCATGCCGTGCTGCGGCAGCGTGCCGAACGGCCCCAGGCGCGAGCCCAGCGCGATCACCACGTCGGCGCGCGAGATCAGCTTCATCGCAGCCTTCGAGCCCTGGTAGCCCAGCGGGCCGCACCACAGCGGATGGCTGGCGGGGAACGAGTCGTTGTGCAGGTAGCTGTTGACCACCGGCGCGCCCAGGCGCTCGGCCAGGGCCTTGCACTCTTCGATCGCATCGGCCATCACCACGCCGCCGCCCGAGATGATCACCGGGAACTTGGCGTTGGCCAGCAACTCGGCCGCTTCGTTCAGGCTCTGCTCGCCGCCGGGGCCGCGGTCGAGGCGGCGCGGCTGCGGGATCTCGACGTTGACCTTGCCGTAGAAGTGGTCACGCGGGATGTTCAGCTGGGTCGGGCCCATTTCCGCGGTGGCTCGGTCGAAGCAGCGGGCGGTGAACTCGGCCATGCGCGCCGGGTTGGTGACGTGGCCCTGGTACTTGGTGAACTCCTGGAACATCGGCAGCTGGTTGGCTTCCTGGAAGCCGCCCAGGCCAATGCCCATGGTGCCGGCCTCGGGCGTGACGATCACCACCGGGCTGTGGGCCCAGTAGGCAGCGGCGATCGAGGTCACGCAGTTGGAGATGCCGGGGCCGTTCTGGCCGATCACCACTCCGTGGCGGCCCGACACGCGGGCGTAGCCGTCGGCCATGTGGCCGGCGCCTTGTTCGTGCACCACCGGGATCAGGCGGATGCCCGCCGGCGCGAAGATGTCCATCGCATCCATGAAGGCCGAGCCCATGATGCCGAACATGTCGGTCACGCCATTGGCGGCCAGCGTTTCAACGAAGGCTTCCGACGGGGTCATGGTCTGCGGGCCGGCCGGGACCTGGCTCTCCTTCGCGGCGGCCGAGCCACCGGAAACGGCGGGATTCGAGGTGGTATCGAGGTCGCGCATGGCGTTGTCTCCTGATGAGGGTCTTATAAAGTGGAACAGGACGTTCCGGAAAATTGCTTGTTGGGGGAAATGTAGGCGGAAGACTCCGATTGGTCAATAGGAAGTTTTGATTTATGGAATGAAACGCATGAAAAAATGAGACGAGAATGCGATTGAAGTATCGTAAGCGCCATTTATCGGGCGTTGATACGCGCTGCGAGGACGGGGAAATCGGGATGCGCCCGGGCCGGGCAGGCAAGCAGGACGCCGGTGAGAGATCACCGGCGCTGGCGAATAAGGCGGGAAGTGTGACGAGCCCGCCGCCTCAGGGACGCGGCGAGGAAGTGCGAGCTGGCGCGCTCAGCAGGGAGCGGTTTGACTGGGCTGCATGCTGGTAAAGGGGGCCGTGTCAGCGTACCGACAGCGCTTCCAGCACTGGCAGGTTGCCCTCGCCGAAGCCCTGATGCCCGTCGCGCTGGACGATCTCGAAGAAGAACTCGCCCGCCTCGCGCCTCACGAACGCCTGCAGGAAGCGCTCCTGCGTGCGATCGGCACGGATGGCGCCGTCGGCCAGGATGCCGTAGCGCTGCAGGGCGGCCAGGTCCAGGCCATGGCCGGGCAGGCGCGTGTCGACGGAATCGTAGTAGGCTGCCGGCGGCTGCACAAACTGCACGCCGTTGCCCGCCAGCGCAGCAGTGCTGGCGAGTATGTCGGCGCTGGCCAGCGCAATATGCTGGATGCCCTCGCCGTGCTGGTCCGACAGGTAGTGGCGCATCTGGTCATGGCGCGTCGTTCCCTTCTCGTACAGCGGAATGCGAATGCGCCCGCACGGCGACACCAGCGCATGCGCCTCGCTGGCTGGCTGGAGCTCGCGGAAGCCCAGCACCTTGCAGTAGAAGTCCAGCCATTCCTCGAGATGGCCTTGCTCCACGGCCTGGGTCAGGTGGTCGACGCGCAGCAGCCCCGCGTCCGGCGCATTGTCGGGCTGTGGCAACGGGCGAAAATCGACGTCGTAGATCGAGATATCGCCCACGTCGCCTGGCCGGCCTTCCTTGCCGCGCCAGCGGTCGATGAAGTAGAGGATCGACTGGCCGATGCCCTGGATGGCGGGAATATTGAGCTCCATCGGCCCCACGGTGCCGCCCTCGAAGGGCCATGCGCCAGCTTCCAGCGCGCGGGTAAAGGCGGCCGCGGCATCGTTCACGCGGATGCCGATGGCGCAGATCGACAGGCCGTACTCGCTGGCATAGCGCGTCGCGAACGAATCCGGCTCGGCATCGACGATGAAATTCATCTCGCCCTGCCGGTACAGCTTCACGGCCTTGTGGCGGTGACGGGCGATGGCGGCGAAGCCGAAACGTTCAAGGGTGCGACCCAGCGCGGCCGGGTCGGGCGAGGCAAATTCGATGAACTCGTAGCCCTGGATCCCGAGCGGGTTGTCCCACGTCTGGAAATCGTCGGCGCGCGGGGAAGAGACGTCTGCGGCGCTCATTGTCGTTGCTCCTGTTGGGTGGCGATGGGGGGCGGTGCCGGGCCATTGCGGCGACGATCGGATCATAGCAACGCGCCCTCGCCGGGCCGCGCCTGGACGGCGCATCGCAGCACCTCGTAGAAACCCGAACTGCGCGCCTTGATCGCGCATATGCGTTCACTGATCGCGCAATATGGCGTAAAGGACGCTTGGCTGGCGGGCAGCCGGCCACTAATCTCCGGTCATCGAAACGCACCCGGGCCGGCCGCCAGGCTCACCAACACCATGATCAATGGCAAGACCACGCTTATCCCGCACCTTGGCTATCCCACGGAGTCGTTCAAGGCGCCGATGATCTACAACCCCTGGTTCGCTCAGCAGGGCATCGACGCGGTGGTGGTGCCGATGGGCGTCAAGCCCGACAACTATGCCGAAGTGTTCCGCTCCCTGTTCCGGCTGACCAATATCCGCGGCGCGCTCGTGACCATGCCGCACAAGGTCGCCACGCTGGAACTGGTGGACGAGCTCACGCCGGCCGCCCGCATCGCCGGTGCGTGCAACGCCGTGCTGCGGCGCGACGACGGCACGCTGGTCGGCGACCAGTTCGATGGCGCCGGCTTTGTGCGCGGCATCGTGCGCAAGGGCTGCCGGCCGGAAGGCGCGCGCGCCATCGTCTCCGGCAGCGGCGGCGTGGGCAGCGCGATCGCCGCCTCGCTGGCGCAAGCCGGCGTGGCGGAACTGGCGCTGTTCGATGCCCGCGAAGGCGCCGCGCGTGCGCTGGCCCGCCGCCTGGCCGAGCATTACCCGGCGTTGCGCGTGAGCACCGGATCGGACGATCCGCAAGGCTTCGACGTGGTGGTCAACGCGACCCCGCTCGGCATGCACGCAGGCGACCCGCTGCCGTTCGACGTCGCGCGCATCGCCCCCGGCGCGATGGTCGGCGAGGTGGTGATGAAGCACGAATACACCCCCTTCCTCGAAGCCGCACTGGCCCGCGGCTGCAAGGTCCAGGTGGGCACCGACATGCTGTTCGAGATGATTCCGGCCTACCTGGAGTTCTTTGGTTACGGCACGGCCACACCTGAAGCGCTGCGCGCGGTTGCGCAGATCCGGTATTGAGGGCAGGGCGCGTGCCCTGGCCGACAGCCGAGCGGATGCCATCCCATAAAGGCACGCCGGCAAGCATTTCCAATCTAACGGTGGAGACAGACAAGATGACCACGACTCACAAGGAGCTGCCGGCTGCTGCGGCACCCGGCAACTCGCTCGGCGACAAGATCCGCGCCGCCTTTGCCTTCGGCAAGGTGCGCTGGGGCATGCTGGCGCTGGTGTTCTTTGCAACCACGCTGAACTACATCGACCGCGCTGCCCTTGGCGTGCTGCAGCCGGTGCTGGCCAAGGCCATGTCCTGGACCGCGCAGGACTACGCCAATATCAACTTCTGGTTCCAGGTGGGCTACGCCATCGGCTTTGCGCTGCAGGGGCGGTTCATCGACATGGTCGGTGTCAAGCGCGCGTTTGCGCTGGCGGTGCTGTTGTGGAGCATCGCGTGTGGTGCCCATGCCTTTGCGGCGTCCGCGGTCGGCTTCATGATCTGCCGCTTCTTCCTTGGCTTGTCGGAGGCGGCCAACTATCCCGCCTGCGTCAAGACCACGCGTATCTGGTTCCCGGCGAGCGAGCGCGCCATTGCCACCGGCATCTTCAATGCCGGCACCAATGTCGGCGCCATGCTTACGCCGATCATGCTGCCGCTGATCCTGCAGGCCTGGGGCTGGCAGGCGGCCTTTATCGTCATCGCCTCGCTGGGTGCGATCTGGCTGGCGTTCTGGTATGCCCGCTACCACAACCCGGAACAGCACCCGACCGTCAGCGCCACCGAACTGGCCCACATCACGCAAGACGTCGAACCGCCTCCGCACCGCATCCGCTATTCGCAAATCCTGCGCATGCGCGGCACCTGGGCCTTTGCCCTGGCCTACGCCATCACCGCGCCGGTGTTCTGGTTCTACCTGTACTGGCTGCCGCCGTTCCTGAACCAGCAGTACCAGCTCGGCATCAGCGTCACGCAAATGGGCCTGCCGCTGATTGTGATCTACCTGGCGGCCGACGTGGGCAGCGTGGGCGGCGGTGCGCTGTCGTCGTGGCTGATCAGCCGCGGCATGCCGGCAGTGCGTGCGCGCCTGCTGTCGATGCTGATCTTCGCCGCATGCATCACCTCGGTGGTGATGGCCGCCGGCGCCAGCAGCCTGTGGATGGCCGTGGCCGCGATCTCGGTCGCGATCGGTGCGCACCAGGCGTGGACGGCGAACATCTGGAGCATGGTGATGGACTACACGCCCAAGCATGTGGTCAGCTCGGTGTTCGGCTTCGGCGGGATGATCGGCGCCATCGGCGGCATGTTCATGACGCAGCTGGTCGGCTACGTACTGACATCGACGCACAACAATTATGCGGTGCTGTTCACGATGATCCCCTGCGCCTACTTCATCGCGCTTACCTGGCTGTTCTTCCTCGCCCCGCGCAAGGTGCCGGAAGTTGCCTGACGCCTTTCGATGTTGCCTGACCCGGCGGGGCGTTCGCCCCGCCGCCAATAAAACACAGAGACAAAGCTCCAATGCAAAAACGAATGATTGCGCTGCTCGCGTTGGGCGCGGGCAGCCTGCCAGCGCTCGCCCAGACTTCCGGTGGCGTCACGCTCTACGGGCTGCTGGATACGACTATCCGCTACAGCACCCATGAAGACGCGGCCGGCCACGGCCGCACGCAGATGACCGATGGCGTGCTCACCGGCAGCCGCTGGGGTCTGCGCGGCACCGAGGATATCGGCGGAGGCAACAAGGCCTGGTTCATCCTGGAGTCGGGCTTCGCGCCCGACACCGGCACCAGCCAGCAGGGCGGGCGGCTGTTCGGGCGCACCGCGGTGATCGGGCTCGACGGCGGCTACGGCAAGCTGGCGATCGGCCGGCAGTACACGCTGGCCCATGAGGTGCTGTCGTCCTACGAGGCCATGGCCTTCGCCAACAACTCCATCGTCGGGTATCAGGGCGGCAACTACACCGGGCTGCGCTATGACAACACCGTCAAGTACATCAAGAGCTTCAACGGCCTGCAGGTGGCGGCGGCCTACACCTTCGGCGAGGTGCCGGGCAGCATCAAGAGCGGCTCGGCTGCGGCCGGGTCGCTGGTCTACAGCTCAGGGCCGCTGGAGATCGGCACGGTCTACCAGCAGACGCAGAACGTGACCTCGGCCTTCTTTGGCGCGGTGCCGGCGGCGCTGGCCAGCAAGCAGACGGTGTGGGGTCTGGGCGGTACGTGGAAAGCGGCGCGGGCGCAGTATTACCTCGGCTACACCAATAACCGGCTCGATGTGGCCGACTATCGCAACAATGTTGGGTATGTCGGGACGCGGTTCAATATCACCGACGCGCTCGCGTTCATCGGCACGCTGCAGTACGACTGGCTGCGCCATGCGGGGCAGGGGGGCAAGCGGCTGACCACGGCGGGCATGCTGGACTACAACTTCAGCAAGCGCACCGATGTGTATGTGGAGGTGGACTACACCCATCTGCAGGGGCAGTGGATTGCGTTGAACAGCTCGCCGACGTTTGCTAACAGTGGGAATACTTATGGCAATTCGTCGCGCATCGGGGTGATGGCGGGGGTGCGGCATAAGTTCTGAGTGCGCCGGGAGACCGGCAAGGAGTAGGTGGTGAAAGTCCACTACGATGAAGGAATAGCGAACCACATCGGCCCCGAGCCGTGCGCAGGCTACCGTGAGGTGGTCGGCGAAGCGTCGGTAGGGGAGCGTGTGGGCCAGCCATTGAGCCGCGATAGTTGTGTTGTTCCGGGTGCCGACGCGGTTCAGAACGCGGAAGGCAACATGAAGGGGCGCGTGAACGCGAGTGCCTCGACGACCCGGCGTGGTCAAAGACCCTGGCACGCACGGACGCTCCTTGCGCGGGAACCGGGAGATCTCGCGTCTGGCCAGTCGCAGCATGGGCTGGTCCGCATCGGGAAGGCGAGGAGCCGTAGCCGATGATGAACGGATGGGAGAAGTCAGACTCCGCCGTAGTAGCGAAGAAACCTGCGAACAACGCCGGGAGACCGACTGCGGAGTGGGTGGAGCGAAGGGCGGGGACCAAGGGGAACACGGGTCAATCCAACACGTGCCGGGCACAGAACCGGGTAAGCGTGCCACAGGGTTTGGTACGTGTACGTCAAGCTGCAAGGCAGCGGAAGAAGGAGCGGTTCACCGCGCTTCTGCACCACGTCACGGTCGACCGGCTTCGGGAGTCGTTTTATGCGCTCAAACGCAACGCGGCACCAGGAGTGGATGGCATGACGTGGCGGTACTACGAAGCGGGACTGGAAGAGCATCTTCAGCGTCTGCACACGCAAGTACTCAGCGGAGCGTATCGGGCACTGCCCGTTCGGCGGCAGTACATACCCAAGCCGGACGGCAAGCAGCGCCCATTGGGGATTGCCGCACTGGAAGACAAAGTCGTCCAGCGCGCGGTGGTTGAAGTGCTAAATGCGATCTACGAGGAAGACTTTCTCGGTTTCTCGTACGGGTTCCGACCCGGACGCAGTCAGCATGATGCGCTGGACGCGTTGGCAACGGCCATCATCCGCACCCCGGTGAACTGGATTTTAGACGCCGACATCCGGAGTTTCTTTGACTCGGTCAGCCAGGACTGGCTGGTTCGATTCGTGGAGCATCGGATCGGCGACGAGCGCATCATTCGTCTTGTGCGGAAATGGCTCAAGGCGGGCGTTTTGGAGAATGGAGAACTGAGCGTCAGTGAAACAGGTACACCGCAGGGGTCAGTGGCGTCGCCACTGTTCGCGAACGTGTATATGCACTACGTGTTTGATCTCTGGGCCAACCGGTGGCGACGGCGGGAAGCTAAAGGCAACGTCATTATTCTGCGGTACGCAGATGATGTTGTGGTTGGCTTCGAGCACGAAGCTGACGCGCGGCGCTTCTGGGACGCGATGCGACAGAGGCTGGAGGAGTTCTCGCTTGTGCTTCATCCGGACAAGACGAGGTTACTGGAGTTTGGTCGCAACGCAGCGGCCAACCGCCAGCGTCGAGGTCTTGGCCGACCGGAGACCTTCGCCTTCCTGGGTTTCATCTTTATCTGCGGACGATCGCGTCGGGGTGCCTTCCAGCTGCAGAGGAAGACCCGAGGTGATCGCATGCGGGCGAAGCTCAGGCAGATCAAGGAGGACCTGCGGCGGCGCATGCACGAACCGATTCCTGCGCAAGGAAAATGGCTCAGGCAGGTGGTGCGCGGATACTTCGCGTACCACGCAGTACCAACGAACTCGCGAGCACTCGGCGCCTTCCGTTACCACATTGTTGACCTCTGGCGGCGGGCGCTCCGGCGCCGCAGCCAAAAGGATCACATGACGTGGACGCGGGTCGAGCGGATCGCGGATGCCTGGCTCCCACAGCCTCGAATCCTTCATCCATGGCCCGACCGGCGCTTTGACGTCAAACACCCGAGGTAGGAGCCGTATGCCCGAATCGGGCTCGTACGGATCTGTGCGGGGGGTGCTCAGTAATGGGCATTCCTACCGCGATTGGGGAATGCCGCCGCGCAACGCCCAATGCGCGGTGGCATCTGCTTAATCCGTTTATTCAGCCGCGGCCGCTGTCACCAGCACCAGCGCCTCAACCGCCAACGCATATCCCTTCACCCCCAGCCCCGCCATCACCGCCCGCGCCACCGGCGAGATCCATGAGTGATGCCGGAACGCCTCGCGCGCGTGCACGTTAGAGATGTGGTACTCGATCAGCGGCACCGCCGCGCCCTTGATCGCATCATGCAGCGCAATCGACGTATGCGTCAGCGCCCCCGCATTCAGCACCACGCCGACCATTTCCCCTTGCGCGCATAGCCGCCCGGCTTCATGGATCCAGTCGATCAGCTGGCCTTCATGGTTGGTCTGCCGGCATTGCGCCTCCAGCCCTAGCCGCTGCGCGGCTTCCTGGCAGATGCGCTCCACATCCGCCAGCGTTTCACTGCCATAGACTGCCGGCTCGCGGGTGCCGAGCAGGTTGAGGTTGGGCCCGTTGAGCACCAGTACTGTCTTCATCGTGTCTCCTGGAATCGGCCGCGGCGCTGGCGCGGCCATCGCCGATAGCCTATCGTTACTCCCTTCATCCCATCATCGACCGCCATGGAAACTCAGAATGCGCTGACGGCGAACAATGACCCGTTCCTGCGGGACCTGCGGCTGTTCTGCACGGTAGCGCGGCGCGCCAGCTTTATCGCCGCCGCCAACGAGACCGGCATTTCGCCGGCACATGTCAGCAAGCGCATCGCCATGCTCGAAGCCATGCTGGGCGCGAAGCTGTTCCACCGCACCACGCGCCGTGTCAGCGTGACCGCCGAGGGCGAGAGCGCCTTTGCGTGGGCGCAGAAGATCCTGGAAGACGTCGACGGCATGCTGGAAGCGGTGGGTGCCACCGGGGGCGAGCCACGCGGGCTGCTGCGCATCGCCACCAGCGTGCGGCTCGGGCGCAGGCATGTGGCACCGGCGCTGTCGCGGCTGCGGCGGCAGCATCCGGGGCTGGAGGTCTGGCTGGAGCTGCTCGACCGGCGCGTCGACCTGATCGGCGAAAGCTTCGACCTCGACATCCGCGTGGGCGAGGTCGAGGAGCCGCACCTGATCGCCAGCAAGATCGCCAGCGGCAGCCGCGTGCTGTGCGCCGCTCCCGCCTACCTCGCGCGGCGCGGCATGCCGGAGCACCCGGGCGAGCTGCCCCGGCACGACTGCCTGCTGCTGCGCGAACGCGACCAGGCCTTTGGCGTATGGCGGCTGCAAGGGCCTGACGGCTGGGAGACCGTGAAAGTGACCGGACCGATGGCATCGAACCACAGCGACGTGACCCACCAGTGGGCACTGGAAGGCTTCGGCATCATCATGGCTTCGGTCTGGGACGTGGCCGCCAGCGTGCGCGCCGGCGAACTGGTGCGCGTGCTGCCGGACTGGCAGCAGCCGGCCGATGTCTGGGCCGTGACCAGCGCGCGGGCGTCGGCCTCGGCGCGGATGCGCGTGTGCCTTGAGTTCCTTAAGGCGCAGTTGTCGCAGGGACCGCAGGCGCTGGCGACGACGCTGGACTAAAGCACTCGCATGATCAGCAGCGCGGTGTCTTGCAACACCTGCAATACCCGGTCCAGCGCCTGCTGTGCGGTCTCGTCGCCGATCGGCATATTGACCGACAGCGCGGCGATCACCTTGCCGTGGCGGTCGCGCAGCGGCACGGCGATGCCGCGCACACCGGTCTGCAGCTGTTGCTCCAGCATCGCATAGCCCTGCGCGCCAGCCTTGCGGATCTCTTCGAGCAGGCGCTCATGCTGCAGGATGGTGTAAGGGGTGTAGGGCGCGAGCACGACAGATTCCAGCCATTCGCGCACCTGCTGCTCGGGGCGCGAGGCCAGCATCATCACCCCGGCCGAGCCCAGCGGCGCCGGCACCCGTGCCCCCAGCACGAAGCCGGTGCTCATCACGCGGCTGGTGCTGGTGCGGGCGATAAACACCAGCTCCCAGCCATCGAGCACGCTCAGGTAGGCCGCCTCGCCGAGCTGCGCGGTGATTTGCTGCAGGAACGGCTGCACCGTGCGCGGCAGCCGCGCCGAGTCGAAATACGACCAGCCCACCTTGAGCACGCGCGGCGTCAGGCTGAACAGCGTGCCGTCGCTGGTGGTGTAGCCGAGGTGCTCCAGCGTCAGCAGGTAGCGGCGCGCGGCAGTGCGCGTGAGCCCCGTCAGCTGCGCCGCCTGCGTGGGCGTGAGGCGCGGATGGTCGTTGTCGAAGGCCTCCAGGATGGCCAGGCCTTTTTCCAGCCCGGCGATCCAGTCGCGCCGGTTCAGCGGTTCTTTTTCCATGGTTAACCCGAATTTCGCGCGAGGGATGATCGCAATGGAGCGATTGTCGCACGACTACGCGCGAATTGTGGTTGTTGACGGGCCGGCTCGCTCCTAACCTTTGGGGCAATACCGTCGCCACCTCGCAATCGCCATGACCGCAGCCCGCAGGCCTCTCCCGAAATCGATCGCCACCGTCTCGCTGTCCGGCACGCTGCCGGAAAAACTGGAAGCCGCCGCGGCCGCGGGCTTCGACGGCGTAGAGATCTTCGAGAACGACCTGCTGCATTTCGACGGCTCACCGGCCGAGGTGCGCCGCATGGCGGCCGACCTCGGCCTGCAGATCCTGCTCTACCAGCCGCTGCGCGACTTCGAGGCCATGCCGGATGACCTGTTTGTCCGCAATATGGCGCGCGCCGAACGCAAGTTCGACGTGATGGAGCAGCTTGGCGCGGAGATGGTGCTGGTGTGCAGCAATGTGCAGGAGGTGGCCATCGACGACCCCACCCGCGCTGCCGCCGACCTGCGCCGGATGGCAGAGGCCGCCGCGCAGCGCGGGCTGCGCGTCGGTTACGAGGCGCTTGCCTGGGGCCGCCATACGCGCCTCTGGCGGCAAGCGTGGGACATCGTGCAGCGCGCCGACCACCCCGCGCTGGGGCTGGTGCTGGACAGCTTCCATACGCTGTCACTGGGCGATTCGCTGCAGGGCCTGGACGTTGTGCCGGCGGACAAGATCTTCTTTGTGCAACTGGCCGATGCGCCACGCCTGTCGATGGACGTGCTGTCGTGGAGCCGCCACTACCGCAATTTTCCCGGGCAGGGCGACCTGCCGGTGACCGATTTCGCCCGCGCCGTGCTGCAGGCAGGCTACAACGGGCCGTTGTCGCTGGAGGTCTTCAACGACGACTTCCGCGCGGCGCCGGCACGGCTGACCGCGCAAGACGGGCTGCGCTCGCTGATCTGGCTGGAGTCCGAGGCGGGCGGCACGCCGCTGCCTGCGCCGCCGGTGCTGGACGGCGTGGACTTCGTCGAGTTTGCCGTCGATTACGTGGCTGGCCGCGAACTCGCGCAACGGCTGGAATCGCTTGGCTTTGCCCATGCCGGCCGCCATCGCTCCAAGGCGGTCGACCTGTACCGCCAGGGCGGCGTCAACCTGATCCTGAATGCCGAGCAGGACAGCGCCGCCGCCGAGCACTTCCAACTGCACGGCCCGTCGGTGTGCGCCATCGGCCTGAAAGTGGACGACGCACGCCGCGCCGTGGCGCGCGCCCGCACGCTGCTGTGCAAGGAGTGGCGTGAGCCGGTGGGGCCCGACGAGCGCGTGATCCCGGCGCTGCGCTCGCCCGACGGCATGCTGTTCCACCTGATCGACGACCGCGACGCCGACCGCAGCATCTATGAGAGCGACTTCGTGCTCGATACGCCCGTGGGAACCGTCCACCACGGCGCAGGGTTGTCCGCCATCGACCATATCGCGCAGGCGCTGCCGGCGAACCGGCTCGACAGCTTCGTGCTGTTCTACCGCTCGGTGTTCGCCATGCAGCCGGAGGCCGTGCATGAGATCGCCGATCCGTATGGCCTGGTGAAGAGCCGCGCCATGGTCAGCCCCGGCCAGCATGTTCGCATCCCGCTCAACGTGTCCGAGAGCGGCCGCACCGCCACCGGGCGCTTTGTCGCCGCTTACGCGGGCTCGGGCGTGCACCACATCGCCTTCCGGTCGGAACGCATCGGGCAGACGCTGGAAGCCATCGACCGCACCCGCGCCGCGATGCTCCACGTGCCGGACAACTACTACGACGACGTGGCCGCGCGGCTCGCGCTCGACGACGCGCTGCTGGAACGCCTGCAAGGTCTCGGCCTGCTCTACGACCGCGACGCCCACGGTGAATTCCTGCATGCCTACACCGAGCCGTTCCACGAACGGTTTTTCTTCGAACTCGTGCAACGCAGCGGCTACACCGGCTACGGCGCGGTCAACGCTTCGGTGCGCATGGCCGCACAGGCGCAGCTGCGGCACAGCTGAACATCATCGTCACCCGCTCACAACATTCCCTACAGGAGACATTCCATGCAAGAGCCGTGCATCATTTCCGTGGCCATCACCGGTTCCGTGCCGCGCAAGAAAGACAACCCGGCCGTGCCCATTTCGGTGGCTGAACAGATCGAAAGCACGCACGCCAGCTATGAGGCCGGCGCCACGCTGGTTCACCTGCACGTGCGCGACGAACTGGAAAATTCGAGCTCCGATCCGACACGATTCGCCGCGCTGCAGGAAGGCATCCGCAAACACTGCCCGGGCATGATCGTGCAGTTCTCCACCGGCGGACGCGGCCGCGAGGCCAGCCAGCGCGGCGCGATGCTCCATCTGCGGCCAGACATGGCTTCGCTTGCCACCGGCTCGGTCAACTTTCCCACCAGCGTCTACGAAAACCCGCCGGACTTCGTGCGCACGCTGGCCACCACGATGCGGGAATTCCACGTCAAGCCGGAAATCGAGATCTTCGACCTGGCGATGCTCTACAACACGGCGGAACTGGTGAAAGAAGGGCTGATCGCGGCACCGCCGCACGTGCAGTTCGTGTTCGGCATCCGCAATGCGCTGCCGGCGCGGCGCGAGATCCTGGCGTTCCAGGTCGAGCAACTGCAAACGCTGTTGCCGGGCGCGACATGGACGGCCGCCGGCATCGGCCGCCACCAGCTGGAAGTCAATCACTGGACGCTGGAGCTCGGCGGGCACTGCCGTACCGGTCTGGAAGACAACATCCGCTGGGACAAGGACACACTGGCGGCCAGCAACGCGCAACTGGTTGGCCGCGTGGCGCAGCTTTGCTGGCAGTACGGCCGGGCGGTAGCAACGCCGGCACAGGCGCGGTCGCTGCTCGGGCTGGACTGACGGCGGCAGCGGGGCGGCTATGTCGCCCCGACGGGCCGCCCCGGCAGTTCCCGGTCGCGGGCCGCCGCCACAGTGCCACCCACGCCGCTGGCGGCGATCAACGCAACGCCGAGCACGGACCACGCATCGGGCAGATAGGCGAATGCCAGCCAGCCGCCAAGCATCGCAAAGGCGATCTGCAGGTAGAGATAAGGGGTAAGCAGGCTGACCGGCGCGCGCGCATAGGCAAGGACCAGGAACAGATGGCCGGCGGTGCCGGCGAGCGCCATGCCAGCGAGCAGGCACCAGTGCAATGCCGTGAGTTGCGAGGTCCATGCGCTCGGCAGCGCTGCCGAGAGCAGCACCGTGGCAACGCAGCCTGTATAGAAGTGCGTGGTTCCGACGCCATCGGCACGGGTCAGCACGCTGGTCAGCAACTGGTATGCGGCATTGGACAGCACTGCCCCCAGCGGCAACAGCATCGCGGGCTGCAGGCCGGCGCCCGGCCGGATCACCACCAGGGCCCCGACAAATCCCGTCAACAGGAAGAGCCATCGCACGGCCGACACGCGTTCGCCAAGCATGGCCGCCGCGGCCAGCGCCATCGCCAGCGGCGTCAGGCTCACAACGGCGGTGAACTCGCCTACCGGCAGGACTTGCAGGCTGAAGAACGCGCATCCGCTGGACAGCAGCATCGCCACCGCACGCGCGCACTGCAGCAGCGGCCGGCGCGTGCGCAGCAGGGCGCGGCCGCGAGCCGGCAGCAACACCGCGCCGGTCAGCGCCGCCTGCGCCAGGTAGCGCAGCCATAGCGCCATCACGACTGGCACGGCCGCGCCGGCGATCTTTGTCAGCGTGTCGAGCGCAGCGAAGCAGGCTACCGCCGCCACTATCAGCAGGATGCCTTGCAGTTCCCGGGCCCCTCTCATGGGGCTCACGCCGCAGGCCGGCCAGCTGCGCTTGCCACGGCCATCCCTGTCTGCATCATGTCACCGATCCACGTTGGCTTTGTCTTCGTGCGCAGGTTACTGGCAGGAGCGAGGGCAATCAGCGCAATGGATGGAAAGTCAGAATTCGCTGGCAGCGAATAATCCGGGAGGACGACGGCCAAGGCGCGCGGTGGACGCGATCAATGGATAAAGCCGCCCTTGACGAAGCGCACCGGCTCGGCGTCCATGCGCAAGAGCAGGGCGGTCAGGCCATCTGCTGGTTCCGCAGCATTGCGCGGGGTGTTGGCGCTGGGCCCTGATACGCACACGAGGTCTGCATCGGACCATTGCCGGCCGGGCGCACCACGCGCGCGCAGCCACCCGGTGCGGTCAGCCAGCAACTGGGTGCCTGCCAGCCGTGCGGGCGATTCACCGGCGATTGCCGCCACCGCCTGCCACGCATGCGGCGACGTGGCCGTGCAGCCGGCGCGAAAGCGCGGCACCTGCGCCGGCGGGCGCCCGTCGGGCGTGACCAGCACGGTCAGGAAGCGGGGATCCTCATACGGCAGCGGAGCCGCCCCGTCGACAGCCACCAGCCGCACGCGCTGGTCCGCGCGCCACTGCGACAGTGCCAGAGGCGCGGCATCGACGCAGCGGACGGCCATTTCCGGCAGCCGCAGCGGTACCGGCCAGTTGCCGTCGGCACCGGCGCCGCTGCCAGCCGACAGCGCCTTCATGTAGTCGATCACGGCCCAGGCCTCACTGTCGCCCAGGGTGTCGCGGAAGGCCGGCATGGTGGGCTGGCCATGACGGTCGCGCATACCGGCCAGCACATGCCAGAACAGCTCGCCATCGGCGCGGCGCGCCAGCAGCGGACTGACCAGCGTGGGCGGCCACTGCGCCAGGCTGGCGGCCAGCGGGCCTTCCCCGCGCCCGTCCGCGCCGTGGCAGTTGGCGCAATGCTGCGCATAGACCCGGGCGCCGAGCGCGATGGCGTCGACGGAGAAGCGGGTAGGGCTGGCGTGAAAGCTGGTCGGCGCGGCTGGCACCAACAGCAGCGCTGCGCTGGGCCAGGGAGCCGCCACCAGAGCGAGCGCGCCGGCGGCAAGCAGTACGCCGCGCTGGCGTCTCCAAGCCAGCGCGGCGGTAATGGCCAGCACGGCAAAGACAAGGGCGCACAGGCTCAGGCCGACCTGGCGCGCGAGGCCCAGGTCGATCAGCAGGGTTTCGCCCGCCACGCGCCGTGCCCACGGCCACGCGGGCTGGCCGTGGCTGTCGCCGGTCAGGCCAAGGGCATGCCACAGCGACAGCAAGCCAAGCTGGAGTTTCTCGATCAGGACCAGCAGTCCATTGAGCCATGCCTGCGGCGGCGGGCCGCTCATCTGGCGGCCCGCGAAGTGAAGCGCAACGCCATTACCAGCTCGCGTCCAGCCCCAGGTGGCGCAGCGCTTCGTGCCGCAGCCCGGTCAGCCGCGGATCGCCGCGATGGCGCGGGTAGGGCAGGTCGACCCGGATCTCCGCCGTGATGCGTGCCGGACGCTGGCTGAAGATGATCACGCGCTGCGCCAGGAACAGCGCTTCCTCCACGTCGTGGGTGACCAGCAGCGCCGAAAAGCGCGAACGTTGCCACAGTTCGACCAGGTCGCTCTGCATCGCCAGCCGCGTCAATGAGTCTAGTTTGCCCAGCGGCTCGTCCAGCACCAGCAGGCGCGGATCGTTGACCAGCGCGCGCGCCAGCGCCACGCGCTGCGCCATGCCGCCGGAGAGCTGGTGCGGGAAGGCGCGGGCGAAGGTTTCCAGCCCTACGCGCCGCAGCGCGTCATCCACGCGCGGACGCTGGCTTGCCAGCACGCCGCGCGCCTGCAGGCCCAGCGCGACGTTGTCCCATACGCGCCGCCACGGATACAGCGTGGGGTCCTGGAACACCACGATGCGCGAGGGGTCAGGCTCGGTGATCGGGGTGCCGTCCTGCAGGATCTCGCCGGAGGCGGGCTGGTCCAGCCCTGCCACCAGCCGCAGCAGCGTGGACTTGCCGCAACCGCTGGGTCCCAGCAGCGCGACGAATTCGCCCGGTGCGACGCTCAGGTCGACGTCGTCCAGCACCTGCAGCCGGTCGCTGCCGCTGCCGAACCAGTGACTGACCTGATGGATGTCGATGCGGGCACCGGTCAGGGTTTCCGGGTTGTCGTCTGTCGCCGCGTTAACTCCCCTCTCCCGCGTGCGGGAGAGGGGAGCCTTCTTCACGTGCGTGTAGGGTCTCGATGCTTTCAACCGCTCAACAACACTCACCATTTCACCGTCCCCTTCTGCCACGACAGCACGCGGTCACGCGCCACGAACAGCAGCGTGATCACGCCCGAGAACAGCAGCGCCATCACGATCAGCGCCGCATACATATTGACGTACGAAGCCCAGCCCTGCGCCCACGTCAGGTACCAGCCCAGGCCCGACTTCACGCCCATCATCTCCGCCGTCACCAGCACCGAGAACGAAGCGCCCAGCCCCATGAACAGGCCGACGAATACCTGCGGCAGCGCCGCCGGGATCGCCACGCGCAGCACCAGGAACCAGCCCGAGGCGCCCAGGGTGCGCGCCACGTCGTAGTAGCTCTTGTTGACGCCGGCCACGCCTGACCAAGTCAGCACCGCGACTGGGAAGGCGGTGGCCAGCGCGATCAGGAACACCGCGGCTGAATAGCTCGACGGGAAGAAGTAGAAAGTCAGCGGCAGCAGCGCGGTTGACGGCAGCGGGCCCAGCACGCGCAGCACCGGATGCACCCAGTAGCCGATGCGGCGCGACCAGCCGATCGACACCCCCACCAGAAAGCCGGCCAGTCCGCCATAGGCTACGCCCAGCCCGAGCAGCCTGAGCGTGTTCAGCACGCTGTCGCCCAGCCGCCTCCAGTCGTCGGCATAGACCTCGATCAGCGCCTGTGGCGGCGCGAAGAAGGGCGTGGGCAGGATGGCGGTTTTGGCGGTCAGGATTTCCCACGCGGCCAGGGACACGGGCAGCGCCACCAGCCACGGGCCGGCGGCGCGCAGCGCGGCCAGCGCGCGTTGCGCCGCCCGGACCCGCTGGCCGGCCAGCGCAACCAGTGCCAGCAACGCGGCGCCTGCCAGCGCGGCGATGCCCAGTTCCGCCGTATAGGCCCAGTCGCTGAAGCCGACCGCCTGGTTGGGCCACAGCCACGTCAGGGCGCCGAACGCGGCCCACGCCAGCGCGGCGAGGATGCCGGTGGCCCAGACCGGGCCGGACGCGCGCGCGCTCGCGGCGGCATGCGGCACGGGGGCCGCGGCTGGCTTGCGCGCCAGCCCGGCGTCGAATGCAGGTTGGCTTGTCGTCATGGCATCACCCCAGGACATTGGCGTAGACGTGCTGCGCCAGGCGTTTGGCATCGGTGGTCTTCTTCAGCACGCCGATGCGGCGGAAATCATCGGCGTAGAAGGCGATCTCGTCGCGCAGGTCGACGCCGGTCGGGTGGTGGGTATAGGTGAGCGTGGCGTAGAGCTTGCGCAGGTCTTCCGGGTTGATCTTGGGCGAGTACTTGGCGAAGACCCTGGCGGCCTCGTTGGGGTTCTCGTTGACGTAGTCGGTGGCCTGCACGATGGCGCGCGCCAGCGACGTGGCGGCAGGGCGGTCGTTGCGCACCAGCTCGCCGCGGGCGCCGACCACGCAGCAGACCTTGCGCGCGTACTCGCCGGTGAGGTTGGTGGCCAGTTCCACGTAGGCGCCGTTGGTGCGCTTTTCCAGCAGGTAGAGGTTGGGGTCGCCGTCGGCAATCGCCTGGATCTCGCCCTTGTCCACCGCCACGCCCAGCAGGTCGGCCGGGTACTGGCGCCAGGTGATGTCCTTGTCCGGGTCGATGCCGTTCTTGGCCAGCAGGATGGTGAAGAAGTGCTTGCCCGGTGCCGCCAGGTCGCTGACGCCGACGGTCTTTCCCTTCAGCTGCTGCAGGCTGGTGACCCCCGCCGCTTTCGATCCCACCAGCCGCACGCAGCCGCCGTGCGAGCTGCCGATGATCTTGACGTCGAAGCCGGCTTCCAGCGGCTTGAGCCAGCGGTGGATCATGCCGACCGCGGCATCGGCCTTGCCGGTGGCGATCGATTCCAGCAACTGGTCGGTCGAGCCGCTGTAGTTGATCAGGTCGACCTGCAGGCCGTTCTTCTCGAAGAAGCCCTTCTCCTGCGCCACCACGATCGGCGTCAGGCAGAAGGAGTTCTGGTTCCACGCGAAGGTCAGCTTGCGCGGCGCCGACCAGGCCTGTCGGCCCAGGATCAGCGACGGCGCGGCGATGGCCGCGGCGCCGGCCAGCCGCAGCACGCTGCGCCGGCGCGGGTCGGCGTGATTGTTGTTGTCCTGGCTCATGGTGAAATTCCCCGTCTTCGTCGTGTTCTGTGGTGAGGCCGTCACGCGGCCTTGCGCTCCGCCTGCTGCGCGGCGTCGTGCTGCGCCACCAGCTCGCGCACGCGCGGGATCAGCTCGCGGCCATAGTCGATGGCGTCTTCCAGCGGATCGAAGCCGCGGATCAGGAAGGTGGTGACGCCCAGTTCGTAGTACGCCAGCAGGGCCTGCGCCACCTGCTCCGGCGTGCCGACCAGGCCGGTGGAGTTGGAGCGCCCGCCGGTCTCGCGCGCGATCGCGGTCCACAGGCGCTGGTCAACCCGGTCGCCTTTGTCGGCCGCCGCGAGCAGGCGCCGTGCGCCTTCGCTCTGCTGCGGGCCGCCGCGGCTGTAGCCGGCCTGCACGCGCAGGGCGCGGGTGCGCTCCAGGATGCTGTCGGCGCGGGCCCAGGCTTTTTCTTCGGTTTCGGCCAGCACCGGGCGGAACGACACCGAGAAGCGCACCGTGCGGCCGTGCTGCGCGGCTTCGGCACGCACGCGGCCGGTCAGCTCGCGCACCTGGTCGAGCGACTCGCCCCACAGTGCGTAGACGTCGGCATGCTTGCCGGCGACGGCCAGCGCGGCTTCGGAGGCGCCGCCGAAATAGATCGGCACATGCGGCTGCTGCGCGGGCTTGACCTCTGAGAAGCCCTGCGTAAAGCGATAGAACTGGCCTTCGTGGTCGAACGGCGCGGGCTCGGTCCAGATGCGGCGCAGGATATGCAGGTACTCGTCGGTGCGCGCATAGCGCTGATCATGGTCGAGGAAGTCGCCGTCGCGCTGCTGCTCGCTGTCCGACCCGCCCGAGATGAAGTGCACCCCGAGGCGGCCGCCGCTGAACTGGTCGAGCGTGGCGATCTGGCGCGCGGCCAACGTCGGTGCGGTAAAGCCGGGGCGGTGCGCCAGCATGAAGTGGATGCGCTCGGTCACGCTGGCTGCGTAGGCGATGGTCAGCGTGGCCGACGGCCCGGTGGAATGGTGCGGCACCAGGATGCGGTCAAAGCCGGCCTGCTCGTGGGCCTGGGCAAAGGCGCGCACATAGTCGCGATCGATCACCGGACCTGACGGCGGATGGATCTCGGACTGCTTCTGGCTCTGGATCATGCCGATGAAATCGACGCTCATGCGCGCTCTCCTGTGTTCGGTGAGGGCGGCAGCGTGACCGCCCGGATGGTGTTGGACTGAGGCAGAAAGTACGACAGGCGCGCGCGCTCGCTAACGAATAAAAACGACGGTCCATATTCAATAAGCGTCGTTTTCGTAATGCGGTGCCGGCGCTACGCTAGGCGGCATTCGGTGCGGGCAGCGCGCCTCGTCATCATCCTTCCCGGAGTCTTTTTCCATGTCATTAACGTCTACCCTGCGCAGGCTGCCCAGCAGCGAAGCGCACCTTGGCGAGGTGCTGGCCGGACTGTCCGCGCGCTTTGCCGCCAGTGCCGGCGCGCACGATGCCGCTGCCAGCTTTCCGCACGACAACTTTGCGCAGCTGCATGCCAATGGCCTGGTTGCGCAGGTGGTGCCGCACGCGCAGGGCGGCGGCGGGGCGGGCCTGGCGCAGGCGCGCCGCATCGTGGCCGCGGTGGCGGGCGGCGACGCCGCAACCGCGCTGGTGCTGACCATGACCTACCTGCAGCACCGCGCGATCGCCCGCGCCGATTCGCACTGGCCGCAGACCGTGCGCGACCAGGTCTTTGCCAGCACGGTGCAGGACGGTGCGCTGATCAACGCGTTGCG
This sequence comes from Cupriavidus necator N-1, assembly GCF_000219215.1. Lineage (NCBI taxonomy): Bacteria > Pseudomonadati > Pseudomonadota > Betaproteobacteria > Burkholderiales > Burkholderiaceae > Cupriavidus > Cupriavidus necator. Next base: position 1,948,549 of record NC_015723.1, on the reverse strand, counting down.
GGTGGAACCGGAACTGGGATCGCCGGCACGCGGCGGCCAGCCGGCCACGGTGGCCACGCGCGTGGCCGACGGTTGGCGCATCAGCGGGCGCAAGCTGTACAGCACCGGCATCCCGGCGCTGCGCTGGCTGGCGGTCTGGGCGCGTACCGACGAGCCGCAGCCGCGCGTGGGCGTGTTCCTGGTGCCCGGACCGGCGGCCGGCATCGCGGGCGTGCGCATCGTCGAAAACTGGAACCACCTTGGCCTGCGCGCTTCAGGCAGCCATGAGACCGTGCTCGACAACGTCTGGATCCCGCCTGACCACGCGGTCGATATCCGCCCGCCGTCAGCATGGACGCCGGCCGGTGCCAGCCAGGCCGACATCGACGCCAACGCCGACCAGCAGGCCTGGATGATCGTGCTGCTGGGCAGCCTCTATGACGCGGTGGCACGCACTGCCGCCGCATGGATCGGCGAAATCGTTCGCGAGCGCGCGCCCGGCAGCCTGGGCGCGCCGCTGGCCACGCTGCCGCGCGTGCAGGAAGCCATCGGCGAGATCGCCGCGTTGCTGCGGGCCAATCAGGTGTTGCTGGACGATGCCGCGACGCGCACCGACGCGGGCGAGGCGCCCACGCCGGCCGACAGCGGGCTGCTCAAGTACACCGTGACCGGCAATGCGATCCACGCGGTGGAGCTGGCGCTTCAGCTCTCGGGCAACCACGGCCTGAGCCGCAACAACCCGCTCGAGCGCCACTACCGCGACGTGCTATGCAGCCGCATCCATACGCCGCAGAACGATTCCATCCTGGTCGCCGCCGGGCGTGCGCAGCTTGGCCTGTAAGCGCGGGCCTGCCTGGCCGTGCTATGTTTGCAGCAGCACCGCCCCAAAGAGGGCCGCGCCGCAGGCGCCCGGCGCGCCGGCAAACCAGAACGAGACACTTCGGAGTCATTCCCATGGGCAGCACCCCCACCCCCGACAGGCTCGCGCCGCTGCGCGACTTCATCACCGGCCTGGCCGAGCTGCTGGACCAGCACCCGGACGAGCCCCGCATCCTGCGCGAAGGCGGGGCGCTGCTGGCAAAGCTGGTCGCGCGCGACGACTGGCTGCCCGAAGCCTGGGCCCAGTCGCATCCCGAGTACTACCAGCAGCACCTGCTGCATTGCGATTCCGCCGAACGCTTCTCGGTCGTCAGCTTTGTCTGGGGGCCGGGCCAGCGCACGCCCATCCACGACCACACCGTTTGGGGCCTGATCGGCATGCTGCGCGGCGCGGAAGACTCGCAGCCGTTCGCGCTCGACGCCGGCGGCCGGCCTGTACCGCATGGCGACGCCGTGCGCTTGCTGCCCGGGCAGGTCGAGGCCGTGTCGCCCACGGTCGGCGATATCCACCTTGTCAACAACGTGCATGACGACCGCGTCTCGGTCAGCATCCATGTGTACGGCGCCAATATCGGTGCGGTGCGCCGTTCGGTCTATGCCGAGGACGGCACGCGCAAGCCCTTTGTCTCCGGCTATTCCAACCGGACCCTGCCCAACCTGTGGGACCGTTCCCGCGAAGTCGCCCAGTCATGACCACGATTACTGCTACGCAAGCCGCACCGGCCTTTCCGACGTACTCGCGCGACGCGGTGCGCAAGGCGCTGCTTAGCCGCGACGAGATCGCCTTGATCGACGTGCGCGAGGAAGATCCCTTCGCGCAGGAACACCCGCTGTGGGCGGCCAATTTCCCGCTGTCCAGGCTTGAGATCGAGGCGTGGGCGCGCATCCCGCGCCGCGACACGCTGATCGTCGTCTACGGCGAACATGCCGGCACTGACCTGGCGCCGCGCGCCGCGGCCGTATTGCGCGAGCTGGGCTATACGCGCGTGCACCTGCTGGAAGGCGGACTGCGCGCCTGGATCGACGACGGCGGCGAGGTGTTCCGCGACGTCAACGTGCCGAGCAAGTCGTTCGGCGAAGTCGTGGAAGCCAGGCGCCACACGCCGTCGCTGGCCGCCGAGGAAGTGCAGGCATTGATCGACACCAAGGCCGATGTGGTGATCGTCGATGCGCGCCGCTTCGACGAGTACCAGACCATGAGCATTCCCACCGCGACCAGCGTGCCGGGCGCGGAACTGGTGCTGCGCGTGCGCGAGCTGGCGCCTGACCCGCACACGCGCGTGATCGTCAACTGCGCCGGGCGCACCCGCAGCATTATCGGCACGCAGTCGCTGGTCAACGCGGGCATTCCCAACCAGGTGGCGGCGCTGCGCAACGGCACCATCGGCTGGACCCTGGCCGGCCAGCAACTGGACCACGGTGCCAGCCGCCGCGCCCCCGCCGCGGTCAGCGACGCCAACCGCGACAGCGCCCGCCGCGGCGCGCGCGAGATCGCCGACCGGGCCGGCGTGCGCCGCATTGCGCTGGCCCAGATCGAAACGCTGCAGCAGCCCGGCCGCACCGTGTACCGCTTCGATGTGCGCACGCCGGAGGAATTTGGCGACGGCCACCTGCCGGGCTTTGTCAACGCGCCGGGCGGCCAGTTGGTGCAGGAGACCGACCATTCCGCTCCGGTGCGCGGTGCGCGCATTGTGCTGGCGGATGATGACGACGTGCGCGCCAGCATGACCGGCTCATGGCTGGCGCAGATGGGTTGGGACATCTGGGTGGTGGAACCGGTGGCGGCGGCAGAGCGCAGCGAAACCGGCGCGGTCAGCGCACCGGTGCCGGCGTCAGCGCCGGTATCGACCGTCACTGCAGCCGAACTGGCGACGTGGCTTGACGCAGGCGATGGCAGCACCGCTGTTCTCGACTTCACCACCAGCGCCAACTACGTCAAGCGCCATATTCCCGGCGCGTACTTCGTCATTCGCGCGCAACTGGCCGACGCGCTGCCACGCATCCCGCAGCCCAGGCGCTACGTGTTCACCTGCGGTTCGAGCCTGCTGGCGCGCTTTGCCGCTGCCGACCTGCGGCGCCAGACCCATGCGGAAGTGTTCGTGCTGGAAGGCGGCACCCAGGCATGGATCGCCGCGGGACTGCCGCTGGAAAGCGGGGAAACGCGCCTGGCTTCGGAACGCACCGACCGCTACCGCCGGCCGTATGAGGGCACCGACAACCCGCGCGAGGCGATGCAGGGCTACCTGGACTGGGAGTTCGGCCTGATCGCGCAACTGGAGCGCGACGGGACGCATGGGTTCAGGGTGGTGTAGGGCCGCTGCATGATATTCACTGACGCTGCATATCATGCAGCGAGGCTGGCGACGGGCGAGACCGGAAGGCCTAAAGGCGGAGCAGCAGACGCATGGCCTCTTCCACCTTGCGCAGGTGATTGGGCGCCAGCGTGGCTACCGGCCGGCCGCCCATGAACCGGCGATTGGACACCGCGCGGACCTGGTCGATCAACAGGTCCGTCTCATGGGCCAGGCCAGGCAGCTTGCCCAGCGCGACCCGCAACGGAAAGCAATCCTCGCGCTCGATTTGCGATGTGCCCGGCACGATGATCGTGGTCAGGTGGCCGGCGTCGTTGAGCAAATCCGTCTGGATGACCAGCGCCGGCCGGTTGCGCTTGGCCGGCTCTTCCCGATGGGTCTGTGGATTGAGGTCGACCTCCCAGATCTGCCCGCGCTTCAGCTCAGTCAAGCCCGTCTCCGCCCGATCCGTCCATGTCTTCACTGGCGGCAAGGTGCTTTGCCGAGAGCTTGCGGGAAAGCATGGCGATACGGGAGGCCATTTCCCGCTCGTTTTTCTCGCGCACGGCATCGCGGATGTAGTCGGAAGTTTTTTTTCCCGATGCCTTGGCCAGCGCGCGAGTCTGGTCGGCCAGTTCTTCGCCGGCGCGGAAGGACAATGTCGTTCCTTGCATGAATGGCTCCGTACTTGGGTAATACGGAAGTATAGCGCTCATTTGTCTCTCATTTTTGTATTACAAAACCACTAACAGATGGATGCTCAGACCGGCTTACAGGGTTTGGAAGCAGTGACCAGAGCGTAGTTGGGGGAGCGAATTGGGCAGAAATTAGAGGAGTCTGAAAGCCCTTGCAGGCGCCGATCTCTCTGCAGCAAGGGAACGAACGTAACGATTCCCTGTCAATCGTAATCGTTACGTTACAATGCTGTCCTGCAGCATCCCACCGGCCAGCCCCGACAGCGGGCCCCGGCAGCGATGCCGTCATGCCCCCGATCCAATGCGACTGTTGTTCCTCCTGCTGACTGCCATGTGCTTGTCGCTGCTCTCCTTCGGAGCAGTGGCGGACGCGCGCGCGGCGTTGCAGGCGCAGGCCAGCGTTGACCTGGTGGACCTGGCGGCGGTGCAGCCTGTCGACGACCTGGGCCGGATCATCGTGCCCGGCGACGACGGCTTGCATGACGACGATATCTGCGACGACCCACCCCCCGGGTATTGCAATATCTGGTCGGCGGACCTGCTCGATCCCCTCGACCTGCTCGACGAGATCGAGGAATCCAGTGCCCTGATTGCCTTGCCGCCAGTGAAGCTGCTGCTGCCTTCTGGCGACGTCGCCCAGCATCCGCCTGGCCGCGCCGAGCCGCCGCCTTCGGCCTTCTTCCGGCCACCCATTTCCCGCGCCTGAGCGTTTCCTGCGCCCGCACCGCACGCGCTGCCGCATGCAGCCGCCGTGCCGTGGGCCGCGCCCCCTTGTCTGATATCGCCAGCCTGCCTGCTGCCTGACCGCGCGGGCAAGCCGCTGCCGTTGTGCGTCCTGCCGTGATTGCGTCCAAGTGACCGCTCGCCCCGGGGCGAGCGGCAGCATGGCGACAGGCAGCCGTATTGCTTGCTTTCCCGACTCATGACAACAACCAAGCTGACCCTGATCGCGTCGCTTTCGCTGATCGCGCTCGCCGCTGCCCCGGCCCATGCCGGCGCGCAAGGCGGGGTGTCCCCGAAGCCAACGGACGCGGCCGGTGCCGCGCCTGCCGCCCCCGCACTCCTGACCAAACCTGCTGCCGCACCCATGCCGGGCTCCGCCATCCTGGCGGCCACGGCGGTGCCCAAGCCCGCATCCGCCGTATCGGCCGGCGCCCAGGCGGGGCCCGCCTACTCGCTGCCCCAACTGCTCGACCTGGCCCAGTCCACCAACAAGGGCGTGGCCGCCGCCGAGGCCGGTGTCGATGCCGCCAGCGCCGCCATCAGCAGCGCGCGTGCCTATCCCAACCCGCAGGTGGAGGTGATGTACGGCCGCTTGTCCGGCAAGCAGCCGGGCGTGACCAGCGGCAATGCGCCCAGCTACGCCGTGGTGCAGAAGCTGGACTACCCGCACCAGCGCAGCCTGCGCGAGGCCATGGCCACCCGCGGGCTGGAGTCGTCGCAGGCCATGCGGCAAGGCTTCCGGGCCGACCTGGCCGCCCGCGTGAAGACCTCCTACTACGACGTGCTGCGCCGCGAGAGCGAGCTGCATGCCGCCGAGGAAGACCTGGCGATGATGCGCCAGATCCATTCGCGGGCGCGGCTGCGCGTGGAGGTGGGCGAGGCGCCGCGCTATGAACTGATCAAGGCCGAGACCGAACTGCTGGCTTCGCAGAAGAACCAGCAGACCGCCGAGTTGCGCGTCAACCAGGCCAAGGCCGCGCTGCGCCAGCAGGTGGGCGGTGCCATGCCGGGCCAGTATTCGCTGGCCGGCTCCCTGGGCCAGTCGCCCGACGTGCCGCCGCTGCCGGTGCTGCGCGACACCATGACCGCCAGCAATGCCGAACTGGTCCAGCGCCGCATGGAGCTGGAGCGCGCACAGCTGGGCGTGAACTACCAGAAGTCGCTGCGCTGGCCCGAGGTGGCGGTGCGCGCCAGCACCGACCGCCAGCCTGACAACAACGTCTCGCAGATCGGCCTGGTCCTGACCATCCCGCTGTGGGACCGCCGCAGCGGCCCGGTGGGCGAAGCCACGGCGCAGGCCACGCAGGCGCGCAGCGCCCTGGAAGCGCGTGAGTTCGAGCTGACGCAGGAGCTGGAGGCCGCCTACCGCCAGTACGAGATCAACCAGGCCCAGGTGACGGCGCTTGAGTCTGGCATCGTGCGCGAGGCCGAGTCGGCGCTGGGCGTGGCCGAATCCGCCTACCGCTTCGGCGAGCGCGGCATCCTGGACTACCTCGATGCCCAGCGCGTGCTGCGCGGCGCGCGCAATGAGCTGATTGCCGCCCAGTACGACGTGCAGGTGGCCGCCATCCAGATCGAAAAGCTTATGTCGACCGCCCCGGGCGCTACCGCAGCGCCGGGCCTGCAGCCGACCTCCACCATCGAACAGAAATAACCATGCGTCTCAATTTCCTGCTTTCGCTGACGGCCGCTGCCGTCCTGACGTTCAGCCTGGCGGCCTGCTCCGACAAACCTGAACCCGTTGCCGAAGCGCCCAAGTTGCCGCCGGGCGTGATCCAGCCCGAGGGCAACCTGCAGAAGGGGCTGAAGGTGGCGCCGGTGGCCACCTCCCCGTTCAGCGAGATGCTGCGCGTGGCCGGCCGTGTCGACTTCGACGAGCAGCGCGTGGCGCGCATCGGCGCCAGCGTGACCGGCCGCGTGACCGACCTCTATGCCACCCTGGGCCAGGAAGTGAAGGCCGGCCAGGTGCTGGCGCGCCTGCACAGCAGCGAGCTGGGCGCGGCGCAGATGGCCTTCCTGAAGAGCGAGGCCCAGACCGAGCTGCAGGGCCGCAACGCCGAGCGTGCGCGCCAGCTGTTTGCCGCCGACGTGATCGGCCGCGGCGAGCTGCAGCGCCGCGAGAGCGAACTGGCGATTGCCTCGGCCGAGATGCGCGCCTATCGCGACCAGCTACGCGTGCTGGGCATGTCGCAGGCATCGATCGCCGATCTGGCCAGGAGCGGCAGCATCAATTCGCATTCGCCGGTGTTTTCCAGCATCAGCGGCACCGTGGTCGAGCGCAACGTGGCGCAAGGACAGGTGGTGCAGCCGGCCGATGCGCTCTATACCGTGGCAGACCTGTCGCGCGTATGGGTGGTGGCCGAAGTGCCAGAGCAGCAGGCCGCCCAGGTGGCCGAAGGGCAGAGCGTTGACATCGAGGTGCCTTCGCTTGGCAACGGTGCGGGCAGCAAGAACATTACCGGCAAGCTGATCTACGTCGGCCGCACGGTCAACCCGCAGTCGCGCACGGTGCTGGTCCGTACCGAGCTGGAGAACCGCGAAGGCCGCCTCAAGCCTGCCATGCTGGCCAGCATGCTGATCGCCGGCAAGCCGGTCGACCAGCTGGTGATCCCGGCCGCCTCGGTGGTGCGCGATGGCAATGACGAGCTGGTCTATGTCGAGATGCCGGGCAACAAGTACCGTCTCACCAAGGTCAAGCTGGGCGCCGAGAGCGACGGCATGCGCGTGGTGCAGAACGGTGTGAAGGCCGGCGACCGCATCGTGGTCGATGGCGCCTTCCATCTCGACAACGAGCGCAAGCGCCTCGAGCAAGGGTAATCGGCCATGATGAAATCCCTAGTCGAAGCCGCCATCAAGCAGCGGCTGGTGGTGTGCGTGATTGCCGTGGTGCTGTTCTTCTTCGGCCTGCGCGCTGCCACCAAGCTGTCGGTGGATGCTTTCCCCGATGTCACCAACGTGCAGGTGCAGATCGCCACCGAAGCCGCGGGCCGCTCACCCGAGGAAGTCGAGCGTTTTGTCACCGTGCCGGTGGAAATGGCCATGACCGGCCTGCCCGGACTGGAAGAGATGCGCTCGCTGAACAAGGCGGGCCTGTCGCTGATCACGCTGGTGTTTACCGATGCCACCGACGTGTACTTTGCCCGCCAGCTGGTGATGGAGCGCCTGATCGAAGTGGGCGGGCGCATGCCGGAAGGCGTGTCGCCGGTCCTGGGCCCGGTTTCCACCGGCCTGGGCGAGGTCTACCAGTACACGCTGGACCGTGCCGACGACGGCAACCGCGAACTGACGCAGGAAGAGCTGGCCGAGCGCCGCATCGCCCAGGACTGGGTGGTGCGCCCGCTGCTGCGCTCGATTCCGGGCGTGGCCGAGATCAACTCGCAGGGCGGCTACGTGCGCCAATATCAGGCGCTGGTCAACCCGGAACGCATGCGCCACTACCAGATCTCGACCCAGCAGGTCTATGAGGCGCTGGCGCGCAACAACGCCAACTCCGGCGGCGGCGTGCTGCCGCACTATGCCGAGCAGTACCTGATCCGCGGCGTGGGCCTGGCCCGCGGCGTGGATGACCTGGGCAGCATCGTGCTCAAGGAGATCAACGGCACGCCGGTGTACCTGCGCGACGTGGCCAACGTCACCATCGGGCATGAGGTGCGGCAGGGCGCGCTGGTCAAGAACGGGCAGACCGAGGCGGTCGGCGGCATCGTCATGATGATGCGCGGCGGCAATGCCAAGGAGGTGGTCAGCCGCGTGAAGGCACGCGTGGCCGAGATCAACGAGCGCGGCATGCTGCCGGGCAAGCTGCAGATCGTGCCGTACTACGATCGCAGCGAACTGGTCGACTCCGCACTGTGGACCGTGACCAAGGTGCTGCTGGAAGGCGTGGTGCTGGTGGTGATCGTGCTGTTCCTGTTCCTGGGCGACGTGCGTTCGTCGCTGATCGTGCTGGCCACGCTGGTATTGACGCCCTTGCTGACCTTCATGGTGATGAACGAGGTGGGCCTGTCGGCCAACCTGATGTCGCTGGGGGGGCTGGCCATTGCCATCGGCCTGATGGTCGACGGCTCGGTGGTGGTGGTCGAGAACGCGTTCGAGCGGCTCGGCCACAAGGAGCCGGGCCTCACCAAGACCGAGATCCTGGTCAAGGCCGTGCAGGAAGTGGCCACGCCGGTGATCGTGGGCGTGGGCATCATCATCCTGGTGTTCCTGCCGCTGATGACGCTGTCGGGGATGGAAGGCAAGATGTTTGCGCCGCTGGCGTTCACCATCTCGATCGCATTGGCGATCTCGCTGTTCCTGTCGCTGACGCTGTCGCCGGTGCTGTCGTCGTACCTGCTCAAGGGCGGCGCGGAGCACGACACGCATGTGATCGCCTTCATGAAGCGCCACTACCTGCGCCTGCTGCACTGGGCGCTGGGCAACAGCCGCAAGACGGTGCTCTGCGCGGTGGCAGCTTTCGTCGCCACGCTGGCGATCGTGCCGCTGCTGGGCACCTCGTTCATTCCGGAAATGAAGGAAGGCTCGATCGTGCCGGCGATCGACCGCGTGCCCAATATCTCGCTGGAAGAGTCGATCAAGCTGGAGAAGGAAGCCAACAAGCTGGTGCTGAGCGTGCCGGGCGTGAAGTCGGTAGTGTCCGGCGTGGGCCGCGGCGAAAGCCCGGCCGACCCGCAGGGCCAGAACGAGTCGACCCCGATCGCCAGCCTGAAGGACCGCGACGAGTGGCCCGACGGCTGGACCCAGGACGATATCGCCAACGCCATCCGCGACAAGCTCAAGGCCATTCCCGGCGTGCAGATCGTGATGGCGCAGCCGATCTCGGACCGCGTCGACGAAATGGTCAGCGGCGTGCGTTCGGACGTGGCGGTGAAGGTGTTCGGCGACGACCTGGACAAGCTGCGCGAGCTGGCGGGCGAGATCGCCCGCGTGGCCGGCGGCATCCAGGGCTCGCAGGACATTCGCATCGAGCGCGTGTCGGGGCAGCAGTACCTGTCGATCGAGATCGACCGCCAGGCGATTGCGCGATACGGGCTGAACGTGTCCGACATCCATGACGTGATCGAGATCGCCATCGGCGGCAAGCGCGCCACGGACATCTTCGAAGGCGAGCGCCGCTTTGCCGCGGCGGTGCGCCTGCCGGAGGAGTTCCGCAACAACGAGCAGGCCATCCGGCAGCTGCTGGTGTCCACGCCCAACGGCACCCAGGTGCCGCTGCAGAGCGTGGCCAGGATCGAGGTCAACGACGGCCCGGCCCAGATCAGCCGCGAAATGGCCAAGCGCCGCGTGGTGGTGATGATCAACGTGAAGGACCGTGACCTCGGCGGCTTCGTGGCCGAGCTGCAGCAGGCCACCGGCGCCAAGGTGAAGCTGCCCGAAGGCTACTACCTGGAGTGGGGCGGTCAGTTCCAGAACATGGAACGCGCCATGGGCCACCTGAAGATCATCGTGCCGGTGACCATTGCCGCGATCTTCTTCCTGCTGTTCCTGCTGTTCAACTCGCTGCGCTTTGCCACGCTGATCATCACGGTGCTGCCGTTTGCCTCCATCGGCGGCATCATCGGGTTGTTCGTTACTGGCGAATACCTGTCGGTGCCGGCCTCGGTAGGCTTTATCGCGCTGTGGGGCATGGCGGTGCTGAACGGGGTGGTGCTGGTGTCGTATATCCGCACGCTGCGCGACTCGGGTTTGTCGGTCGATGAGGCGGTGGTGCAGGGCGCGACTCAGCGTTTCCGCCCGGTGATGATGACCGCGACCATTGCGATGCTGGGCCTGGTGCCGTTCCTGTTCTCGACGGGGCCGGGCTCGGAGGTGCAGCGTCCGCTGGCGGTGGTGGTGATCGGCGGGTTGATTACGTCGACGCTGCTGACGCTGGTGATGGTGCCTACGCTGTATCGCTGGTTTGATGATCGCAGGCCGGATCCGACCAGGGATGTGCCGGTGTAAGGCGACATCGTCTCGCGTCCCGCTGGTTTGCTCCCCTCTCCCGCTTGCGGGAGAGGGGCAGGGGGTGAGGATAGGCACTGGCATACCGACAGGCATCACTTCGTCGACAGGCCCGCCCTCACCCCAGCCCTCTCCCGCAAGCGGGAGAGGGAGCACCCAATCGGTAGTCTGTGCGGCGCATGCTTGCCGGTATCTTCAAGACAAACGCCCCATGCTTGGCATGGGGCGTTTCTTTTTTGCACAGCCGCCTTATTCAATAACCGTAATACGGCTGCTGCTGTTCGTAATACCCCGGCGGCTGCGGACCGCAAGGCACGTAGGCACGGTCGTAGTCGCGGTAGCAATAGCCTGGCGGCGCTGCCGGCGGTGCGTATGAGACGGGAGCCGGCGCGTAGGTCACCGGCGCCGGGGCGTAGGTGACAGGGGGCGGTGCCGCCATGACTGGCGCCGAAGCCAGGGCCGCGCCAAAGGCCAGGCCGACCAGGGCGCCGACAGCCAGCATCGCTCCGGCATTCGAGCCGCCGCCGTGGTGGTAGCGGTCGCGCGCCGACGCCGGGCCGGCTGCCACCAGCGCCACGCTCAGGGCAACCGCTGAAACGATTCGGGTGGAGGGGCGCATATCGGACTCCTTCTGATGCAGCTTGTGTGCATTCATGATGGACGCAAAGTGCCCCTCAATGTGTTTCGGCGCGGCCGGCGACTTGTTAGGGTTGTAACGGCTGCTTTAATGCCGGTGCTGGTCAGCCGGCGGCCAGCGCGCGCTCTGGCTCCTGCCCGAATGGCGGCATGTTTTCCAGCCGCAGCGATTGCGGCACCGACAGCGAGATGTCGGCGGCGCGCAGGCGCTTGAGGATCTCGAACAACAGGTCGCTGCGCGTGTTGGCGGCGATGCGGGGGCTGCCGACATAGCCCGTCACCGACAGCGTGATGCCGTTGGGCGCCAGCTGGCTGAACATGACTGAGGGAGCCGGCACGTCGAGGATGGTCTCGTTCTCGCGGTAGACATCCAGCAGCAGGTCGCGCAGCTGTTCGGGGTCGGTATTCAGGGGGAAGGTGAGTTGCAGCGACGCCACCCCCTGGGTGCTGTTGCTCATGGTCACGTTGCGCAGGTTCTGCGAGATCAGCTGCGAGTTGGGCACGATCACGGTGGAGCGGTCGCCCAGCTGGATCTCGGTGGCGCGCACGTTGATGCGGCGGATATCGCCCTCCACGCCGGCAATGCTGACCATGTCGCCCACCTTGACCGGCCGCTCGGTCAGCAGGATCAGGCCGGAGACGAAGTTCTTCACGATCTCCTGCAGGCCGAAGCCGATGCCCACCGACAGCGCGCTGACGATCCACGCCAGGTTGTCCCAGCGCACGCCCAGCAGCGACAGCACCAGCAGCACCAGCAACACATAGCCGACATTGCTGTACAGCGTGATCAGCGAGGCGCGCAGGCCCGGCTCCTTGCAGACCTTGGGCAGCAGTTCCCCATCGAGCCAGCGCCGCACCGAGCGCAGCAGCCAGATGCCGACTCCGAGAGCGATCAGCGCATTCAGGATGCGGTCGGGCATGATGTTGAGGCTGTGCAGCTTCTCGCCGCCCAGCACCATTACCAGGCTGTTGAGCAGGTCCGCGGGTGTGGTGCCGAAGCCGCCTGTCAGCAGCGCCAGCACCGCCACCAGCAGCAGCACGCTGGCGCCGATGCCTGACAGGATGGTGGACGCCTGCTCCAGGTGCGAATCGTCCACGCCGAACAGCTGCTTGATGACGCGCCCGCTGGCGTAGTTGGTCGAGAGCAGGCTTTCGCAGACGTCGCGCGTAACCTGGGTCAGCAAGTACAGGCTGCACAGCACGATGTCGAACCAGACCAGCTCGTAGGTCAGGAAGCGCGCAAAGCTGATATAGCCGGCCAGCAGCGCCACCACCGACACCAGCACGATGACCGACACGCCGGCGTGGATCATGCCCGCCAGGGTGGCGCGCGCCTCGGGCCGCTCGCCCGCGGCGGCCAGCACGTTGCGCACGCGGTTGGCGCGCAGCAGCGCGGCGCCGATGGTCAGCACCACCACCAGCGACACCAGCCCGCGCCACAGCAGCGTGACCTGCACGCTGGTATCGGCAATGCGGTTCAGTTGCTCGAGCGTGCCGGCCAGCAGCAGCAGGCCGGCCAGCACGGCGGGGAACGGCTTCATCGCCAGCGCGACCGGATCGGCCAGCGCCGGCAGGCGCCAGGAGGGATGGCGCGTGCACAGCAGCGCGCGCCCCAGGCCCGCGATCAGCGCGCTGGTCAGCGTCAGCTTGAGCAGCTGGCCGTACAACTCCGTCAGGTCCGGCGGCAGTTCGTAGTTGCGCGTGAAGGCGTTGTAGACCAGCTGTACCGCCAGCCCGGTGGTGCACACGGTGGCCATCGTGGTGGCCAGCGCCAGGGCGCTGCGGCGCAAACGCGTCGCCGGCAGCTTGTTCAGGCAGAACCACGCCAGTGCCCGTTCGGCCAGGCGCCGGCCCAGGGTCCATACGGCCAGGGCCAGCAGCAGCAAGGCGATGGTGGCGGCGCGCTGTGACGGCTGCCAGGCCAGTTGCGCCATTGGCACCACCTGGTCGGTAAAGGTGGCCAGGCGCGCCTGGTCTTCCTGCGTCGGGCTGGCCAGCGGCTTCCAGAACTGCGGATTCAGGATGCTCTCGGAGCGCAGCGCGAGCTGGTCCTTGATCTGGCTGCGCTGCAGCCGCGCCAGCTGGTCGCTCAGGTTTGCGATGTTCGCCTTGCTCTCGCCCGCCTGCTTGAGTTGTGCGTCAAGCTGTGCACGGCGCGCATTCAGTTCGGCGCGCTGCCTGACGACCGCAGGCGCTTCCTTGGTGGTGCCGTCCGCCGGTGGCGGACCCAGCACGTCCAGCTGCGCCTGCAGCTGCGCACGCTGCGGCGTCAGGGCCGAAGACAGCTTGGCGACGTCGGCACTGAGCTTTTGCAGCGCTTCTTCGAGTTCATGCAGCCTGGTGTTGCCATCCGGGTCGGAGGCCTGCTGCTTGATGCGGTCCTGCTCGGTCTGCAAGCGCTTGAGTTCGGCGGTGGCCTCGCCGTGGGTGATGGCGGGCGCCTGCTGGGCGCCGGCCTCTGGAGCCGCTTCGGATGCCGGGGCGGCCAGGGCGGCGGGCAGCGTGGCCGGCATCAGGTGGCATAGCGCAGCGAACGCAAGGCCCAGTGCGAGCCGTGAAACTTTGCTCATGGCGGAATCTCGTCGGATGGTGACGGCTTGCGGCGGCTCCGGCATCGGCAAAGCATCGCGCTGGCATGCGTCGGATGCGGCGGCGATGGGACGCGGGAACGGCCGGAACACCGGCAATGAACACGGGAAGGGATGACCGCTCGCTGGCGCTCCCTTCGGCGAAGTCTGGTCAGGGCACGAAGCGCGGCGGGCTGCCTGGCAGGCCGGTGCGCGTGACACGGGACGTGCTGACCGATGGCGGCGGGGCCCAGGGGAAAACGGTAAACGGCCTTGCCGCGGTTCGCAGAATTATACGAAAGCGGATGCGCCACCCAGCTCCGAGGGGTGCCGGATGGTGCACTGGCTGACATTTTGATACGGATACGCGCGCGCGGCGCGCGGTGCAGGGCCGGGCGCCAGCCGGCGCGGCCTGCGGGAATGGCATTACCATCACGGTTTTCGGGCCGCAGGCGGCCCATTGTCATCACCAGGAGAAGGCATGACTGTTCCGTCAGGCACGGAAAAGGCGCAGCTCGGCGGCGAGGCCGGGCAGATTGAAATGTTGGTCGACCGTCCCGCCGGCGCGCCGCGAGGCATCGCCGTGGTGGCGCATCCGCATCCGCTGCTGGGCGGCTCGGCCACGCACAAGGTGCCGCACCAGCTGGCCAAGGCGCTGGTGGCACGCGGCTTCCTGACGGTGCGGCCGAATTTCCGCGGGGTCGAGGGGTCCGCGGGCGAGCATGACCAGGGCAGCGGCGAGGCGCAGGACATGCTCGCCGTCATCGCCCATCTGCGCGAGGCCCATCCCGGCCTGCCGCTGGCACTGGCAGGCTTTTCCTTTGGTGCGTTCGTGATGGCCCATGTCGCCGCCACGCTGGCGGCGCAGTCCGTGCCGATCCGGCACCTGGTGCTTGCCGGCACGCCTTACGGCACCGTCAAGGCGCATCGCAGCTATGACACGCCGGCCGTGCCCGCCGATTGCCTGGTGGTCCATGGCGAGCGTGACGAGCGCGCGGAACTCGGCGCGCTGTTCGACTGGGCGCGCCCGCAGGGGCTGCCCGTGGTGGTGGTGCCGGGGGCGGACCACTTCTTTACCGGCAAGCTGCCGCTGCTGGTCCGTATCGTCGGCGGGTACCTGGATCGCCCCGATGCGGGGGCGGCCGCCTGACAGCTCAGGGTCGAGGCCTCAGGCGTTCGGCAGCGCCGGCGCGCCGGCGATCGGGTCGGGATGGATCTGCATCAGCGCGGCGCGCTTCTCCAGCAAGTGCTGGCGCAGGATGGCCGACAGCCGCTTGCCGTCGCGGGCTTCCAGCGCGCGGATCATCTCCTCGTGGTCGTGCACGGCGCGGTCCCATTTGCCGGGCTGGTGGTTGGAGCGGAAACGCATCGCCTTGAGCCGCCGGTTGAGCGTCAGGTAGGTCTGCTGTAGCGTCTGGTTGCGCGCGGCGTCGGCAATGCGGTCATGGATTTCCTGGTTGCGGGCGTAATAGCCGGGCAGGTCGTTCTGCGCGCGGCAGGCAAGCATGGCGTAGTGCAGCGCCTTGATCTCGGCCAGCTCCGGCGGCGTGATGCGCTCGCACGCCAGCTCCCCGGCAAAGGCCTCCAGGCCGCTCATCAGCTCGAAGGCTTCCCAGGCCTCGGCCTCGCTCATCCGTGACACGCTCGCGCCGCGGTTGGGCGAGATCTCGATCAGCCCCTCGGCGGCCAGCACCTTCAGCGCCTCGCGCAGCGGCGTGCGCGAGATGCCCAGCGTTTCACACAGCTCGCGCTCATTGAGCTTCATGCCCGGCGGCAGCACCCCCTCGACGATAAAGTTGCGCAGGTGGTCGACCACGGTGTCGTGCAGCCGCTGGCGCACGACCCTGGGCAGGAGCGGGGCGGCGGCCGCACCGGTGCCGTCCGGAGTTTGCATGCAATGTCCCTGTCATTGGCGTTGCGCCATTCTAAGACATTGCCGGCGGGCGGCGGCCCGCTCCACGCCTAGCGTGCCGGACCGCGCAGCGGCATGCCGTTTTCGCGCGGCGCCTGGGAGCCTTCGCCCCGCCCGATCAGCGCCACCGACAACGCCGACACCACCCCCGCGAAGGCCACGTAGGCGCAGATCTGCCAGGGCTTGCCGCCGCCCGACCTGAGCAGTGCCGTGGCGATGATGGGCGTGATGCCGGACGCGAAGATCCCCGAGAACTGGTAGACGAACGAAATGCCGGTATATCGCACCCTGGCATCGAACAGCTCGCAGAACAGCGCCGCTTCCGGGCCGTAGACCGCGGCGTAGAGGATGCCGAACGGCACCACGATGGACAGCCACAGCAGCATGGTGTTGCCGCCGCTGTTCAGCATCAGCCAGAACGCCGGGAACGCGGACAAGGCCGTGATCAGCGAGCCCCAGAAATACACGCGGGTGCGGCCGATGCGGTCGGACAGGTGGCCGAAGAACGGAATGAAGAAGCACATCGCAATGGCCGCCGCCATCACGCCGACCAGCGCTTCAGTCCGGCTGATATGGATGGTCTGAGTCAGGTAGGTGATCGAGAACACGCCGAAGATGTTGAAGAAGACTCCGTCGATATAGCGCGCGCCCATGCCCTTGAGGATATTGCCGGGGTAGCGCCGCATCATGTCGACAAAGGGAATCTGGGTCTCGGCATTGCGCTGCTTGATCACGGCGAATTCAGGCGTCTCCTTGACGTTGAGGCGGATATACATGCCCACGAACACCATCCCCGCTGAGATCAGGAAGGCCACGCGCCAGCCCCAGGCCAGGAACTGCGCATCGGTCAGGGTCAGCGACAGCAGCGCCACCACGCCGGATGCCAGGCACAGTCCGATCGCCAGCCCGATCTGCGGCAGCGACGCATAGAAGCCCCGTTTGCCCGGCGGCGCGTACTCATAGGCCATCAGCACCGCGCCGCCCCATTCGCCGCCCAGGCCGATGCCCTGCAGCACGCGCAGCAGAAGCAACAGGATCGGCGCCAGGATGCCGATGCTGTCGTAGGTCGGCACCAGTCCGATCAGGAAGGTGGACACGCCCATGATCATCAGCGTGATCACCAGCATGCTCTTGCGGCCGACCTTGTCGCCAAAGTGCCCGAAGATCACGCCGCCCAGCGGCCGCGTGACAAAGCCCACCGCAAAGGTGGTGTAGGCCAGGATGGTGGCCACCAGCGGGTCATTGCCGGGGAAGTACAGCTTGTTGAAGACCAGGCCGGCGACCACGCCGTACAGGAAGAAGTCATACCACTCGATGGTGGCGCCGATCACGGACGCCAGCGCGACCTTGCGGATCGCCTGTTCGTTGGGGCTTGTCATGCTTGTCTCCTCTGGTGATGGGCGGCGTCCTCTGGAAGGATGGTTATGGACGCCGGATGCACTGCAGGGTTTGGCCTTGTTATGGATGCCTGGCCTTGGTTGTTCGCAATCAGGATTGGCGCAACCCGCTCAGGCGGCTGCTGCCATCGGGGTCGCAACGTCGACGGGATGCATTTCCCGCCTAGCGTCTTCGCGGATGAAGTCGGCCGCGCGCTCGGCCATCATCACCACTGGTACGTTGGTGTTGCCCGAGACCAGCGTGGGCATCACCGAGCAGTCCACCACGCGCAGCCCGCCCACGCCATGCACGCGCAGGCGTGCATCGACCACGGCCAGCGGATCGGCGGCGGGACCCATTTTCGCGGTGCCGGACGGATGAAAGATGGTGGCGCCGTACTCGCGGCAGAAATGCAGGATCTCTTCGTCGCTGCGCACCTCGTCGCCCGGCCGGAACTCGCGTTTCATCAGGCCGCGCATCGGTTCGGTCTGCGCCACGCGCCGGGCGTAGCGCACCGCTGCCACGGTACAGCGCCGGTCCAGCTCGGCCGACAGGTAGTTGGGCTGCATCGACGGCGGCTCATAAGGGTCGGTCGAGCGGATCCGCACCGTGCCGCGCGACTCGGGCCGCAGCTGGCATACCGAATAGGTGCAGCCGGAGAAGGGATGCACCATGCCGCCCGCCATGTCGGCGGACAGGGTCGAGAAATGGAACTGCGTGTCCGGCGTGGCGCTTTCCTGCGGCAATGCGCGGCAGAACATCGCGCCCTGGTTGATGCCGATCGCCAGCGGCCCCTTGCGCATCAGCAGCCATTCCAGGCCCATGCGCGCCTTGCCCGTCAGCGAGCGCAGCTGGTCGTTGGTGGTGATCGGCTTTGCCACCTCGTAGATCAGCCGCACCTGCAGATGGTCCTGCAGGTTCTCGCCCACGCCCGGCAGGGCATGCACCACCGGTACGCCCAGGTCCTGCATCAACGGCGCCGGGCCGATGCCCGACAGCTGCAGCAACTGCGGCGATTGCAGCGCGCCGGCGCACAGGATTACCTCGCGCCGCGCCCGCAGGATGTAGCGCTGGCCATGCTGGGTGTAGCGCACGCCCACTGCACGCTTGCCTTCGAACAGGATCCCGGTGGTGTGGGCATCGGTCTCGACGCGCAGGTTCGTGCGCCCGCGCACTGGACGCAGGTAGGCCACCGCGGTGGAGCAACGCCAGCCGTTGCGGGTGGTGAGCTGGTAATAGCCCACGCCCTCCTGGTCGCCACCGTTGAAGTCGGTCTGGCGCGGCAGGCCAAGGGCCTGGCCGGCGCCGATGAAGGCATCGACCAGCGGATGCTGCCGGTCGATCGAGGTCGCGTTCAGCGGGCCGTCGGTGCCGCGCGTGGGGCCGGCGCCAAGGTCGTTGTTCTCGAGCTTGCGGAAGTAGGGCAGGCAGTTGTCCCAGCCCCAGCCCGGATTGCCCAGCGTCTCCCAGTGGTCATAGTCCTCGCGCTGGCCGCGTACGTAGATCAGGCCGTTGATGGCGCTGCTGCCGCCCAGCGTGCGGCCGCGCGGCCAGTAGATGCGGCGATTGAGCATGTTGGGATCGGGATCCGTATAGAAGCCCCAGTTCACTTGCTTGTGGAACATGGTCTTGCCATAGCCGATCGGGATATGGATCCACGGGTAGCGGTCGGGCGGGCCGGCCTCCAGCAGGCAGACGGAATACCGGCCGTCTTCGCTGAGCCGGTTGGCCAGCACACACCCGGCCGAGCCGGCGCCTACCACGATGTAGTCAACGGTTTGCGACATCGTCGCTGTCTCCTTTTCTGGCCGGCAGGCACGTAGCCACCCGGCTTCGATCTATAATCTGAAACGTTCTGTTCCGGATTTTATTTTTCCAGGCCGGAATGGAAAGCTCAATCGCGAGGAGACGTCGGTTGTGAAACAGAACGTGCAATTCCCGTTTCAGAATCGCACTGCAGCAGAAGACGGCGCGGTGGAGGACGATGCACGCAGCCTGCGCGTGCTGATGGTGCTGTCCAGCCTGGCCAGGGCGCAGCATCCGCAGACGCTTTCCCAGCTTTCGCAGCGGCTGCATGTGCCCAAGGCGACACTGATGCGCCTGCTGGCCGCCATGGAGCGCACCGGCTTCGTGGTCCGCATGCCCGCCGAGCGCGGCTACGTGCCCGGCCCGGGCGCCGCGGCCCTGTCACTGCAGACCCTCAGGAGCCCGCCGATGCTGCGCGAGTGCCGCGCCATCCTGGCCAGGCTGGTGGCGAGCCTGGGCGAGACCTGCAACCTCACCGCGCTAGACGGCGACCGGGTCCTCTACGTAGAGCGCGTCGAGACGCACGAGCCACTGCGCCTGCAGCTGTCGCCCGGCATCCACGTGCCGCTGCACTGTACCGCCAGCGGCAAGCTGTTCCTGTCGGCGATGAACCGGCTGGAACGCCAGCAGATGCTCAGGCGCCTGGACCTGGCCCCGCACACGCCGCGCACGCTGTCCGATGTGCCTGTCCTCAATGCCGAACTGGACCGGCTGGGCGCGCGCGGCATCGGTGTGGACCATGAGGAATTCGTGCGCGGCATGTGCGCGGTGGCCGTGCCGGTGCGGGAGCCGGATGGGGAGGGTTCAGGCCGGGTGGTGGCTGCGATTGCCTGTCATGCGCCGACGGCACGGGCTTCGCTTGAGGCGCTGCTGCAGGCGGTGCCGACGTTGCAGGGGGCGGCGAGGGAGATGGCGGCGGTACTGTGCGCGCACTGAGCCGGGCCGGCTTCCCGCTCAGCGCTTGCGAATGCCAGCCGCCGCCACCGCGCGCGCGGCCAGCAACGGCACTGGCTCGGCCATGAGGGTCTCGCCGGCCCGGCGCATGACGAGCTCGCGAAACAGGCGCGCCGGCGTGCGTGGCGTGAGTTCGTCGTTCCAGACCGCCACTACCGGCTCCACGCGGCTGCCGAGTTCGAAGCGAAGCACTCTTGCCACCTTGGCCAGGGTGAGCTGCGCGGCAATGCGCTCGGGGAACACCGCGAGGAAATGACCCGCCTGCAACAGACTAGCCGTGGCGGCCACATCGCTGGTGCGGATGCCAAGCGAGGGCGCCGGCGCCCCAAGGGTATGAAACGCCGTGTGCAGCAGGTGAAGCATGCGCGAGCCTGCCACCGGAATGCACCATTGCTGCCCGGACAGTTCCCGCGCCGCCAGCTTGCGGCGCGTGAGCAGCGGATGGTACAGGCTGGCGACGATCACCACCTTCTGCGCGGGGACCACCGGCGCCGTGCGCAGCGCGGGTAACGACAGGCGCGGATCGTCATAGGCGAATAGCAGGTCCAGCGAGCCATCCACCAGTTGATCCGCCAGTTCGCCGATGCCGCCTTCGATCACGCTGATCTCCACGCGCGGATTGTCACGGTAGAAGTCGCTCATTGCCCGCGCCAGGAAGGGCTGCACCGACATCGTCCGGAACGCGATGCGCAACGCACCCTGGCTGCCGGCACGCACCGCCTGAAGCGATTCGGCGAGCCGTTCGAGCTGCGCCAGCAAGACCGCCGCATGGGCCGCCATCTCCCGTCCGGGCTCGGTCAGGTGCAGGCCGCGGCGGTTGCGCTCGAACAGCGGCATGCCCACGATGTCTTCGATCTCGGCCAGTGTCTTGGACACCGCGGCGGGGCTGACGTGAAAGCGCGCGGCGACGGCGGCGGCGGTTGGCATCTCGCTCAGCGCCAGCATGATGCGCAGGTGGCGCAGCTTGAGGCGGCCAAGCAGGGTATGGGCGAAGGTTTCGGCAGGCATGGGGCAGGCGATGATCGGCGGGGCTGGGTGGCTCATTCTACAAGTTAACCATTTGCTCAACAAACAGCGATTTTTATTCGCTTTTGGTATCGGAACGGATCCCATATAGTCGGCGCATCACCTGATTCATTCCAAGCCATCACGAGGCAATCAGACCTCAGGAGGAGACCCATGGAAGCAGTGAGCCATTTGCGCTCGATCATGCGCGGCATGCTTGCCGGCGCAGCCTTGCTCGCGGCCACCTGCGCAAGTGCCGCACCCGCGTGGCCCGACCGGCCGCTGCGCCTGGTCGTGCCGTTCCCGGCCGGCGGTTCCTACGACATCATTGGCCGCACGCTCGCGCGCAAGCTGGAACAGCGGCTGGGGCAGCCGGTGGTGGTGGAGAACATCGCCGGCGGCGCGACCGTGCCGGGCGTGTCGTCGGTGCTCAAGGAGAAGGCCGACGGCAATACGCTGCTGCTGGCCAGCGACGGCACGCTCAATATCAATCCGTTCACGATCAAGGGCCTGCGCTATCGCCCCGATACCGACCTGACGCCGGTGACCATCGTCAGCACCGTGCCGCACTGGATCATCACGCGCGCCGACCGCAAGGAGATGACGCTGGGTGAGCTGAAGACGCATATCCAGCGCAATCCCGGCAAGGTGTCGATCAGCATCAATGTCGTCGCGGGGGCCGCGCACCTTGGCCTGGCCGACTGGAAGCGCCGCAATGGCCTGGATTTCACCATCGTTCCGTATCGCGGCTCGCCGCCGGCCATGGCGGACCTGATCGGCGGCCAGACCTACGCGCATGTCGATGTGATCGGCTCTTCGGTCAACTACGTCCAGGATGGCAAGGCCAAGCCCCTGGCCACGCTGCAGGCGGAGCCCATCACGCAGTTTCCCGCCCTCGAAACGCAGAAGGCGGGCGGCACGGATGCGCTGCAGGTATGCGGCAACCTGGCGCTGGTGGTCAAGGCGGGCACGCCGGCTCCGGTCATCGACAGGCTCTACAGGGAAGTGAAGGCCAGCGTGCAGGAAGCGGACTTTGCCGCGCGCCTGCAGACGCTTGCCTATGAGCCGGTCCTTTCCACCCCCGAGCAGGCCCGCCGCTTCCTGCAAGCGGAAACGATCCGCTACGGTGCCATTGCGCGCGCGGTCGATCTCGAATCTAACTGAACCCTTCACGCTGTCGGAGCCAGTCCATGCGATTTGTCATTGCCCTGATGCGGCATGAAACCAATACCTTTTCGCCGATTGCCACGCCATTGAGCGCGTTCAACCGCGGCAGCACCGCTGGCCCGCTTTACGGCGACGACGCGGTGCGTGCCTGCCAGGGCACCAACAGCGCCGCGGCCGCGTTCATTGATCTGGTACGCCGCCAGGGCGACGAGTTCGTGATGCCCTTGATGGCGAACGCGGTGCCCAGTGGCATGGTGACGGCGCAAGCATTCGAGTCGATGGCGGCCAGCATTGTCGAGGCAGTACGTGCAGGCTGCGATGCCGTGATGCTGGACCTGCATGGCGCCATGGTGGCCGAGGGCTATCCGGATGCCGAAGGCGAACTGCTGGCACGCATCCGTGCCGCCGCACCCGAGGTGCCGATTGCGGTATCGCTGGATTTCCACGCCAACTTCAGCGCTGCGCTGGTTGACAATGCGACCGTGATCGCCGGCTACTGCACCTATCCCCACGTGGACGTGTACGAGACCGGCGCACGCGCCGCCCGTACCCTGATGGCGGCGCTGCGAGGCGAGGCCCGCCCGGTCCTGCTGTGGCGCACGCTGCCGATGCTTACCCACATGCTGCGCCAGACCCCGCGCGCGCAACCCATGAAGGACATCATGGAGCGTGCGATGGCGGCTGAGCGCGATGGCGAGGTGCTCAACGCCTCGGTGTTCGGTGGCTTCCCGCTTGCCGACATCCCGCACACAGGCCTGGCCGTGGTGATCGTGGCTGATGGCGCCAGGATCGAAGCAGGGCGGCGCCTGCTCGACGATCTCTGCGGCATGGCGTGGGAACGCCGGGCTGATTTCGTTTTCCCGATCGAGCCGATGGCGGAATCCATCGCGCGCGCCAAGACGCTCACGCAGGGCCCGGTCGTGCTGGTCGACCATGGCGATAACTGCGGCGCGGGCGGGCCGACGGATGAAATGACGGTGCTGGGCGAAGTCCTGCGCCAGGGGCTCGAAGGCGTGGTCGCCGGGCCGTTCTGGGACCCGAGCGCCGTGGCGGAACTGATTGCCGCCGGCGTCGGGCAGTCTGTCACGCTGGATGTGGGCGGCAAGACCGACATGCCGGCGCTGGACCTGAAGGGCCGCCCGCTGCGGCTGAGCGGCAGGGTGCAGTGCATTACCGACGGCAACTACCAGGTCACCGGCCCGATGTTCACGGGCATGAAGCTGAGCCTGGGCCGTACCGTGGTGCTGGATGTCGCCGGCACGCTGGTCGTGATCTGCGAGAAGCCGCAGGAGCCGTTCGATACCGGCGTATTCACCCACGCGGGCATCGACCTGTCGCGCCGCAAGTACATCCTGGTCAAGTCGCGCCAGCACTTCCGCGCCGGTTTCGAGCCGATCGCCAGCGAGATCGTGCTGGTGGCCGGCCCCGGCGTCTGCAGCTCTGACTACAGCCAGTTTCCGTTCCGCAACCTGCGCCGCCCGATCTATCCGCTGGAAGCGC
This sequence comes from Cupriavidus necator N-1, assembly GCF_000219215.1. Classification (NCBI taxonomy): domain Bacteria; kingdom Pseudomonadati; phylum Pseudomonadota; class Betaproteobacteria; order Burkholderiales; family Burkholderiaceae; genus Cupriavidus; species Cupriavidus necator. Next base: position 1,925,118 of record NC_015723.1, on the reverse strand, counting down.
ATACCGTGCTCGAGGCCGCCTGAGCGCATCCGCCGCCGTCAACCGGAGTGACCGCATGACATATTCGACCCCCTTGCGACGGCTGGCCGCCGCGCTGGCATTGGCCCTGGGTGCCAGTGCCGTTCCTGCCATGGCTGCCCCCGCCAGCGGCGACGCGCCCGTGCGCATTGTCGTCGGCTTCGCGGCTGGTGGCGCGCTGGACATCTTCGCGCGCACGCTTGCTGAAAAGCTGCGTGTTTCGCTCGACACGGCTGTCCTGGTCGAGAACCGCCCCGGCGCATCGGCGCGGCTGGCGCTGGAGAACGTCAAGCGCGCGCCGCCGGACGGCAAGACGGTGCTGATCTCACCCGCGCCGCCGTTCACCATCTTTCCGCTGACCTACAAGCGCCTGGCCTATGACCCCGACAAGGACCTGGTTCCGGTCGCCTACCTGGCCGACGTGCCGCTGGTGGCGTCCGCCAGCATCAACCAGCCCTATCGGACCATGCCGGAATACCTGGCATGGGTGAAGCGCAACCAGGACAAGGGCGGCGTCGGGTTGGTCACGCTCGGCGGCAGCATTCATTTCGGCGTGCTGTCGCTCAGCAAGTCGATTGACGTGCCCTTGCTGCCCACTGCCTACCGCGGCGCCGTCATGATGCTGACCGATGAGATCGGCGGCACGCTGCCGCTGGGTATCGATGCGGTGGGGGGCCAGATGGAGTTGTATCGCGCGGGCAAGATCCGTTTCCTCGGCGTCACCGGGACCCGCCGGTCGGGGCTGCTGCCTGATGTGCCAACGCTGGCGGAGGCGGGCGCGCCGGGTTTCGAGGCGGCGTCCGGCTGGTACTCGGCCTTTGTGCCGGCGGGGACGCCGCCGGCGACGGTGGCGAGGATCGAGAAGGCGCTGCTCGACGCCATCAAGGATCCCGTTGTGCGCGACAAGATGTCTGCGCTGGGCATGGAAATGAACGGCAAGCCGGGGGATGCCCTGCGCAAGCTCATCCAGGCGCAGCGCACGCAGTGGGGCCCGGTGGTCGCGGCCTCGGGCTTTACGGCCAGCGAATGAGTCCAGCCGGCCAGGCGGGGTGGGGGAGTATCGCTTGTTACCTACCCCGGCTGCACAGGGCCGTGCCGCAAAAGCCGGCCAACCCGCTCGCGCAACATCGGCAGCACCTCGCCCTCAAACCAGGGATGCTGCTTGAACCACGGCTGGTTGCGCGGTGACGGATGCGGTAACGGCACCAAGTCGGGCGCGTAGTCCTTCCATGCCCTGACGGTCTCGGTCAGCGTCGGCTTGCGGCGCGCCCCGAGGAAATGGCGCTGTGCGTACTGGCCGACCAGCAAGGTCAGCTCGATCGACGGCAGTTCCGCCAGCAGCCGGTCGAGCCACAGTGGCGCGCACTCGCGGCGCGGCGGGTTATCGCCGCTCTTGCCGCGTCCGGGATAGCAGAACCCCATGGGGATGATCGCGAACTGCGATTCGTCGAGGAAGGTGGCGGCATCGACCCCGAGCCACTGCCGCAGCCGGTCGCCGCTTGCATCGTTCCAGGGAATGCCGGTTTCGTGCACGCGGATCCCCGGCGCCTGGCCGACGATCAGGATGTGCGCGTCGGCCCCGACGCGCACGATCGGGCGCGGGCCGAGCGGCAGGTGTGGCACACAGGCGCGGCAAGCCCGTACTTCGGTCAGCAGGGCATCGAGCGAGGAACGTTGGCTTCCCTCAGGCGCCGGCTTGGCTTCAGGCATCGCTCATGCTGTCTGAAAACTCATCCGCTTCGCCTGCGAGATCGACATGGCCGCCACTTGCACATGCGGGGCCAGCTTGGCCTGGGCGGTTTCCAGCGTCCAGCGCGTGGACGGGACTGAGATGTTGATGGCCCCAACCGGCAGGCCGCGGTGGTCGGTGATTGCTGCTGCGACGGAGATGTCGCCGACCACGGTCTGGTTCATGGCCACGGCATAGCCGCGTTCACCGGCCTCGCGGATCGCCGTCATCAGCTTGTCGGGGTCGGTTTCCGTGAACGGCGTGATGGGGTTCAGTGCGGTCGCCCGCACCACCTCCAGGCGCTGTGCCTCGGGCAGCTTCGACAGGATCGCAATCCCGGACGCGGTGTACACGGCCGGGAGCCGGTACCCGACCCCGAAATCGACGTTGATCAGGTGCTGCCCCGGGAAGCGGGCCAGGAACACGATCTCGTGCCCGTCGAGTTCCTGCAGGTTGGCGGTTTCCCCCAGCGTGCGGCTGATATCGAGCAGGTAGGGCGATGCGCGCTCGACCAGGTCGTTGGAGCGCAGGTAGTTGTACGACAGGCCCAGTGCCTTCGGCGCAAGCCCATACATCGCCGAATCGGGCAGGCGCCGGATGTAGCCCAGCTGTTCCAGGGTGTGCACCAGCCGCTGCGTTGCGCTGCGGTCGAGATCGGCCGCCCGGGCGATCTCCGCCATCGACATCAGGCGGCGGTCCGGGCCGTGGAAGGCTTCCAGCACCTGGAAGGCCTTTTCCACCGAACCGACGAACAGGGACGAACGCTCGCGCCTTGTGCGCAGCCCGTTGCCTTCATTACCTGAATCCACACAACCTCCTGTTCGTCCTTGTCATCGTTTTCACGGCTTACAGTGCGGCCAGCCGCGCGGCATGGTCGTCCGAGAGCGCGGCAGTGTCCAGCCTCGCTGCCTGCGGAATGCCGAGCAGCCGCAGCGTGGTCTCGAATTCTCCACGCAGGATGGCCAGGACTTCCGCTACGCCGCGGGGACCGCGCGCCGCCAGCCCGTACAGCGGTGCGCGCCCCACCAGCACGCCGCGGGCGCCCATTGCCAGCGCCTTGGCGATGTCGGCGCCGCGGCGCACGCCGCCATCGACGAATACATGCATCCTGCCCGCCGCCGCGACGATGGCGGGCAGCATCTCGACTGCGCTGGGCGCGCCTTCCAGCTGGCGGCCGCCGTGGTTGCTGACCACGATGCCATCCAGGCCCTGGCGGGCGGCGATTTCCGCGTCAGCCGGCGTAAGGATACCCTTGATGATGACGGGCCCGTGCCAGTGCTGGCGCAGCCAGGCGATGTCGTCCCAGCACAGCGACATGTCCATCTGCCGGCTCAACCCCGCCGCCTGCGTCTTCAGGTCGTTGGCCATCCCGCTGCTGCGGGCCAGGTTGACGAGCTGCGGCGAGCCGCCCTGGCGCAGCATGCGCAGGCACCAGCGCGGATGGGCCGCCAGGTCAGCCAGCAGCCGCGGCGTCCACGGCACCGGCATGCGAAAGCCGTTGCGGATGTCATGGTCGCGCTTGCCGTGGACCATGGTGTCGACGGTCAGCATCAGGGTGCTGAAGCCGGCGGCGCGTGCGCGCGCCATCATGTTCTCGGCGATGGAGCGGTCGCGCTGCACGTAGAGCTGCAGCCACAGGTCGCCGTCGGTGGCGGCGCGCACGTCTTCCATCGGCGAGGTCGATGCCGTCGACATCACGAAGGGCAGGCCCTCAGCGTGCGCGGCCCGTGCCAGCGCCTCTTCGGCCTTCGGCCAGTACAGTCCGTTCAGCCCCGTGGGGCCCACCAGCAATGGCAGGCTGTACTTGCGGCCGAAGATCTCCATGCCGGGATCGATCTCCGTGACATCGCGCAGCACGCGCGGCCGGAACAGCAGTGCCTGGTATGCGGCCAGGTTGCGTGCCAGCGTGCGCCCGTCCTCAGCGCCTCCCTCCAGATAGTCGAAGGCGAAGCGCGACAGCCTGCGCCGCGCCAGGTCCCGATAGTCCTTGATGGCCGGCAGCATGATCGTCGGCGCCTCAGGCGAGGGCAGCCTCGGCTTGCAGCCGCTGCGTCAGTTCGGCACGCAGCTGTGCCTGCAGCCCGGGTGCCGGCGCTACCAGCGGTGCCAGCACCTTCGGCGCGGTCACGCCCACCAGGTCGAGCACGGATTTCAGCGGCCCCGGATTGGTTTCGGAGAAGGCCAAGTCCAGCAACGGAATCAGCTCGCGGTGCAGGCGTACCGCTTGCGCGGTGTTGCCGGCCACGCCGAGCTCATAGATGGCACGCCAGGTGCGCGGCAGCACGGAGGCGGTCACGACCACGCCACCCCTGGCCCCCCCCGCCATGTGCAGCGGGAACAGGCTGTCCTCGCCGCTGAACACGCTGAAGCTGTCGTCGACACCCGCCACCACCTTGAGGAAGTGGTACATGTCGGTGTTGCAGGCTTTCATGCCGATGATGTTTTCGTGGCGCGACAGCTCGTGCAGCACCTCGGGCGCGATCGCGATCCGCGTGCGGTAGGGGATCTCGTAGATCATGACCGGCACCGGCGAGGCGTCGGCATAGCGCAGGAAATAGTCGCGGATGCCTTGCTGGGTCGGCGAGGTGTAATACGGCGTCAGCACCATCAGGGCAGAGGCGCCGACGCCGGCAAAGGCCTTGCCCGCATCCAGCGCATCGTGGAACCCCGGGTCGAGCACGCCGGGAATGACGGGAACCTGGCCCGCCGCGGCTTCGACGCAAAGGGCCGCCATGCGTACGCGCTCCTCGCGCGCCAGGGCACCGTATTCGCCGGTGCCGCCCAGCGGCACCACGCCGGAAACGCCGTTGGCGAGCAGATAAGCCATCAGCTTGCGCGTGGCGTCCTGGTCGATCCTGTCGTCGGCCGTCACGGGCGTCGGGATGGCGGGGAAGATGCCGCGCAGGTCGGCGGCGGTAAGCTTGTTGTTCATGGATAAGGTTCTCAGCGCCCGGCGCTCTTGCGGCGCAAGCGCTCGGCGCAGGTGATCAGGAGGGTAATGAAGACGAACAGGCAGGTAGACACCGCGGCAATCACCGGTGAAAGCTGCAGTGTCACCTCGTCCCAGAACTGCTTGGGCAGGGTGGCGCTCAGTCCGCCAGAGGCAAACAGGGCGATCGTCAGCTCATCGAACGAGGTGGCGAAGGCGAACAGGAAGGACGAGAACAGCCCGGCGGCGAGGATCGGCAGCGTCACGTAGCGCAGCGTCTGCCAGGGCCGGGCGCCCAGGCTTTGCGCCGCCAGGTCGAGCCGCGTGTCGTAGTTGCGCAGCACCGCCATCATCGTCATGACGACGTAGGGCACGGCAATGACGGTGTGGCCGATCATCAGGCCCAGCGAGGTGCCGACCAGCCCGACCTTGGCGAAGAAGTAGAACATCCCCACCGCGATGATCATGCGCGGGATGATGATCGGCGACAGCACGAACGCCAGCAGCAGCGACTTGCCCCGCATCTGCGAGCGCGCCAGCAGGAACGCCACCGGCGTGCCGACCAGCAGCGCCAGCACCGCGGCGCCAAGGCCGACCAGCAACGACCGCAGCCCGGCCTGCATCCACAGCGGCGACGCGAGCATGTCCTGGTAGTGCTGCAGCGTGAAGCCGCGCGGCGGCCAGTTCAGGCCCGACTTGTCGGCGAACGACAGCGGGATCATCAGCAGCGCAGGCACGCTCAGGAACAGCAGCACCAGCAGCACGGTCGTGCGCAGCGGCAGCGAGTCGCCCGGCTGCGGCTCGCGCCGGCCGCGCGGCACCAATGCCAGCAGCCTGTCGCTGACCGTTCCCAGCGCGCCCAGCACGCTGTCGCCTAGCCGATGCAGCACGCCATCGTGCGCGGCGGCGGAGCGGGTGCGTTGCTCCGCTGCGCCAGCCATCGACGAGAGGCCGAGCACCTTGTCATACAGGGCGAACACCGCCAGCACCACCAGCAGCAGCAACACCGAGATCGAGCCGGCGAAGCCCCAGTTCATGGTCTGCTGCACCTGGTCGATGATCAGCTGGGCGACCATGATTTCTTTGCGTCCGCCCAGCAGCGCGGGCACGATAAAGAAGCCGACGGCGGTGACGAACACCATGATGGCGCCAGCCGCCACGCCCGGCATCGAGAGCGGGAAGTAGACGCGCCAGAACGCCGTGCCAGGCCGTGCCCCAAGCGTCAGTGCCGCGCGCGGGAGGTTGCGGTCGATGTTCTCCATCACCGACAGCATGGTCAGCACCGCCAGCGGCATCAGCGCATGCACCATCGCCACCAGCACGGCCCCGAGGCTGTACAGCAGGTTGGAAGGCGCGTCCTGAAGGCCCGCGGCGCTCAGCAACTGGTTGACCACGCCGTTGCGGCCCAGCATCACGATCCAGGCAAAGGCGCGTACCAGGAAGCTAGTCCAGAACGACAGCAGCACCCAGAACAGCCACTTTGCCTTCCTGTCCTTTGACAGCGAGGAGACCAGGTAGGCCACCGGGTAACCGGCGACCACGGAGAGCAGCGTGGTCCAGAGCGAGATCTTCAGCGTGATCAGCATCACGTCGACGTAGACCGACGACGCAAACAGCTGGCGGTACTTGGCCAGCGTGAAGGCACCGTCGCTGTAGACGCTCAGCAGCAGGAGCTGGCCGACCGGGTAGACCAGCAGCACCACGAACAGGAGCACCAGCGGCGCGGCCAGCAAGGCGGGCCGCAGCCAGGGTAGGGGTCGGCGTTGCAGGGCGACGGCGGTCATAGGGAATCCGGGACGGCGACAGCGTCGCTGCGCTGCCAGGTGAGCGTGACTTGCTGCCCGACCGCATGCCGGGAAGCGCCCATCGAGGTGGGGTAAGACAGCACCACCGGGGCCTGGCCGGCGGCGTCGGATTCCACGTACAGCTTGGTCAGGCTGCCGGTGATCATGCTGTCCAGCACTTTGCCGCTGACCGCATTGGCGGCGGTGACGCCGTTGGCCATGGCGATGTTCTGCGGCCGCACCATGATCCGCACCTTGCCCCCGGCAGCCACCGGCGCATTGGTGACCGCGTGGGCGACGGCGCCGCCCTGTGCCAGCGCCACCTCCACGTGGTCGCCGCGCACTTCCGTGACCGTGCCCTCGAACAGGTTCGATTCGCCCAGGAAGTCGGCCACGAACAGCGTGCGCGGGCGGAAGTACAGGTCCGACGGTGTGCCAAGCTGCTCGATCTTGCCGCCGTTCATCAGGCAGATGCGGTCAGACATCGTCATCGCCTCTTCCTGGTCGTGCGTGACATAGACGATGGTCGTGCCCAGTTCGCGGTGGATGCGCTTGATTTCCAGCTGCATGTGGTCGCGCAGCTTCTTGTCCAAGGCGCCCAGCGGTTCATCCATCAGGATGATCGACGGCTTGTAGACCAGGCAACGGGCCAGCGCGATGCGCTGCTGCTGGCCGCCCGAGAGTTCCTTCGGGAAGCGCGCCGCGACGTGGGGCAGGCGGACCATTTCCAGGGCTTCCAGTGCCTGGCGCCTGGCCGTGGCCGCGTCGACCCGGCGCATCTTCAGCGGGAAGGCGATGTTCTCCGCGATCGTCATGTGCGGGAACAGCGCGTAGTTCTGGAACACCATGCCGATATCGCGCTCGTAGGGGGCGCCATAGGTCACGTCCTTGCCATTGATCAGCAGCTGGCCGCCGTCCGGCACGGCCAGCCCGGCGATCAGGCTGAGCAGCGTGGTTTTGCCCGAGCCCGAAGGGCCCAGGAGGGTAAGGAATTCCCCCTCGGCCACTTCAAGGTCGGTCGGGGCCAGCGCGACGAAGTCGCCATAGCGCTTGGTCAGCCCGGAAATCTTGAGTTTGAAGTTCGGCATCGTGTCGTTGCTTGTGGTGTCTGGTGAAGAGGTTCAGATCACTTGAGGATCCAGCCGTTGAACTTCTCCATCACCGCGGCCTGGTTGTCGAGCCAGTACTTGGCGTTGATCTGCACGCCCGACTTGATGTTGTCGGGGTGGGTCGGACAGTTCTTCGCGACCTCGGGCTTGATGTACTTGAAGGCATCCGGCTGGGTCACGCCCGCCGGGAAGTACTCCACCAGCGAGGCCATGCGCTTCGGGTCGGAGGCGAACTTGATGAACTCGCGGCAGGCTTGCGCATTCGGCGTGCCGGCCAGGATGGACCAGTTGTCCACGCCCCACAGGTTCTGGTTCCAGACGATGCCAACCTCCGCACCGGAGGCGGCCGCGCTCTGTGCGCGCGACACCCAGGTGGCCACCATGTCGACCTCGCCGGACTTGAGCATCTGCTCAACCTGGGCGCCGGAGTTCCACCACACGTCCACGTTCGCCTTGATCTTCTCCAGGTTGGCGATGGCCCGGTCGACATTGAGCGGATAGAGCGCGGAGGTCGCCGTGCCGGCGGCCATCAGGGACTCTTCCAGCGTGTCGAACGGGTGCTTGCGCAGGGCGCGGCGGCCGGGGAAATCCTTGACGTTCCAGAAGTCGGCCCACGACGACGGTGCCTTGCGGCCCTTGAAGGCGTCGGTGCGATAGGCCAGGACCGTGCTGTAGACGTTGGTGCCCACGCCATAGGGCGACATGAAATGCGCCGGAATGGTCTTGACGGTGGCGTCGCCCTCCAGGCCGTGCTTCTCCAGGTAGACCTTGCCTCCCTGCGTCAGCAGCAGGATGGCCGGCTGGCTGATCTTGGCCATGTCCCAAGTGTAGTTTTTGGTCTCGACCATGCTGCGGATCTGCGCCACCGGTTCGGCGTTGGCCTGCACGCCCACCACCTCGATGCCGGTCTTCTCGGTGAACGGCTTGTAGTACACCGCGCTGTAGGCCTTGGTGTAGATGCCGCCGTCGTCGCGCACCACGATGCGCTTGGACTGCGCGCGCGCGTACTGGAGCACGGCGGGCGCGGCAAGCGTGCCGAGGCCGGCAGCGGCGACCTTGAGGGCACGCCGGCGAGAAGAGTTGATGGGGCTGTGATCGTTCATGCGGGCTCCTTGATTGCCGTTATTGCTGGGAAGGTGGGGACGGCAGCAGCCGGCCGGGGTTGAACAGGTCGCGAGGGTCGAGCATGCGCTTGATGCCGTGCATCATGGCGATCTCGACCGCCGGCTTGAACTGCGCCATTTCTTCGGTCAGGACCTGGCCAATGCCATGTTCCGCGCTGAAGGTGCCGCCCAGCTCGTAAGCCACCTGGTCGATGGCATGCTTGATGCGGGCGGCCACGGCATCGCGCCCTGGCAGCGCTTCCCACTGCGGGAAAGGCACCAGCGGGATGAAGTGGACGTTGCCATCGCCCAGGTGGGCCACCACGATGATCGGCAAATCCGGCAGGACCGCATGCGCCGCCGCGGTGGCGCGCTCAATGAACTGCGGCACCGCCGAGACCGGCACGGCGCAATCGGTGTTCAGGCCCAGGCCCGCCTTTTTGTTGCCTTCGGAGACGCTATGCCGCACCTGCCACATGGCTTCGCGCTGCGCGCCGCTGGCGGCCACCACGGCATCGTCGACCAGGCCTTCGGCCACGCCTTGCTCCAGCACTTCCTGCAGCACCTCGTCGAGCAGTTCGCGCCGGCCGGTGTCGGCAAGTTCCACCAGCACGTGCCAGGGATGGCTGGCAGGCAAGGGCGCACGGCGGCCGGGCACGTGATCGAGCACGATCTGCAATTGCACGTCGTTGAGCATTTCAAACGCGGACAGCGTGGCGCCACAGCGCTGCTGGAAGCGTCCCAGCATCTCCAGCGCCGCCTGCGGCGTGCGCACCGCCAGCCACGCCATGGCGTGCGCGGTGGGCAGCGGGTGCAGCTTGAGCGTGGCGGCGGTGATCACGCCCAGCGTGCCTTCAGAGCCGATAAACAGGTGCTTGAGATCTAGGCCGGTGTTGTTCTTGCGCAAGCGGTACAGGCCGTTCCAGACCTGGCCGTCAGGGAGGACCACTTCAAGGCCGAGCACGTTGTCGCGGGTGTTGCCGTAGCGCAGCACGCCGGTGCCGCCCGCATTGGTGGCGATGTTGCCGCCGATCTGGCAGGAGCCTTCGGCGCCCAGGCTCACGGGGTAGAGACGCCCCTGTTCCGCCGCCGCCTGCTGGATCGCGGCCAGCACGCAGCCTGCCTCGACTTCCATCGAGTTGTTGGCCGCATCGATGGCGCGGATGCGCCGCATGCGCGCCAGGCTGATGACGATGGGGGGCGTGCCGTCCGGGGCTGGCACCGCGCCGCCGCACAGGCTGGTATTGCCGCCTTGCGGCAACACGGGCACGTTGGCCTGGGCCGCGGCCTCCACCACCGCGGCGACTTGCGCGGTGGAAGCCGGCAGCACCACGCACAGCGCCGGACCCGTGTAGCGGCCGCGCCAGTCCTCGATGTAGGCGGCAACGTCCGCGGCTTCGGTGAGAACCGCATCGGGTCCCAACAGGTCTTTCAGCTTCAATACAAGTGACATCGCTTTGTGCCCTCGTGCTCGATTGAAGCCATACTAGTCGATTGTTATGAGCATATGTATAGGTGAAATCCACATACTAGTAATCGTAATGCGATTACTCTGTTGGGCGGCAGGCAAGGGCTGCAGACCAGATGTCGGGGGTTCCTTGTTCGAACAGCCTTCCGTGACAGCGGCCCGGCGGCGTGCCGTCCTACAATCTGATCCTGACCTGACAACGAGGCTCACTATGTTCACCGCCTGTCCCACAGAAAGAAGCCGTGTCATTGCCGATCGCGTCGAGCGCTTTGTACGCGACGTCGTGGTGCCCTATGAGCGCGATGCGCGCTGCGAAGCCCATGGTCCGACGGCCGGGCTGGTCGCCGAGCTTCGCGACCAGGCGCGCGCCGCCGGCGTGATGACGCCACATATCCTGGCCGACGGCTCTCACCTGACCCAGCTCGAAACTGCGGCCGTGCTCAAGCGCTCGGGCTTGTCGCCCCTTGGGCCGGTCGCGGTCAACACCATGGCGCCGGACGAGGGGAATATGTTCCTGCTGGGCAAGGTCGCCACGGACGCACAGCAGCAACGCTTCCTTGCACCGCTGGTCAGCGGCGAGGCCCGCTCCGCGTTCTTCATGACCGAGCCAGCGGAAGAAGGCGGGGCCGGTTCCGACCCGTCGATGCTCCAGACCACCGCGGTCAGGGACGGCGACGAATGGGTGATCCGCGGACGCAAGAAGTTCATCACCGGTGCGGAAGGGGCCAGGGTCGGCATCCTGATGGCGCGCACCGGCGACGGTGAGCGCGCGCAGGCCACCATGTTCCTGGTCGACCTGCCGCATCCGGCGATCCGCATCGAGCGCCTGCTCGATACCATCGACAGTTCCATGCCGGGCGGGCATGCACAGGTTCTGATCGACGACCTGCGCGTGCCGCAGGACCAGGTGCTGGGCGAGGTGGACGAGGGCTTCCGTTATGCGCAGGTTCGCTTGTCGCCGGCGCGGTTGTCGCATTGCATGCGCTGGTTCGGCGGTGTGGCACGTGCCGACGAGACCGCGCGTGCCTACGCCACCACGCGCAAGGCTTTCGGCAAGCTGCTGATCGACCACGAGGGCGTGGGCTTCATGCTGGCCGAGAACCTGATCGACCTGCAGCAGGCCGCACTGATGATCGATTGGTGCGCCGGGGTGCTCGACGGCGGTTCCCTGGGCACCGCGGAGAGTTCGATGGCAAAGGTGGCCGTGTCCGATGCGTTATTCCGCGTGGCTGACCGCTGCGTGCAGATCCTCGGCGGCATGGGCGTGTCGCGCGACACCATCGTCGAACAGGTCTTCCGTGAAGTGCGTGCGTTTCGCATCTACGACGGCCCGACCGAAGTCCACAAGTGGTCGCTGGCAAAGAAAATCAAGCGCGATACCCTGGCAGCATCGCATCATGGCTGAGCGCTGCCCTGGCGCCGGGCCTGCCTGAGCGGGCCCGCCAGGTGCCATCGCGCCCATCCCCGATCCAGCGTGCACTGGCCGTGCTGCGCGCGCTGTCCGATCCGGAAGTGCGCCGCATGAGCGACGTGGCGCGCGCAACCGGGCTCGATCCGGCCACGGCCTCGCGCATGCTTGACCTGCTGGTGCAGGAGGGCTTCGCCACGCGCGACCAGGCGCGCCGCTACGGCATCGGGCCCGAAATCTTCCAGCTGGCAGACGTGGCGCAGCGGCGCGTGGACTTGCGCAAGCTGGCGCGTCCGGCACTGGAACGGCTGGTGGAGGCGTTCGAGGATACCGCCGTGCTGACCGAGGCCAGCCGTGGCGAGGCGGTGTGCACCGACCTGGAACCCGGCACGTATGCGATACGGGCGAACTACGTGACGGTCGGCACGCGTCGGCCGCTTGGCGTGGGCGCCGGCAGCCTGGCGGTGCTGGCATGGCTGCCCGCGCCCGAGCGCGCGCGCCGGCTGCAGCAGACCACGCGCAAGCTTGGCAAGTACCCGCGGCTCGATGCGGCGTGCATCGCCGCGGAAATCGAGGCCGCCCGCGCGCGCGGGCATGTGCTGTTTCTTGATTGGGTGGTTGACGGGATGGGCGGCATCGCGGTACCGATTCTCGACTATGAGGGCCGGCCGATCGGTGCCTTGAGCGTGGCGGCGCTGAGTGCGCGCATCCGCTCGCGCGAGGCCGCGCTGGCGCGCAAGCTCAAGCAAGAGGCGCGGCGCATCACCAGCGCCTGGACGCGCACCGTGATACCGCCGCGGGCCGGCGCGTGCACCGACGGCCGACGTGCCAGGGGGCGCCAGTCCGGCGGCGGCTGACGCCTACTCCGGCGAGCCTATGGCGCCGGCCCGCGCAGCAGGCCGGCCAACGCATCAGGTATTTCCACTTCAAAACGCAGTACGGCGCTGGCCAGCGCCTTGCCGTAGTTGTCGATCGCGAGGCTGCGCGACACACCGCCGCCGAGCGCGCCCTCCGCCACGAAGTTGAGCACCTGCAGCCCATCCACTTCATGGCGCGTGACCGCTCCCGTGATCAGCGTGCCGTACAGCGCCTTGAACATGGGTGCCGTCAGCTGTGCCTTGATATGCGGGTAGAACTCCGGCGCATAGGCGATGACTGCCGTGTTCGAAGTATTGCCCTTGTCGCCGGAGCGGCTGTGTGCGAGGCGGCGCAGTGGTACACGCATGGCGAATCCTCAGAGATAGTGGACCTGGGAGGTGATCAACGCGCGCGGCGCCAGCGCCGACCAGACGCCGATGATCTCGCGCGTGCGGTCCTGGTGCGGCACGCGCTTGCCGGTGGAGGCCAGGCCGCAGACCGCCATGCTGTCGATCTCGCGGCCGACCTTGGCGGCTTCCGCGCGCGTGCGGGTGCGCGCGGCGACGCGGACCGCGATCTCGTTGGGCTCGCAGGCAGGCTCGGGCGAGGCCGCGCCGTGCACGGCGTTGACGCCGAGGAAGTCGATGCGCACCTCATCCGCCTGCAACCTTGCCATGGCAAAGCGCGCTTCGAGGATGCGTTTGGCCAGCCTGGCCTTTTCCAGGCAACCCGGCCCCGCGAAGAAGAACATGTCTTCGCCGATATGCCCTTCGGTGCAGCCCAGCGACACCTTGAGCGTATCGGTGCGCGGCTGCCCGCTCACGCCGCTGATGCGCACGCGGTCCGGCCCCACCTGTTCGAGCACCGCGGTCGAGAAGTCGACCACCACGTCCGGCGTGATGTAGCGGCGCGGGTCGTGGACTTCATAGAACATCTGCTCCTTGACCGTCTGCAGGTCGATGCGCCCGCCGCTGCCGTCCACCTTGCCGATCACGGCGCTGCCGTCGGCTTCCACCTCGGCGATCGGGAAGGCCAGGTTCCATGGTTCCGGCACATCCTTGTAGCCGGGATCGCCGAAATATCCCCCCGTCACCTGCGCGCCGCACTCGAGCAAATGGCCGATGGCGCTGCCGCGCGCAAGCCGTGTCACGTCGTCCGGAGACCAGCCGAAATGATGGATCATCGGCGCGAGGAACAGCGACGGGTCGGCCACGCGCCCGGTGATCACGATCTGCGCGCCCGCACGCAATGCGGCGACGATCGGCTCGGCGCCTTCGTATGGCTCGGCGCTGATCAGCGTTTCACGCAGCGAGGACACCGGTGCGCCGCTTTCCAGCAGGGTGAGATCCAGCTCGCAGATGCTCCCGGTCAGGTCCGTGGTGGTGACCGCGGCGATCCTGACACCGGGCAGGCCCAGTTCTTCGCAGAGTTCGGCCACGCGCCGGGCTGCGCCCAGCGGATGAATCCAGCCCTGGTTGCTGATGATGCGCGTGCCGTTGGCGATGCAGGGGGGCAGCACTGCGCGCATGCGCTCGTCGAGATAGGTGTCGTAGCCGGCGAAAGCGGCATCGCGCCGCTTGCGCACCTGCGCGGCGGATACCGTGGCCTCGGCCATGGTCTCGAAGCACAGGTAGTCGAGCTTGCCCAGGCGCGCCGAACGCTCGGCCGGCTCCACGCGGTCGCCCCACCAGCCCGATCCCGAGCCGATACGAAGGGTGTGGGTCTTGGTCATGGTTGTCCTGTGTCAGGGGGTGGCGCTGCCGAGCCGTGTCATTGCGCCTTGATGCCGGCGGTCTGGATCACGCGCGACCATTTTTCCGTATCACTACTGATCTGCGCCGCGAACGCGGCGGAGCCTTCGCCGCCCGGCTCGGCGCCAAGCTGTTCGATGCGCTTGCGCACGTCGGGCGTGGCCAGCACCTTATCCACCGCCTGCTGGAGCTGGCGAACACGCTCCGGCGGCGTGCCGGCCGGAGCGAGCAGCCCGAACCAGGAATTGACTTCATAGCCCGGCAGCCCCGACTCGCGCACGGTCGGCACGGAAGGCAGCACCGAGGCCCGCCTGGCACTGGTGACCGCCAGCGCCGTCACCTTGCCGGTCTGGATCTGTGCCAGCGCGGACGGCAGGTTGTCGAACATCAGGTTGACCTGGCCCGCGAGCAGGTCCGTCATGGCGGGAGCGGCCCCTTTGTACGGCACGTGCTGCATGCTGACGCCTGCCATCATGTTCAGCAACTCGCCTGACAGGTGGGGCGACCCGCCGGTGCTGGTGGAGGCATAGTTGATCTTGCCCGGCTCGCGCCTGGCCAGCGTCACCAGTTCGCCCACCGACCTGGCGTTCAGCGTGCTGTTGACAAGCAGCACGTTGGGCGAGTTGGCGACCAGCGTCACGGGCACGAAGTCCCGGGTGCTGTCGTACGGCATGCGCGGGTAGATGAACTGGTTGGTCACCTGCGTGCCCAACGTGCCCATCAGCAGCGTATAGCCGTCAGCCGCGCTGCGCGCCACCGCCTCCGCGCCGATGTTGCCGCCCGCGCCCGGGCGGTTGTCGACCACGATCTGCTGACCCAGCGCCTCGCCCGCCTTCTGCGCAACCAGGCGCGCCAGGATGTCAGTGGTGCCGCCAGGCGTGAAGGGCACCACCAGCCGGATCGTACGTGAAGGAAATGCCTCTGCCGCGCAGGCCGGTGCGGACCAGGCGCACAAGGCGGGCAGGGTGGCGAGCGCCGCAACTACGGCACGCCGCTGGGGGGAATGACGCTGCATCGGGTTGTCTCCTGGGCGCGAGGCGGTGCGCGCGCATCTGGTTTCGTTGAGGGAAACTCTGTGTGGGAGATCTTAGGGAGCGGAGCGAAAGAGCGTCAAACGAATGCCGTATATTTTCATTGGTTGAAAATTTCAGGCGATTTCAGGCGGACCAGCGCCATGGGCGCGTGGCTAGGGAGAGCAGAACATGAGGCTTCGACCTGCTGCCGGAAGATGCGCCATGGTGGCGGGCGGATGCCGCCATCTGCAAGAGTGACCAGTGCAGCGAGCTTGTGTCGCCCATCGCCATGCTGGCCCGGGAGGCCTGCGACTTCGGGCAGATGTTCCAGACCGGGTGATCGGCCGGCGTGCGTTCGGCCTGGCCGTATGGCCCGTTCGATAAATCCGGATTGTCCTCCGGTGCCGCTATCCCGCACTCTAGCCCTGTTTGATAAACCGACCGGCGCGACAAAGTCAGCGCGCCGGCGACATGGAGACGGTGATATGTGCGTTCAAGCGGGCAAGGCCATGCTGGCCGGTATGAAGTGGATCACATGCGGAGCGCTCGGGCTGGCGTTTTCCGCTGGGGCGCTGGCAGCGGATGCATATCCGTCCAAGCCCATCACGCTGGTGGTGCCGTTCTCGGCCGGCGGCCCGACCGATGTGGTTTCGCGGGCGCTTGGGCAGGCCATGTCGAAGGATCTGGGGCAGAGCGTTGTCGTGGAAAACAAGCTCGGCGCCGGCGGCACAGTGGCGGCCGCATTCGTGGCGCGGGCGCAGCCCGACGGCTACACCATTCTGATCCACCACAATGGCATGGCGACGGCGCCGGCGCTGTACAAAAAGCTCTCCTACAGCCCGCTGAAGGATTTCGAGTACATCGGGCAGGTGGCGGATGTGCCGATGACGCTGCTGGGCCGCAAGGACCTGCCGCCGGCCAACGCGGCGGAACTGATCAAGTACGTGCAGCAGAACAAGGAAAAGGTCTCGCTGGCCAATGCCGGCCTTGGCGCGGTTTCGCAGCTATGCGGCCTGCTGTTCGAGGAGGCAGTCAAAGTCAAGATGACCTCCGTTCCCTACCAGGGCACCGGGCCCGCGCTGACGGCCTTGCTGGGCGGGCAGGTGGACCTGCTGTGCGACCAGACCACCTCGACGCTGTCGCATATCAACGCCAACCGCGTCAAGCTGTATGGCGTGACGACACCGAGCCGGATCAAGGCGCTGCCCAATGCGCCGACGCTGCAGGAAGGCGGCCTGAAGGGCTTCTCGATGAAGGTCTGGCATGGGATCTATGCGCCCAAGGGTACGCCGCCCGCGGTCACGGCCAGGCTGACCAAGGCCCTGCAGCAGGCATTGAAAGATCCTGCCGTCGCCAGGCGGCTTGACGACCTGGGTGCAGAGGTGGTGCCGCTCGACAAGCAGACGCCGGAGGGGCTCAGGTCCTGGCTCAAGGCGGAAAGCGACAAGTGGCAGCCGTTGCTGAAGACCATGAAGGTGGAGGCCGACTGACATCCTGCGGCCGGTAGCGCGCCAGCGCTTCCGTTCCGTTGGACCTTGAATGTACGCCGCGCGGCGATGGCTGCGCGGCGTACTTGCGTTTACGCGGGGCCTGCGGAGGCTGCTTCGGGTTAACACCGCAGTAGTAGCCCCAGGCATGCCGCCTCTTGATAGCAGCAGCGGAATTTTCTATTTCACCGTCGCCACGGTTGCTCGCTACCATCGCTTCAAAGGGTGTCGACGCGCAATCCGCCACCCAACCAAAACTATCTACCTGGAAGAGACATGAAACGCTTGCTTGCTCAAGTAGGGATCGGTGCGCTCATTTCGTTCAGCGCGCACGCCCAGGCTGCTTACCCTGACCATCCCGTCCGAATGGTCGTCGGCTTCGCCGCCGGCGGCAGCACCGACGTGGTGGCGCGTATCGTGGCGAACAAGCTCGGCGCCTTGCTCGGGCAGTCGGTCGTGGTGGAAAACAAGGCGGGTGCCGGCGGCACCATTGCGACCGACGTAGTCGCCAAGAGCCCGGCGGACGGCTACACGCTGTTGTTCGGCACCAGTTCCCACGCCATCAACGCCACGCTTTACAAGAAGCTGCCGTATGACCCCGTCAATGCGCTGGTGCCGGTATCTGTGGTCGCGGGGGTGCCGATGGTGCTGGCGGTCAATCCTTCGGTGAAGGCGAACACGGCCAGGGAACTGGTCGAGGACATCAAGAAGAATCCTGGCAAGTACAGCTACGGTTCCGCAGGGAAGGGTAGCGCCGTCCATATGGCGGTCGAGTTGCTGCAGTTCCAGGAGCACCTGAAGCTCACCCATGTTCCGTTCCGTGGCGCCAGCCAGGCGATCCAGTCCGTGATTTCCGGCGACGTCCAGTTCATTACCGATGCAGTGTCGACGGCTGCGCCCATGATCCAGTCCGGTCGCCTGAAGGCGCTTGCGGTCACGACTGCCACGCGTTCCAGCGTGCTGCCGGACGTGCCGACGATGAAGGAAGCGGGCTACGCGAACTATGAAACGTCGCTGTGGAACATGGTGATGGTGCCAAAGGGCACGCCGGCCCCGGTCATTGAAAAGCTGAGCGCTGCCTTGCAGACGGCGGTCAAGGACTCTGAGGTGCGTCAGCGCATGGAAAAGATCGGCGTGCAGCCCATCGTCGATTCCACCCCGGACAAGGCGGCCAGGTTTGTCCAGGCTGAGACGCGCCGGTGGGCCGAGGTCATCAAGGCCGCCAACATCGAACTGGACTGAACTGCCGCTGGCACCGTATCAGGCGCTGATCCAGGATGCACCGGGCCATGCGCCGTCGAGCACCAGCCGCTTCATCAATGCCACCAGCTCGGCGCGGACGAAGCTGGCTGCGGGTGTCAGCCTGCGGGTGGCCGCGTGCGCCAGCACGATGCGGCGCGACAGGTTGGGCGACACGATGGGCGCGCCCGCCAGCGCGCCAGTCTCCATCTCCTCGGAAATCGCGGAGCTCGGCAGGACGGTGTGGCCGAATCCCTTGCCGACCAGGTTTTTCTGAACCACCAGCGAGTTGGTCTCGACCGCTACCACCGGGGTGATGCCGGCGACCGCGCAGGCATGCTCGACCACGCTGCGTAACCCGTGCGGGGCGTTAGGCAGGATCAGCGGCAGGTCGCGGAAGCTCTCGACGGTTTGTTCCTCGCCTGGCGCAAGGGTGCCAGCGGGTCCCACCAGGTAGAGCTGTTCATCGAGCAGTGCTTCGACGTGCAGGCCGGGAGAACTCTTGGTGTCGTAGAGCAAGGCGACCTCCACGTCGCCGGCCTCGAGCCACTGCAGCAGGTTTCCCGCGTAGCCGACGTTGATGCGTACCACCAGTTGCGGATGCCTGGCCTTCACCGTGGCAACCAGCTCCGCTGCCAGCAATTCGCAAGTGCTTGGGAGTAGTCCAATGACCGCAGTGCCTGAAATCGCGCCAGACGCCGGCGTGATCTCCGCCTTGGCCCGATCGAGTTCCTGCAGCGCCCTGCGGCCGTATTCGACCAGCGTGCGGCCGGCGTCGGTCAGGACCATGCCATGGCGCTCGCGCTCGAACAGCTCGACGCCAAGTTCCTCCTCGAGCAGGCGCACGTGCCGGGAAACCGCCGGCTGCACGATGCGCAGGAGCTCGGCCGCCTTGGTGGCGCTGCCGGTCTCGGCGATGGCTAACAGGGCGCGAAGCTGCTTGATGTCCATATCTGTAAAGGCCCTTGGCCGGCATTCAACTTCGTGATCGCAGGCATCAATTAATTGTATTTCATACTTCCAGCTAGTCAACTCTATGATAGCAAACGTTGTCCCTCCGCTTTCCCCTTTCTTAACTTGCGCACTATGACGACAAACAACTCAGAGCCTCTTGCCTGGCAAGAGGACATCTTCCAGGTCCTTAAACAGAACGGCGTCCGCCAGGTGGCCTACGTGCCCGACGCCGGCCACTCGCATGTCATCCGACGCGCCAAGGCCGACCCCGAAATCCGCGACGTGGTGCTGACCACGGAAGAGGAAGGCGTGGGCGTCGTCAGCGGCGCCTGGCTGGGCGGGGAACGCGCCGTGCTGCTGATGCAGAGCAGCGGCGTCGGCAACTGCGTGAACATGTTCTCGCTGCTGGAGAGCTGCAAGTTCCCGTTCTTCACCCTGGTGACCATGCGCGGCGAGTACGCCGAGTTCAATCCCTGGCAGAACCCCATGGGCCTGGCCACCCAGCGCGCGCTGGAGCTGATGGGCATCACGGTCTATCGCGTGAATTCGCCGGAAGAGGCCGCCGAGCTGGTCGACGCCGGCCTGGTTTCCGCCTTCGACGCTGGCAACCGCGTTGCCGTTCTCCTGTCCCAGAGCCTTATCGGCCGCAAAAAGTGGATGCGCTGATCCTATGACTACCTCTACCTCCAAGCCTGGCATCGACCGCCGCAAGTTCGTTGCCGAACTGCTGAAGCAATTTCCTGACGCGCTCGTAGTCTCGGGCCTCGGTTCGCCTTCGTACGACGTGTTCGCCGCTGGCGACCGTCCCGGCAACTTCTACCTGTGGGGCGCGATGGGCGGTTCCACCTCGCTGGCTCTCGGGCTTGCCATCGCACAACCCGAGAAGACCGTGATCGCCATCACCGGCGACGGCGAGCAGCTGATGGGCATCGGCAGCCTGGCAACGGCGGCGGCGCAACAGCAGAAAAACCTGAACATCGTGATTCTCGACAACGGCCACTTCGGTGAGACTGGCATGCAGCAAAGCCACACCAGCCTGGGTACCAACCTGGCCCAGGTGGCGAAGGCGGTCGGCGTGCCGACGACGCTCGAGATTTCCGATATCGAGGAGCTGGGCAATTTGGCGCAAGCCATCAGGAAGGCCGAGGGCATGACCGTGGCGCAGGTCTATATCTCGACCGACGAGCCGCAACGGGCCTTGCCTCCGCGCGATGGCACCTTTGTCAAGAACCGCTTCCGCGAGCATCTCGGCTTCGCACCGTTCTGATCTGCCAACACCAACACGGACAGCATCGCGCCATGAAGCAGTATCAAATGTTCATCGACGGCACCTTCGTCAATGCGAGCGACGGTCGCTGGTTTGAAACCCAGAATCCCTTTACCGGCAAGACCTGGGCCGAAGTGGCCCGCGGCACCGCAGCAGATATCGATCGCGCCGTGCAGGCGGCCGATCAGGCGTTCCGCTCGGGGCCGTGGTCGGAGATGACGGCGACGCAGCGTGGCGCCTTGCTGCGCAAGCTCGGCGACCTGATCGCCCGGGACGCGGAGCGGCTGGCCGAGTTCGAAGTGCAGGACAACGGCAAGCTGCTGGCGGAGATGGGCGCCCAGCTCAAGTACCTGCCGCAGTGGTTCTATTACTTCGGCGGGCTGGCCGACAAGATCGAAGGCACGGTCATTCCGCTCGACAAGAAGGGCTATTTCAACTACACCCGGCGCGAGCCGCTGGGCGTGGTGGCGGCCATCACGCCGTGGAACTCACCGCTGATGCTGCTGGCGTGGAAGATCGCGCCGGCTCTCGCGGCGGGATGTACCGTGGTGGTGAAGCCGTCGGAGTTCACTTCGGTGTCTGCGCTCGAGCTTGCGCTGCTGTTCGAGGAAGCCGGCTTTCCCGCGGGCGTCTTCAACGTCGTGACCGGGTTTGGCGTCGAGGTGGGCTCGCCGCTGGTGACGCATCCGCTGGTCAAGAAGGTGACCTTCACCGGATCGGACGCCACCGGACGCGTGATCAACCAGCAGTGTGCGGCGCAGTTCAAGCACGTGAGCCTGGAGCTCGGCGGCAAGTCGCCGAACATCGTCTTCAACGATGCCAACCTGGATGACGCCGTCAACGGCGCCGTCTCCGGCATCTTCGCCGCCAGCGGCCAGACCTGTATCGCCGGTTCGCGGCTGCTGCTGCAGGAAGACATTCACGATATCTTTGTCGAGAAGCTGCTGGCGCTGGCCAGCACGGCAAAGCTCGGCAACCCGATGAATGCCTCCACGCAGGTGGGGCCCATCACCACGCCCGCGCAATACGAAAAGGTGCTGTCGTATATCCAGATCGCGCAGGACGAAGGGGCGGAGCTGCTGCTCGGCGGCAAGCCGGCGTCCTGCGGCGACGGATGGTTTGTCGAGCCGACCATCTTTGCCAGGGTCTCGCCGAAGATGCGCATCGCGCAGGAGGAGGTGTTCGGGCCGGTGCTGTCCATCCTGAAGTTCAGGGACGAAGCCGACGCCATCGCGATTGCCAATGACAGTTGTTATGGGCTTGGAGCGGGGGTCTGGACATCCGACATCGGTCGTGCCTTCCGCATGTCGGAGAAGATCCAGGCGGGCACGGTCTGGGTCAATACCTATCGCGCGGTCAGCTTTATGTCGCCGTTCGGCGGGTACAAGGACTCGGGCCTCGGCCGTGAAAACGGCATCGCTGCCATCGAGTCGTACCTGCAGACCAAGAGTGTGTGGATCAATACGGGAGCGGCTACGGGTAATCCGTTCATGATCCGCTGATTGTGTTTTACCGAAGCCTGTGGCGGGGGCCGCTTGTTTTCACCCCTCTCCCATTTATGGGAGAGGGGTGGTGAAACGCGTTATGACAGTGCGTTCTCAGGGCTCCCGCCCGCTGCCTGTGCCACCTCGATCAGTTCGTCGATCAGCGCCTTCGCGCAGCCGGGCAGGCCTTCCAGTTCCCGCACGATCACCGCACGCTCCCGCAGCGCCCACGGTTCGTGCAACTCGATGATCTCGATCTTCATCGTCTGCCGGTGGCGCAACGCGGCCGATAACGGCACCACGCCAATGCCGACGCCAGCCTCGATCATCCGGCACATGGCTTCAAAGCTGCGGATCTGGATGCGGATCTGCAGCTTGCGCCGCTGGTCGCGGACCAGCTCGGTAAGAAAGGCGTGCAGGGTGCTGCCTTCATGCAGGCTGACATGCTCATAGTCGAGCGTGTCTTCAAAAGCGAGGTTCGGCTTCTGCGTCAGCGGATGGCCGACCGGTGTGGCCAGAACCAGCTTGTCCGTACTGAAATGGATGACCTCCAGCCCTTCCGAGTTCAGCGGTCCGGAGATGATGCCAAGGTCCGCGCTGCCGTCCAGCACGCCGCGGATGATGTCCCGCGTCAGGCGTTCCTGCAGGTCGACGGTGACGGCGGGGCGCTCTGACATAAAGCGCGCCAGCACCTCTGGCATGAACTCCGTCACGGCGGTGGTGTTCGCAAAGATGCGGATATGACCGACCGAGTCCTTGGCGTATTCCTCGAACTCGCTTTTGACATGCTCGAACTGGCGCTCGATCACCCGGGTATGCCGCAGCAGGCGCTCGCCGGCCGGGGTCAGGGCCAGGCCCTTGCTCTCGCGATAGAAGAGGCGGGTGCCTAGCTGGTCCTCCAGCGCCTTGAGCCGCGCGCTGGCTGCGGCGGGCGACAGAAATGCCTTGCGCGCCCCGCGCGACAGGTTTTCCTCCTCGGCGATGCGTGCAAACAGCCTCAGGTCGGCAAAGTCGAAATGCATATGTGCTCCTTCTCCTGAACTTTACCAAGGCGTCAAATATGTCGCAAACCGGCAGGTCTTCGGTGTTTTCGGCGCAGACGAACGGCTGCTTCGAGAAAACGAGATTTACCCAAGCCTGCGTCGCTGCGAGACTTGCTCAGAGGCGAATTGCATCGCCAACTGAATCTCAGTCGTTCGTTGCCGCCAAGGCAGTTCGAACGCAATCCTCCCCCCCCGAAAAGGCTGCTATGCGTCCCCTCGATGGCATTACCGTGGTTTCCCTGGAGCATGCAATCGCTGCGCCATTCTGCACCCGCCAGCTCGCGGACCTGGGCGCGCGCGTGATCAAGATCGAGCGGCCCAAGGTCGGCGACTTTGCCCGCGGCTATGACGAAAGAGTGGACGGCATGTCCTCGCACTTTGCCTGGACCAACCGTTCGAAGGAAAGCCTGGCGCTGGACCTGAAGCACCAAGAGGCCCCCGCCATCCTGCAGAAGATCCTGGACAAGGCGGACGTGCTGGTGCAGAACCTGGCGCCGGGCGCCGCCGACCGGCTTGGGCTGTCATATGAAGCGCTGTCCCAGCGCTATCCCGGCATCGTTGTCTGCGACATCTCTGGCTATGGCAACGACGGCCCGTATCGGGACAAGAAGGCCTACGACCTGCTGATCCAGGCGGAGTCCGGCTTCGTCTCGATCACGGGCACCCCGGAAAGCCCATCCAAGGCAGGCTGCTCGATCGCGGATATCGCAGCCGGCATGTACGCCTACACCAATATCCTGGCGGCGCTGCTGCAGCGCGGCAAGACGGGCAAGGGTGCCCATATCGATGTCTCGATGCTGGAAAGCATGGTCGAGTGGATGAGCTATCCGCTCTACTACGCCTTCGACGGCGCCACGCCGCCGCCGCGCGCGGGCGCCTCGCACGCGACCATCTTCCCCTATGGCCCGTTCACGGCAGGCGATGGCAAGACCATCATTCTCGGCCTGCAGAATGAGCGCGAGTGGGAGGCCTTCTGCCGGGTGGTGCTGGAACGGCCGGAGCTGACGAGCGACGAGCGCTTCGTCACCAACTCCCTGCGCGCCAGGAGCCGCGTCGAGTTGACGCAGATCATCACCGACGCCTTCGCCGCGCTGGACATCGACCATGTGGTCGAGCGGCTGGAGCGTGCCCAGATCGCCAACGCCCGCATGAACGATATGCGCGAGGTCTGGAACCACCCGCAACTCAAGGCACGCGAGCGCTGGACATCGGTCCGCTCTCCCGTGGGCGTGATCCCGGCATTGCTGCCGCCCGGCATGCCGAATGCGTTCGAGCCGCGCATGGACGCCATCCCGGCGCTGGGTGAGCACAGCGAGCACATCCTGCGCGAGCTCGGCTACACCGGCGACGACGTGTCGCGGCTGCGCACGGAAGGCGCCATCTGACCTCATTCCGGAAGGGTACGTGCTTTCCGTCCAAGCGAATGGCTCGTTCCGAACTTTCGAATTGGAAGCTGCGGCGGCAGCGTGCATAGTGGAAGCCAGGCAATCAAGACTAGAGAGATGTGATGGACGTTGTGAAGCTGAAGGAATGGATTGGCAGGACGGCGGAAAGCCAGGACGAGATCACGGCATATCCCGTCAAGGCGCTCGCGGCGACCCTGGACTACGATCAGCGGGCACCCGTTCGCGGCGATGCCATTGCGCCGCTCTGGCACTGGCTCTATTTCCTGCCGCTGCACCGGCAATCCGAGATTGGTGCCGATGGCCATGCCAGCCGCGGCGGCTTCCTGCCGCCGGTGCCGCTGCCGCGCCGCATGTGGGCCGGCGGCCGCCTGTGGTTCCACCAGCCGCTGCGCATCGGCGATGCCGCCTCGAAGGTGTCGCGCATCCTCGATGTCAGCGCCAAGAGCGGACGTAGCGGATCGCTCGCCTTTGTGACGGTCGAGCACAAGTACTACGGCGGCAATGGACTGGCGGTTACCGAAGAGCACGACATCGTCTACCGCGAGAGCGCATCGCCGAACGCGCCCGCACCGGAAGCGGTGCGGGCGCCGACGGGCGAAGAATGGGTGCACGAGGTGGCGACCGATCCCGTCCTGCTGTTCCGCTTCTCCGCGCTGACCTTCAACGGCCATCGCATCCATTACGACAAGCAGTACGTGACCGCGGTCGAGCACTATCCGGACCTGATCGTCCACGGCCCGCTGCTGGCACTGCTGATGCTGGAACTGGTGCGCACGAACCTGCCGGACGCAGTGGTCAAGACCTTCTCGTTCCGGGGCGTGCGGCCGACCTTCGTGCCCCAGCGCATTTTCGTCTGCGGCAAGCGCAGCGAGGACGGCAAGACCGTCGAGTTGTGGGTCCGCCATGAAGATGGCGCCCTCGCGATGAGCGCGACCGCTGAACTGAACTAACCCCAAAGTTGCTGGAGACCAGGCTGTGCAGAACAGAATCGATGAATACCAGGAAATCCGTGAGGCCGTGCGCGATCTGTGCGGCCAGTTCTCATCGGAATACTTCCGAAAGGTTGACGAAGTACGGGGCTATCCCGAGGAATTCGTTAGCGCGCTGACCCAGGCCGGCTGGCTGGCCGCGCTGATCCCGGAGGAGTACGGCGGCTCGGGCCTAGGCCTGACCCAGGCGTCCGTCATCATGGAGGAAATCAACCGTGCCGGCGGCAATTCGGGCGCCTGCCACGGCCAGATGTACAACATGGGCACGCTGCTGCGCCATGGCTCGGCCGAGCAGAAGAAGCTGTACCTGCCCAAGATCGCCAGCGGCGAACTGCGCCTGCAATCGATGGCCGTGACCGAGCCGACCACGGGCACCGACACGACCAAGATCAAGACTACCGCCGCGCGCAAGGGCGACAAGTATGTCGTCAATGGCCAGAAGGTGTGGATCTCGCGCGTCCAGCATTCGGACCTGATGATCCTGCTGGCCCGCACCACGCCGCTTGCCGAGTGCAAGAAGAAGTCGGAAGGCATGTCGATCTTCCTGGTCGATCTGCGCGAGGCCATCGGCAAGGGCCTGACGGTCCAGCCCATCATCAACATGGTCAACCATGAGACCAATGAGCTGTTCTTCGACAACCTGGAAATCCCGGCGGAGAACCTGATCGGCGAGGAGGGCAAGGGTTTCAAGTACATCCTCGACGGCCTCAACGCCGAGCGCACGCTGATTGCCGCCGAATGCATCGGCGACGGCTACTGGTTTATCGACAAGGTGACCAAGTACGTCAACGAGCGCGTCGTCTTCGGCCGGCCGATTGGCCAGAACCAGGGCGTGCAGTTCCCTATCGCCAGGGCCTTCGTCAACGTGGAAGCGGCCAACCTGATGCGGTTCAAGGCGGCGAAGCTGTTCGACGCGCACCAGCCCTGCGGCGCCGAAGCCAATATGGCGAAGCTGCTGGCCGCGGACGCGTCGTGGGAAGCGGCTAACGCCTGCCTGCAGTATCACGGCGGCTTTGGCTTCGCGGCGGAGTACGACGTCGAGCGCAAGTTCCGCGAGACCCGGCTCTATCAGGTGGCGCCGATTTCGACCAACCTGATTCTTTCCTACGTCGGCGAGCACATCCTGGGGATGCCGCGGTCGTTCTGAGGTTTTGCTTCCGTGGTCTCCTGGACCTTGCGACCCGCCTTCGAGCGGGTCGTTTTTTCTTCCGCGGTCTCCCAGTCGTCAGAGATCCAGCACCAGCTCTGCGCCTTGCGCCCGGGAAACACAGATCAGGATGGACCGGTTCGCGGCCCGCTCGTCCTCGCTCAGTACATAGTCGCGATGGTCCGCGGCGCCGGCAAGGAGCGGAACTTCGCAACTCCGGCACAGGCCTTCGCGACACGCTGAGGGCAGGCACAGGCCATTCGCTTCCAGCACGGACAGGATGCTGTCGCCGGCGGGGATGGTGAAACGCCCGCCATGCCGCAGCAAGCTGACTTCGAACGCGCCGTCTGGTTTGTCGCTCCGGTCGGCATCGGCGCCGAAGCGTTCGAAGTGTACGGCGCCGGACTCGATCCCGGCCGCCCGGCCACAATCCGACACGGCGTTCATCATCGGTCCCGGGCCGCAACAGTACACGTGCCAGCCGGCAGGCATCTCACGCAGCGCAGCGCCCAGGTCGACCCGTTCGCCGCGATGCTCGTCATCGGCATGCACGACAACGCGATCGGCATGGGACGCAAGCCGATCGAGGTAGGCGGCGCCGCCGCGCGAGCGCACGCAGTACAACAGGCGCCACTCGCGTCCATGCTCGACGCACCAGCGGATCATGCTGAGGATCGGTGTGATGCCGATACCGCCCGCAATAAACAGATGTCCTGGCGCGGACGTTTCCAGGCGAAACAACGATCGCGGCGCGCCGACCTGCAGGCGATCGCCCACTCGCAGTTGCTCATGTGCATAGCGCGATCCGCCGCGGGATGCCGGCGCCAGGCCGATGCCAAGGCAATAGCGTCCGATATCGGCAGCCGAACTGGCAATCGAGTACTGCCTCGTCAGGCCGTTGGGAAGCGCCACGTCGACGTGTGCGCCGGGATCAAAGCCTGGCAGCGCTGCACGCGACGGGCAGCGCAACTCAACGCCCAGCACGCCCTCCGCTTCCGTGCGCAATCCGGTGACAACCAGTTCCATCACGTCATGCCTCCTTTAGTTGCCGCACCCGCCCACGCTGGGCGGCTTCTTCTTCCAGCCGGCGCGCGACCACCCAGCGGAACTGGGACAGGGCCGCGTCGATGGAGAACGGTATCATCTTGAAGTCGGGCGCGAGTGCCAGCGAGCGCTGCTGCGCGGTGATGATGTCGCGGTCCTCGTCGAACGCGGCCACTACGGCCTGGTGGATGGACCGGGTGACCTCCGGCTGGTCGATCGCGAAGTTATGCGGATGGGCAAAGAAGTAGTGCGTGGAGTTCTCGGTTTCCGGCGTCAGTGCCTGGCAGCCGCGAAATTCCGCGGCGTCGATGCGCCTGCCTTCCTGTGCCCCGGTCCCGGTCGGCGCCATGCCGGAGTCCATCAGCAGGATTGCCGGCAGCGTGAAGTTGTAGATGTTCCAGCGGTCGACCTTTCCCGGCCAGTCCTTGACCTGCTTCGCAAATGGCGGGGCCTCGGTATCGATGGTCCAGCGGGTAATGCGCACGCCATCTTCGAGACGCTCGACCGTCGGCTGCACGCCCGCGTAGTCCTCGCTGCCCCCAAGCGTGGTGGGATGCACGAACGGCAAGTGCGAGAAGTCCAGCAGGTTGTCTGCGATCAACAGGTAGTTGACGTCGTAGTGGATGTAGCCATCGAGGCTGCGCCACGCCGGGTCGTCCAACCAGTGGGTGTCAGGGATCAGCGCCGGATCAGCCGCTTCCGCGTCACCCATCCAGATCCAGATCCAGCTATTGCGCTCGACCACGGGGAAGGTCCGCACGCGCGCTTGCGGCGGGATCCGCTGCTGCGCCGGCGCTTCGATGCATTGGCCGGTGGGATCGAACTTGAGCCCGTGGTACATGCAGCGCACGCAGTCGCCTTCGCGCCGACCCACCGACAGCGGCGCACCGCGGTGGCAGCAGCGGTCTTCTATCGCCACCAGCGTTCCGTCTTCGGCCCGATACATCAGCACCGGGATGCCGATGATGGTCCGGCTGAACAGGTCGCTGGCCCCGACTTCCTTGTCCCAGCCCGCCACATACCAGGTGTTCCTGACAAACATCCTCTGTCTCCTGTATCGATTTTCGGCCTCTCTGGGGCCGCCTTGACAGGAGATTAGGCAGGGGCTCACTATGCGTCAATCGCATGCAGAACATAGTAAGGATGTACGCCGTGCATAACGCTCCGTTCGACTACAACCTGCTTGCCGTGTTCGACGCCATGCTCCGCGAGCGCAATGTGACGCGTGCGGCCGAGCAGCTAGGCCTGACGCAAAGCGCGATGAGCCATGCGCTGAACCGGCTGCGCAGCTATTTCGATGACCCGCTGTTTGTCAAGACCGCGCACGGGATGACGCCGACGACCAAGGCCGAGGGCCTGGCCGGGCCGATCCTCGACGTCATGACGACCATGCAGACGCGCGTGCTGCCGCAGTCGAGCTTCGACCCGGCGACCATGCAGCGCACGTTCACGCTATGCATGACGGACATGGGCGAGCTTGTATTCCTGCCGCCGCTGATGCAGCGCCTGCGCGCCATCGCGCCGCGCTGCTCGCTGCGCACCTTGCAGGTACCGATGCCGCAGATCGAGGCGCTGCTCGCCTCGGGCGAGGCGGATCTGGTGCTCGGCTCAGTGCGTACCGCACCCGAGGCGTTGTTCCAGCAGCAGCTGTTCATGCATGGATTCGTGACCATCGTCAGCAGCCGCAACAAGACGGTTGGCGACACGCTGACTGTCGAGCAGTTTGAGACCATGCCGCACATTGCGGTCAGCCTGGCGGGGCGCTCGAGCCCGGCCTATGACGCCGCATTTGAGAGCCACGGACTGAAGCGGCGCGTCTATGTCTACACACCGCACTTCCTGAGCGTGCCGCTGCTGATGGACCGGGAGCCGGACCTGATCGCCACCGTGCCCGAGGAGCTCGCCAACGTCTTCAGCCGATATGGCGTGGTGCGCGTGGTGAAACCGCCGGTTGCCTTGCCATCGTTCGCGTTGAGCCAGTACTGGCACCCGCGCTTTCACCACGATCCCGCGATCGTCTGGTTGCGGCAGCTCGTCAAGCAGACCTTCGATCAGTATCCGGCGATCCCCGCATTGCCAGCAGATGACGCCTCGCTGAGGCGACGCAAGGATGCCGGGCGCAAGCCTGCAAAGAGCACTAACCGATAGCCGCCAGCACGCTCAGTTTTCCTGCCACGGCATCTCCTTCCACAGTTTCTGGAAGCC
Source organism: Cupriavidus necator N-1 (assembly GCF_000219215.1). NCBI lineage: Bacteria > Pseudomonadati > Pseudomonadota > Betaproteobacteria > Burkholderiales > Burkholderiaceae > Cupriavidus > Cupriavidus necator. The sequence continues at coordinate 1,895,683 of NC_015723.1, read as the reverse complement.
CGCCTCGCCGCGCTCCAGCTCCGCGCTGTAGGCCGCTGGCGCGAGGTAGCGCAGCGGCGCATACATCGCCTCGGCCTGCAGGCGGAACTGCGGATCGGCGACCACACGCGCCATGGCATCCACCAGCTTCTTCCTTACCGGCTCAGGCAGGCCCTTGGGCGCCGCCAGGCCGCGCAGCGAAGCCAGCTCGATGTCGAAGCCCTGTTCGCGGAAGGTGGGCACGTTCGGGGCCAGTGCTGCCCGTGTTGCGCCCATCTGGCCGATGAACTTGATCGGCGAGCCGCCTTTCTGGTACTGCAGCGCTTCGCCCACGTTGATGGCTCCGATGGTGAGCTGCTGCCCGACCAGCGCCGCGCGGACGTCGCCTGCGCCCTTGTAGCCGACATGGGTCAGCTTGACGCCCGCGGCCTTCTCGAACAGCAGCATGGCAAGGTGGTCGTCCGAGCCGACGCCGGTGGTGCCGACTGACACCTCTCCCGGATGCGCCTTGGCATGGCGCACCAGCGCGGCCAGCGAGTCAATGCGATTGCCGTTGTGTACCGTGAAGCCGCCCGGATCGTCGACCAGGTTGCCGATCAGGTCGAAGCTGCGCCAGGTGAAGGTGGTCTTGCGCTCGATGGGAATGGTTAGCAGGTTCGGCGTATTGATAAAGCCGATGGTGTAGCCGTCCGGCGCGGACCGTGCCAGTTCAGCGAAGCCGATGGCGCCGCCCGCGCCGGGCTTGTTCTGTACCACCACCGTGGCGCCGCCGAGTTGCTTCTCGAGGTGGCGGGCCAGCAGGCGTGCCACCAGGTCCGTCCCGCCCCCGGGACCGTAGGCCACGATCATCTGGATAGGGCGGTTGGGATAGGGCGCCTCTGCCCTGGCGCCGGCCGTGGCGGCGAGGCCGCACGCCAGTGCGAGCGCGCCGACCAGGCGAAGGGGAAAGCGCCGGCGCCATTGGTCTTGGGTCGGGTGCATGGTTGGTGTCTCCTCGCCGGTCTGGTATGCCAGCGTGTTATGTGTAAAGAATAGTCCGCGGAATTGCGGGCTAAGGTGTGACCGATGACACGGCGGCAGCCTGCAACGCTGCCGCGATGCGCTGTTGCGCACGCGGCCAGACTTCGGGGTTGACCAGCCGCTCGGGCCGCTCGCCACTGGCCAGGAGCGTGACGATTTGAGTGGCGGCCAGTTCGGCGTTCCTGCGTCGTGCCTCGTGAGTAACGCCAGCGGTGTGGAAGGTGGCGACGACGTTGTCCAGCGCGAGCAAGGGGTGGGAGCGTGGTGGCGGCTCCTGTTCCCACACGTCCAGACCGGCGCCGGCAAGATGGCCGCTGGCCAGCGCCGCATGCAGCGCGCCCTCATCGTGGATGCCGCCGCGCGCGGTGCTGACGAAGATGCTGCCCGGCCGCATCGCGGCGAAGGCGGCGCCATCCATCATGCGCAGCGTGGTGGCGTCGCGCGGGCAATGCAGCGAGACCACGTCGGCACTGCGCAGCAATTCCTCGAACGACACCGCCTGTGCGCCGCGCGCGGCCAGCTCCGCTGCATCCAGCGCCGGGTCGCACCCGATCACGCGCATGCCGAAGGCGCGGCCGAGTGCGGCGACGCGGCGGCCGGCGTGGCCCACGCCGACCAGGCCGAGCGTGCGGCCGCGCAGTTCGTGGCCCATCAGGTCCTCACGGCTCTCGCAGTTGTGCGCGCGCAGGCTGCGGTCGGATTCGGCGATGCGGCGCAGTACCGCGAGCATCAGGCCCAGCGTCATTTCCGCCACCGAGTCGGCGTTGCCGCCGGCTTGGTTGAGCACCGCGACGCCGGCCTCGGTGCAGGCATCGATGTCGATGGTGTCGCAGCCGGAGCCGCTGGACGACACCGCCAGCAGGTTCGGGCAGCGCGCCAGCAGCGCGGCGTCGGCGAACCAGCGGCGCGGGATCTCGTCCTTGGCGGCCGAGATCTGGTAGACATGAGCGCCGGACAGCCGGTCCCACGCGGCCGCGTCGGCGCCTTCGCGGGCGCAGGTATGCAGCGTCAGGCCTGGCGTGGCCGTAATGATGCGGTCAAAGGCCGCGTCCAGCCAGTGGTCGAAACGGACCACCGTGCCGGCGGCAGGCATCGGCAGGACGGGCGCGTTCATACGGCCACCCCCTTTTCGCGCAGCGTGCGCTCGACCCAGCTCCGATCGGCGCGACCTTGCGCGATCGACTCGAGCACCGCTGCTTCGGTGCGTTGTACGTTCTCCACGCGCGCGGCGATTTCCTCGGCATCCTCGGCCGCAACGACCAGCAGGCCGTCGCCGTCGCCCAGCACCAGGTCACCGGGGCGCACCACCATGCCGTCGATGCAGACGGGTACATGCAATTCGCCGGGACCGTCCTTGTAAGGACCGCGGTGCGAGACCCCGCGCGCATAGACGGGCAACGTCTCCTTGCCGATCGTATCGCTGTCGCGGATCAGGCCGTCGATGACGAAGCCCGCTGCGCCGCGCGCGATCGCCAGCGCCAGCATGATCTCGCCGATGATGGCATTGGGACCGGCGCCGCCGGCATCGACGACGATCACATCGCCGGGTCCGCAGAGGTCGAGGGCCTTGTGCACCATCAGGTTGTCGCCCGGGCGCGTGCGCACGGTGAGGGCGCGGCCGGCCATGACGCCATCGCGCCGGTGATAGGGCCGCAGCCGCGTGGTGCCGACGGTGCGGCTCATTGCGTCGCTGACATTGGCCACCGGGAAGCTGCCGTAGCGTTCCAGCAGCGCGTTGCTGACGGTCGGCGCCGGCTTGGGGTGGATGCGGAAGCCGTGAAGCGTGCTCATCGATAAGTCTCCGGGTGAGGGGGCATGTGGGGTAGTGAAGCGGCAGGACGGATGCAGGCAGGGCCGATGTCTGCCAGCCGGAGCAGGCCGAGCATCGCCATATCGCGCGAGATCTCGGCCTGCAACAAGTCGATGGCGTGCGCCACGCCGGGGGTGGACCCGACCGTCGCCGCATAGGCGAACGGCCGTCCGACAAAGACGCAACGCGCGCCGAGCGCGAGCGCCTTGATCACGTCGGTGCCGCGGCGTACGCCGCTGTCGAGTATCACCGGCAGATCGGGCACGGCGTGAACGATCTCGGGCAGGACGCGCAGCGGCGCGATGGCGCCGTCCAGTTGCCGGCCGCCATGGTTCGAGACGATGATCCCGTCCACGCCGTGGCGGCGCGCCAGCAGCGCGTCTTCCGCGGTCAGGATGCCCTTGACCACCAGCGTGCCTTTCCAGCGCCGGCGGATGCCTTCGAGGTGCGTCCAGGTGAAATGTGCGCGGTCGGAGAAGTCGCGCAGCACGCGCGACGACAGGATGGGCGCGCCGCGGTGCGCATAGGCGTTCTCGAAATGCGGCATGCCGTGCCGCAGCAGCGTGCGCGCAAAGGTGCCGAGCAGCCAGCGCGGGTGCGTGATGCCTTGCCATGCCAGGCTTGCGCTCGGGCGCAGCGGCGTCGAGAAGCCAGCGCGCACGTTGTTCTCGCGATTGCCCGCAACGGGCGTATCGACGGTGATCACCAGCGTCCCGACGCCTGCCGCCTCGACGCGCGACAACAGCCCGTCGATCTGCGCCATGTCGCCGGGCAGGTAGGCCTGGAACCAGGTGCCGGGCGCGGCTGCCATCACTTCTTCCAGCCGGATCAGCGATGAACCGCTCATGATCGCCGGCACCCCGGCCTGCTGCGCGGCCTGCGCCAGCACGATATCGCCGCGGTAAGCGAACAGCGCGGCAATACCCATGGGCGCAATGCCGAACGGGGCGGCATAGCGCCGGCCGAACAGCTCGAAGCCGAGTTCGCGCGTGGCCACGCCGGCAAGCACGCGCGGCCGCAGCGCGATCTTGGCGAAGGCGCGGCGGTTCTCCGCCAGCGAGACGCTGTCCTCCACCGCACCGCTGACATAGGCGTACAGCGGCCGGGGCAGGCGGCGGCGGGCGAGCGGTTCAAGGTCGTTTAGCGAAAGCACTTGCCTGCGCAAGGTGCCTGCGCCGCTTGCGGTCGCGGTCGTCACGCGCGGCGCGGAAGCGGTGCTGACGGCATTTGTGGCGCGGTCAGCGGCGTTGTCTGCAGCAGGGGCATGAAGAGCTGACATGATCGATATAGGGGGGCAGGGCGACGACGAGGCTTCAATCTAGCAACCGCAAGGAATCGATAAAAGCGAAAAATAATGAAGCTATAATTTCGCTTTTAGGAAACTGATAATCGCCGCCCGCGGCGCGGATTCCATGACCCTCAAGCAACTCGAAGCCTTCTACTGGGCCGCGACCTGCCTCAACTTCTCGGTAGCCGCCGAGCGCTGCCACCTGTCCGTGTCTTCGCTGTCCAAAAGGGTGGCCGAGCTCGAAACCTCCCTCGGCGTGCAGCTGTTCGACCGAAGCGGCCGCCGCGCCGAACTGACGGCGCAGGGCGAGCAGATGCTGCCGCGTATCCGCGAACTGCTGCGGGTTGCCGCCGAGTTGCAGCAGTCAGCGGGGCAGAGCCGTGGCCTGCAAGGCCGTTGCCGCGTGGGCCTGGGCGAACTGAGCGGCCTGACCTGGCTGCCCCGGCTGGTACGGCAGACGGCCATCCGGCACCCCGAGCTTCAGCTCGAGCCTTACGTCGATATCGGTCAAGTGCTGGAGCAGCGCCTGGAAGATGGCGAACTCGACCTCGCGGTGATCGCCGGGCCGTCTTCGCGCAGCAGCCTTGCGTCGGAACGGATCGCACAGGTCGATTTTGTCTGGGTCGCGAGCGAGTCTTTTATCGACCAGACCGGCACCGACGATCCGCGGCGGCTGATGGCGGAGCAATTGCTGCTGTCCCTGCCGGTCGGCGCGGGCGGCACCCGGGTACTCGACCAGTGGCTGGCCACCCGTGGCATGGCGGTCAACCGTCGCCTGGTGTGCAACAGCTGGGGCGCCGTGGTCGGCATGGTGGCGGAGGGGCTGGGTTTCGCCTTCATGCCAAAGCAGTGGGCCGAAGCGCTGGAAGCGCGCGGGGTGCTGCAGATCCTGAAGAAGGGCGGCGCGCTGGAACCGCTGCACTATGTCGTGCAATGGCGTCGCGACGACGCGCGCGTGCTGATCACGGAGATGCGCGATGTCATCAAGGACGTAATCGAATTCCAGGCGCCGCGTTGCCTGGTGTAGACCGCGTCTCGCAGGGTAGATTTGGCCAAAGGTGTGCAGATTTCGCACGCGGCAGTACAACCGTCGCCTCTATGAGTGGCGGTGGCGCGCCAGTTGCACGCCTGGAACGACATTTGCAAGGGATTTTTTAACCCGCCGGCAGATGGCGGGCCCTGAACAGTGCCGCGGACATTGCATCTGCCATGGCCCGTGCCGGATGACCGCGGCTGCCATGGAGACGACCATGCCAAGGGCATCGAGCATTGCCCAAGCCAGGGCAGACAAGAGAGCAGGCAAGTCGCCGACCACCCAGGCCGGCCATTTCGTTCACGACGAGATCGAAGCCGTGCGAAAAGGTAAGCACGGCGTGCGCTCGGCCAAGCAGGCCATAGCGATCGGTTTGTCGGAGGCACGCCGCGCTGGCGTCGATGTGCCGCCGAAGAAGGGTGCGACCAAGGCGGAAACCAAGGCTGCTGCCGCCAAGGCCGCACCGCGACGGGCGAGTTCAGAAAGCACGGCCAAGCGGTCCCAGGCTGCGCTCAAGGCACTCAAGCGCGAGAGCACCGCCGGCGCTTCTCCCAAGGCGCTGTCTGCCCAGGCCAAGAGCGCGGCAAGCAAGCGCACGGCGACCGATCGCTCGGCTGCCGCGAAGAAGGCCGCCAGCACCAAGGGAGCTGCCGGTCGCTCCGAAGCGGCCCGCAAGGCCGCTCGCACGCGTGCGGCAAGGAAGGAGTCAGCCCGTTAGCGAACCAGCGTACCGCTGTCGGCAAGCTGCGCGCCTGGCACGCCGCGCTCTCCGGCGTTCACCGCACTGAACCGACACGGAGGTAAGCAACCCACTCTCTCGCCGGCTTCGACTGTGCGGTCGACGAGCGCGCAGGTCTCTTCCATCAGGGGGGCTGGCGTAGAATCTGTCGGTGCGCCCTCGGAGCCCGGAACGCCGGGGACACCGGCTTCGATCATGGCGCGTTTGGCGCTGACCTTGTCGCCCATGCGCCGGATCGAAGCCGCGGTAGGCCCGATGCATACCAACCCGTCCCTTCCAACGGCTTCGGCAAAATCCGCGCTCTCGGACAAGAACCCATACCCGGAATGCGATGGTCTTTCACATCGTGTGTCCGAGCCTTCCCCCCACGGAATCAACTTCTCCGCCCCCCCTGAATTGAGAGCCATAGATGCGATCGCCCCGCAAGCTGTTTCACATGGCCGCCCTGCTAGCCTCACTTGCCGTCGTCGGCCAGACGCGCGCGGCGCCCTACCCGGATCATCCTGTCGAACTCGTGGTCCCGAGCGCGGCGGGCGGTGGTACCGACACGGTTGCGCGGGCTTTCAGCGAAGCCATGCGAAAGTATCTGCCGCAGCCGCTGACTGTGGTGAACAAGCCAGGGGCCAGCGGTGCCATCGGCATGACGGATGTGGCCCGCGCCAAGCCGGATGGCTACAAGCTCGGCATCATCATCGCCGAAGCCGTGATCGTCCCGCATCTCGGGCCGACCACCCTCGACGCCGCCGAGCTGGTGCCGATCGCGCGCCTGAATGCCGATCCGTCCGCGATCACGGTCAAGGCCGACTCGCGCTGGAACACCATCGAGGCGTTCCTGGAATTCGCCAAGGCGCACCCGGGGGAGGTGCAGGTCGGGAATTCCGGCCCGGGCTCGATCTGGCACCTGGCGGCGACGGCGCTGGAAGACAAGGTGCACGTCAGGTTCAATCATGTGCCGTTCTCCGGTGCCGCGCCGGCCCTGGTGGTGTTGATGGGCGGGCACATCGACGCGGTGGCCGTCAGTCCCGCCGAGGTATCGGCCTATGTGGCCGCAGGCAAGGTGAAGACGCTCGCGGTGATGGCCGAGCAGCGTGTCAGGGGTTTCGAGAGCGTTCCGACGCTGCGTGAGCGCGGTATCGACCTCTCGATCGGCACATGGCGCGGGCTGGCCGCGCCCAAAGGCACGCCACCCGAAGTGCTTGAAACCCTGGCGGCCGCCAGCCGCAAAGCGGTGGCGGATCCGGTCTTCGTGGCAGCACTGCGCCGGCAGAACCTGGGCATTGCCTATGCCGACGCGGCGACGTTCAAGGCGATGATCGCGGCAGACAACGCGGTGATGAAGGCACTGGTGGCGAAGACCAACCTCAGCAAGTGAGGCAGTGCGTCCGCATCGGTCCAGAAGGGCCAAGGGCGGCAGAGGGGCTCAAGACAGGCGCGCAATGTCCTCAAGCAGCGCCGTCTCCATCGCCTCGATCGGCGCGCGTGCGCAGCCGGTGTAGAACTCGACCTGGGCGCACGCCTGGTGCAGCATCATGCGCGTGCCGTCGATGGTGCGGCAGCCAAGCGCGGCGGCATCGCGGATCAGCTTGCTCCTGACCGGGATGAACGCAGCGTCCATGACGATCAGGTGTGCGGCGAGCTGTCCGGCGACCGGGTTGACATCGGGGGCCCGAAAGCCGGCGGCGGTCGCGTTGGCGAGCATGTCGAAATCCGCCGCGCGGAAGTCCGTCAGCCCGCCGCCAAAGCGCAGGCCAAGCTCGGCGGCCAGTTCCTCGCCGCGCGCGGCGGTGCGGTTGAACACGGTCACCCTGGCGCCGGCCTCGCGCAGGCCATAGGCCATCGCCCGCGCCGCGCCGCCCGCGCCCAGCAGCGCAATGCGCTTGCCGCCCACTTCCGTCACCTCCCGGAATGCCCGGACGGCGCCGATGCAGTCGGTGTTGTAGCCGGTCAGCACGCCATCGATATTGTTGATGGTGTTGACCGCGCCGATGGCGCGGGCGGTCTCGTCGAGATGGTCGAGGTGCGCGATCACGGCCTGCTTGTGCGGCATCGAGACATTCATGCCGCGCACGCCGAGCGAGCGGATCGATTGCACGGCGCCGGGCACGTCCTGCACCCCGAAGCACACAAAGGTGTAGTCGATCCCGAGCGCCCGGTAGGCGGCATTGTGGATGCGCACATTGAAGGTGAAGGGCTCGCCCATGATCGAGCCGCACAGCGTGGGAATGGAACCGGGCATTGCGGGGTGTCCTTGCGGGGAAAATCAGGCGGCTGCCTGGACGGCAAAGGCCGCCAGGTCGAAGCGCGCGACGGGTTGCCGTCCGGCGAGCGCGTCCAGCAGGTTGCGCGTAGCGAGATCGGCCATGGCACGCCGGGTCTCATGCGTGGCCGAGCCGATATGGGGCAGGGCTGTCACCTTGGGATGGCTGCGCAGCGGTGAATCCTGAGGCAGGGGCTCGGTGGCGAAGACGTCCAGCCCGGCCGCGCGCAGGTGGCCGCTGTCGAGCGCCGCAAGCAGCGCGTCTTCCTGCACGATCTGGCCGCGGGCGCCGTTGACAAAGATGGCGCCGGGCTTCATCAGCGCGAACTCGCGCCGGCCCATCAGGCCACGCGTGCTGTCGGTCAGGGGCAGCGTGACGGCGACGATATCGGCCCTGTGCAAGGCATCGTCGAGTTCCGTCCAGGTGGCGCGTCCCACCAGGTCGGGCGGCTCCGCGGCGGTCTCGTTGACGTAGACCACCTCCATGCCGAAGCCGAGCGCCGCGCGTCGCGCCACAGCCTGGCCGATGCGTCCGAAGCCCAGGATCGCCAGGGTCTTGCCGTGGACGTCCCAGCCGAACAGGCTTTCGCCGATATTGGCAGTCCAGCGGCCTTCGCTCACATGGGCCGCCAGCTCGACCAGGCGGCGGCTCGTGGCCATGATAAGCGCGAAGACGGTGTCGGCGGTGGTCTCGGTGAGTACGCCGGGCGTATGGCACAGGGTGATGCCGCGCCGGTGCAGGCAGGGAAGGTCGTAGTTGTCGACTCCGACCGAAATACTCGAGATCACCTCCAGCCGGCTGGCGTCGGCCAGTTCCACGGCGCCGAGCTTCACGCTGGAGCCGATCAGGCCATGGGCGTTGGCCAGCGCGGCGCGGAAGGCCGGCCGTTGTGCCGGCTGGCGCGGGTCGGCCACGATCACATCGTGTTCCGACTCGATCCTGGCGAGCAGGTCATCAGGAATCGGGCGGAACACCAGAACATTCTTGCGCATGGGTAATCCTTGCTGTGGCTTCACAAACTGGCGGCCGCCAGCTGGGCATGGGTCGGCAGGCCTTCGGTATCGCCCCGCACCTGCACCGCGCGGGCGCCGATCCAGGCGCCGCGCCGGACGGCGTCGCTTACTGACCGGCCCTCCAGCAGCGCGCTGATCACGCCCACGGCAAAGCCATCGCCGGCACCAACGGTGTCGACGACACGCTCGACGCTGAATGCCTCGACATGGCCGGTGCCGCCTTCGCCATCGAAATAGGCGCCGTCGGCTCCAAGCTTCACCACCACCAGCCTGGCGCCGCGCGCACGGTAGAAGGCGGCAATGCGTTCCGGCTCGGCGTGGCCGGTGAGAAAGCGGCCCTCTTCGATGCCGGGCAGCACCCAGTCGCACTGCTGCGCCAGGTCGTTCAGCGTCTCCCGCATCAACTCGGGCGTGGCCCACAGCGTGGGCCGCAGGTTGGGATCGAACGAGATCGTGCGGCCGGCGGCTTGCATGGTGGCGATGGCCTGGCGCGTGGCAGCCTGCGTGCCTGCGGCCAGCGCGGGGAACACGCCGGTGACGTGCAGATGCCGCGAGCGCCGCAGCCACCTGCCGTCGAGGTGTTCCGGGTTCATGCGGCTCGCCGCCGAGCCGCGGCGGTGGTATTCGACGGGAGGATCGCTGCCGTCGTCGACCCGGCCCTTGAACTGGAAGCCGGTGCGTTCACCGGGCGCGCACACCACCTGGCTGCAATCCACGCCTTCGCGCTGCACTTCACCGAGCAGGTAGCGGGCCATCGAGTCGTCGCCCAACCGGCTGGCCCATCCGACCTTCAGGCCCAGGCGCGACAGGCCGATGGCCACGTTGGTCTCGGCACCGGCGGTGCGCTTGTGGAAGGTCTGCGCGCCTTCGAGCGGCCCGGCTTCGCCGGCGACCAGCATCAGCATCGCCTCGCCCAGGGTGACTACGTCAAGATCGGTGCTCATGCGGGGACCTCCACCGAACGCAGCAGTTCGACATGACCGCGCGTGACCTGCACCAGATCTTCGCCTTGCAGCGGGAATTCGATCGCACGCGCAACGTGCGTGGGCAGGCGGCGCAAGACGCTGCGCCAGGGTGCCGCCGACTGGTCAAGCGGCACCGCGATCCATTTGGCAGGCGTGCGCTGCACGCCTTTGCAGTGCACGTAGCCGACGCCGGCGCCGAGGACCTGCGCGGCGTCGAGTGGGTCTTCGCCGGTCCAGTGCCAGTTGCCCATGTCGAAGGTCATCGGCACGGTCTTGCTGAGCGCCCTGGTACGCGCGAAGAAGTCGCGCAGCGGCGGCACGGTGCCGGCCTGGGCGGTCTGGTCGTTTTCCACGACCAGTTCGATGCCATCGTGCCGCAGCCAGGGAAGCAATGCTTCCAGCGCCATGCCTTCCCGATAGCCGCCAAGCGACATCTTGACCCGGGTCGCACCGAGCGCCAGCGCGGTGGTGAAGGCACGGTCGAGCGCGGCGGCATCGAGGCTGCCTGCGTCATTCCAGAGGCCTTCCGGGCTGGACCAGACCACGCTCAGCCCATGCTGCTGGGCGACCTCGCGCTGTTCAATGACTTCATCCTTGTGCCCGCGCTGGAGTTCGCCGCGGAATTCCACGCCGTCCGCGCCGGCTGCCGCGGCAATCCGCGCGAGCGCAGCCTGCCCGTCGCGAAGGGCGAGGTCGGCGCCATAGGCCGTCAGCGAGATCAGCACCGGCGGGCGCGAAGCACCATCTGCTTGCCACTGGCTCATTTCAGTGCTCCCGCGCTGAGGAATTGCTGCAGTTCCGGTGTCCGCGGCTGCGCGAACAGCGCCTGCGACGGGCCCGCCTCGTGCACCTTGCCCTGGTGCATGAAGATGGTGGTATGCGCCATGCGGCGCGCGAATTCCATCTCATGCGTGACCAGCACCATGGTCATGCCGGAGGCGGCCAGGGTTTCCATGACCCGAAGCACTTCCGCCGTCAGCTCGGGGTCGAGCGCGGAGGTGACCTCGTCGAACAGCATCACCTTGGGCTCCATCGCCAGCGAACGGGCGATGGCCACGCGCTGCTGCTGGCCGCCCGACAGTTGCTCGGGGTAGCAGTCCTTCTTGTCGAGCAGTCCGACCTGGGTCAGCACCTGGTCGACGATGCCGTCGATCTTGCTTGCGGCCATCTTCTTCACGATGGACGGCGCCAGCGCGATGTTCTCGCCCGCGGTCAGGTGCGGAAACAGGTTGTAGCTCTGGAACACCATGCCCACGTCGCGGCGCAGGTCGAGCAAGCGCTTGCGGTCGTGATCCAGCTTGTGCCCGGCGACGGTGATGTTGCCGGCGTTGATCGTCTCCAGGCCGTTCAGGCAACGAAGCATGGTGCTCTTGCCGGAGCCGCTGCGGCCGATGATGGCGACCACCTGGCCAGGCTCGATCGCAAACGACACGCCCTTCAGGACTTCGACGGCGCCATAAGACTTGTGGACGCCTTGTGCTTCAACGATTGACATGGAACCTCCTTTCCATGCGCCGGGCCGCCGCCGAAAGCGGGAAGCAGAGCGCGAAGTAGACAAGTGCGACGACGACGAAGACCGCGAAGGGCTGGAAGGTCGCGTTGTTGATCAGCTGGCCGGCGCGGGTCAGTTCGATGACGCCGATGATGGAAGTGATCGAGGTGTTCTTGACCAGCTGGACCGAGAACCCCACCGTGGGCGGCAAGGCCAGCCGTACCGCCTGCGGCAGCACCACGTGGCGCAGCTGCTGCCAGCGGGTGAGGGCGAGCGCTTCGCTGGCTTCCCACTGTCCTTGCGGCACGGCTTCGATGCAGCCGCGCCAGATCTCGCCAAGATAGGCGCTGGCGTAGATCGACATCGCCAGCATGGCCGCGACCATCGGCGACAGCTTGAGCCCGAGCACGGAGAGTCCGTAGTAGCTCAGGAACAGCACGATCAGCACCGGCGTCCCTTGCACGACCTGGATATAGGCCGTGCTGGCCAGGCGCAGCAGCGGGCTTCTGGAGGTACGCGCCAGCGCCACCAGGAAACCGGCCAGCGTGCCGCCGACGAAGGCGAGCAGGGTCACCCACAGCGTCCAGCGTGCCGCCAGCAGCAGGATTTCAAGATGATTCCAGGAAAACTCGGTGATCATTTCGCGCTCCCTGCAACCGCTGCCGTCAGATCCGCCTGCGCCAGCGGCATGACCGGGGCTGTGCGGGCCAGCTTTCGTGCGCGCGCCACCACGCGGCGCCGCTTGAACACCAGGTTGCCGATCAGCCCGAACATGGCGCGCAGCAGCAGTGCCAGCCCGATATAGATGAACATGACGAGGATGTAGCTCTCGAAGGTGCGGAAGGTCTGCGAATCGACCTGGCTGGCGACCGCCGTCAGCTCTTCCACCGAGATCGTCGACACCACGCTCGACGTCAGCATCATCAGCGTGAACTGGCTGGTCAGGGCCGGATAGACCTTCTCGAAGGCCGGCACCAGCGCGACGTGGCGGATCAGCTGCCAGCGTGTCATGCCCAGCGCGGCGGCGGCTTCAAGCTGCGAACGGTGCACCGCCTGCAGACCGGCCCGGATGATTTCCGTCGAGTAAGCGCCGAGGTTGACGGTCATCGCAATCACCGCGGCGGTGACGGCATCGATCTGCAGGCCAACGGTGGGCAAGCCGAAGAAGATGATGAAGAGCTGGATCAGGAAGGGCGTGTTGCGGATGGCTTCGACATATGCCCTGGTGGCACGCTGCAGCCAGGGGCTGCCAAAAGCGGCGGCAATGGCGCCGGCGGTGCCGACCGCGGTGCCAAGCAGGATCGAGCCGAAGCTGAGCGCCAGCGTCATCGCCGCGCCTTCCGCGAAGCGATCCAGCTGCGACAACACCGGGGTCCATTCGAATTGGTAGTTCATGCGGGTCTCCTGGCGCGCCGGCTGGCGCCGGCGCGCAGCCTCAGACGGCCTGGTTCAGAACGCTTGCAGCGCGGGCAGCGACTTGCCGGTCCACTTCTGCGCAATGGCGTCGAGTTCGCCGTTAAGCTTGACGTAGGAGATGGTGGTGTTGAGCCATTGGCGCAGCTCGAAGGCGTCGCGGCGCACGGCCATCGAATTGGGTTGCACCGAGAACGCGAACTTGGCGTCGAACTTGCCGGCGCCGCGCGCCTTCATGATCTCGTTGCCGGTGGTATTGGGCAGGGCAATGGCTTCTACCTGGTTGCTGATCAGGGCCTGCGCGCAGGTGGCATCGTCCTCGAAGCGGACGATGTTCATGCCGGGCACGGCCAGGCGGGTCAGCGCGCTGTCCTGCGTGGTGCCGCGCGTCACGCCTACCTTCTTCTTCCCGAGCTCAGTCAGCTTGGCGTACTTGGCAGCGACGGGAGCAAAGATGGTCAGCTCGAACGCGCTGTAGGGCGCACTGAACATGATGGCCCGCGCCCGCTCGGGCGTCGGCGCCAGCGTGGCGACCAGGAAATCGACCTTGCCGGCCTCCAGCGCCGGAATCCGGCTGGGCGAGGTGAGCGGAACGATATCGACCGGAACGCCCAGGTACTTGCCCAGCAGGTTGGCCACGTCGACGTCATAGCCGGCGGGTTTGCCGGTGGCGTCCGTGGTGCCGAAGGGCGGGGCGCCGGTCACCACGCCGATGGTGACCTTGCCCTTCTTGACGATCTCGGCGACGGTCTGCGCCTGGGCGGTGAAAGCGGCGCTGGTCAGGACCAGTAGAGTCAGCACGGGCGCGGCTACGCGGCGCAACAAGCGTTGGACGTTCATCAATGTCTCCTGCACGGTTATGGAATGTGTCGCTGGCGTCGCAGCGTTTGGCAAGCACCGTCTTGAAACCGGTTTCAGGATTATAGGAAACCGGTTTCAGAGATCCAGCAGTGGAAACCCTTACGGTCAAAAACTGCGTTTGGCGGATGCGGAAACAGGCACGTCAGGCACCCGCAGGCCGTGCGAAGCGGGTGCAGGCGTGGATCAGGCGGGCACGGCGGACGCCGGCGGGGAAGGGCTCTGCAATCAGGCGCGGCGGGTGGATCCGCGCGTGACCAGCGTGCCGGGCAACAGCACCCGGCGCGGCGGCAGTTGCGCGCCTTGCAGGCGCTCGATCAGGCAGTTGGTGGCGACGCGCCCGATATCGTCGGTGGGCTGGGAAATGGCGCTGAGGCCAGGACCAACCAGTGCAGCCCATTCCGGATCATCGAAACCGATCAGGCCCAGGTCGGCGCCAAGTTGCCACCCCAGTCTGGCGGCTGATGCGGCCACGCGCAGCGAGATCACCGCGTTGGCCGCCAGCACGGCAACGGGTGCCTGTCCGGCGCCACGGCGCAGCGCGCGGAGCGCTTCATCCAGGGCATCGTCGTCACCTCTCTGGGCTTCAAAAACGGTCCCGCCAACCGTGTCCGCGTGTTCGGCGACAAAGGCCTGGAACGCGCGCGCCCGCTCATTGCGCGAGCTGATGGCCTTGATCGGCTCGCTGATGAAGAGCAGGTGCCGGTAGCCGGCTTCGACCAGATGGCCGGCGGCTTCCTGGACGGCGGTCTGGTTGTCCAGGGCCACCAGGTCGACTTCGGCGTCGCCGACCTTGCGGTCGACCAGCACCACTGGCTTGCCCAACTGCGCCGCATCGGCCAGGGCGCCGGCATCGTGGCCCAGCGTATGCAGGATAAAGCCCTCGACCCGGTAGGCCGACAGCGAGCGAATGGCTTCGCGCTCCAGTTGCTCGTCATTGCCGAGGTTGAACAGCATCACCATATAGCCGGCGTCGCGGCAGGCCTTCTCAACGCCGCGCAGCACGGCCACCGAGAATGAATTGGAGACATCGGCGACCACCAGGCCGATCAGGCGCGACTTGCCGCGCTTGAGCCCCTGCGCCATCGGGCTGGGGCTATAGCCGAGCGCGCGGATGGCCGCGGCCACGCGCGCCTCCACGTCCGCGGACAACTGCTCGCCGCCCCGGTTCAGGTAGCGCGATACGGTTGCCTTGGAGACGCCCGCATAGTCGGCAACGTCCTGGATGGTAAGTTTCTCTGCGGGTTTCTGGTCGGACACAGGTCGGATAACGGGGCGCGGCATAGGGTTCGGGTCTCGGTGAAACCAGTTTCACGATTATGCCTCGGGCGTGTCGGGATGTGCCAGCATCCGGGCCATCCGATTGCGCGAGGCCGTGATTGGGCTCCGATACCTCGTGCGGCGAGACGCCCTTCGCCTCTTATCTCAAATGAGCCAGCGCTACCGCATCGGCACCTGCCGGAAACCGAAGCAGCCCGGACCTATCTTTGGCGGCACGCCAAACCGCTTCGGCCACATCGGCCTCGGTTGTCACCGCTGCCGGCTGCGAGAGTGAAGCAAAGATGCGCTGCGCGAAAGACGCGTATGCCTCTGGGATCAGGCCCTCCATGCGCGGTCCCCCGTTGCTGGTAAAGCGCGTGGTCGGTCCATAGCCTGGCTCGACCAGTTTCACGCTCACGTTGAACGCTTCGAGCTCGAACGCGAGCGACTCGGTGAAGCCTTCGATGGCCATCTTGCTCGCGGTGTAGACGGCCACCATCGGCATCGGCGCCAGCGTCGTGCTCGAGGTCACGTTTACCACCACGCCCGACCTGCGCGCACGGAACTGGGGCAGCACCGCCTGGGTCATCGCCATCACGCCGAAGGTGTTGGTCTCGAACACCTCGCGCGTCGTGGCCATCGGCGTGGCCTCGAAGGCGCCAAACAGGCCGATGCCCGCGTTGTTGACTAGCACGTCGATGGGCCCGCTCGCTGCAAGCGCAGCGGCGATGCTGTCGGGCTTCGTCACGTCGAGCGCCAGCACGCGGATCCGGTGGGATCGGGGCAACAGGTCATCGTTCGGCGTTCGCATGGTGGCGATGACGTTCCAGCCCTGCGCGTGGAAGTGGCGCGCGGTTTCAAGGCCATAGCCAGAGGAGCAGCCGGTAATCAGCACGGTTTTCATGAGGGTTTCGGTGGTGGTTTTGATGTCGGCAACGATAGCGGGGCTGCGACGGACTGCCTACAATGAAAAGTCCAGATTTCATTTGCAATCGTCCGGCGATGAGCGATCCCCTGTCAGAAGTCATTTCGCTGCTTCAGCCGCGTGCCGTGTTCTCCAAGTCCATCAGCGGCGCCGGCCGCTGGGGGGTTCGCTACGCTGACTTCGGCCAGCCAAGCTTCTGCGCCGTGCTCGAGGGCAGCTGTCGTCTCGCCGTCGACGGCCACCATGCCCTCACGCTTGAGGCGGGCGACTTCGTGCTTCTGCCGGCAACGCCGGGCTTCACCTTGTCGGGTTTTGAGCCGGTGGCGCCCGAGCGCATCGACCCCAAGGTGACATCCGCGCCGATGGGCGAAGTCCGTCACGGCAGGCGCGGTGGACGTCCCGATGTGCGCCTGCTCGGCGGCTACTTTGTCTTCGACTCGTCCAATGCCGCGTTACTGGTGTCGCTGTTGCCGGCGCTGGTGCATGTGCGCGGCGCCGAGCGGCTTTCGGCCATCGTTCGGCTCGTCGGCGAGGAATCGGGTGAACGGAGGTCGGGGCGCGAGCTGGTGCTCACGCGCCTGGTGGAGGTGCTGCTGATCGAAGCGCTGCGCTCAACGTCGGGGGAGGATGCGCCCCCGGGCTTGCTGCGCGGCCTGGCCGATGCCCGACTCGCGTCAGCGATGCGGCAGATGCACGCCGATCCCGCGCGCGCGTGGACAGTGGCCCAACTGGCAAAGAAGGCCGCGCTCTCGCGCTCGACCTTTTTTGAGCGCTTCACGCGCGCCGTGGGAATGCCACCGATGGAATACCTGATCGCCTGGCGCATGGCTGTGGCGAAGGACCTGCTCCGTCGCCATGACTTCGGGATCGCCGAGGTTGCCGAACGGGTCGGCTACGGCTCGGCAAGTACCTTCAGCACCGCGTTCAGCCGGCACGTCGGCCAGCCACCGAGTCTCTTCGCGCGCAAACGCTAGAACGTCGCATGGAACGCGACTGCGCCGGATAGCGGGTCCGCTTCGGTTCTGGAAGATGACCCGCCCGATGCCTCAGGCAGGTCACCGTGTGCATCAGACCAGCTTGGTTTCGACGTGGATGCTGCCGTGCAGGGCCTTCGAGTACGGGCAGGTCCGGTGCGCGGTATCCACCAGTGCCTGGGCCACTTCACGGTCGATGCCGGGGATGTGGACATTGAGCCGGGCCTGCAGCAAATAGGCCTCGCCAGCGCTGCCCAGGTCAACTTCGGCGTCGACCGAAAGCTCGGCCGGCAGCTTCACTTTCATCTTGCCGGCGGCCAGCCCGATCGCGCCGATAAAGCACGCCGACCATCCCGCGGCGAGCAATTGCTCCGGGTTCGTGCCCGGGCCTTTGGTGCCCGGCGAGGACAGTTGAAGGTTCAGCCGGCCGTCGTCGCTGTGGGCTTCGCCGTCGCGTCCGCCTGCGGTGATGTGGACTTTGCCGGTGTACAGCACTTTTTCGATACGGGTCATGATGCGTTCCTTGGTCATTCAGAGAGTTGGGGTTCAGGCGTAGGCGCCGTCAAGATAGGGGTCGACACTGCGCGCCGGGTCCGCTGAAACGCCGGTGCGGTCCAGGCCGGACAGGGTGCGTGCGCCGTCGTAGTACGGATCAACGTTGTGCGCACCGTCCGTGAACGGGTCGATGGCACGCGCGCCATCGCTGTACGGGCTGCGTGCCTCTTGCACGGAGCGGGCACCGTCGGTGAAGGGGTCTCGCGCGCCCGCCTGGGACAGTGCGGCGGCCTGCGCACCGGCAGCGGCGGCAACCAGGGCGATGGCGAAGACAAAACGCTTGGCGATGTGGGTAGTCATGATCGATTTCCTTAAGGGTTGGGTTCGGTATTGCGCGGCAGGGACTGGCTTCGTTGAGGTTCGCCGCCGGGCCACGGAATGCATTTAAGGCGATCGATGTATCTGGCCCGTAGCGCATGAGGGGTGTCTCTGTCGGAACACGTATCGTTGCGGCTGCGTGATACAGACGGGTACAAATTCATGCGCGAACGGGTTGGAGAGCCGCATCGGCAGGGGACTCGGACAGGCCTATGCGCCACATTCTGCGCCTCTGCATGCACCTAGGGTTTCTCCTGAAAGTCCTCCGTACGCCCTTGTTTTGATTGTGATTGTGGTCATGCGGCAGCCGTTGCAAGTCGGGTTGGTGACCAATTTCGGCCTTGACCATCCGTCGGAACCGCCGATAATGCAAACGTTTGCAAAGGAGACAAAACATGGAAACTTCCAGCGAGCGGCAGGCGCCACAAGGCGAGCGTCTGGCGCTGATCGAGGACGAACACTCGGTGACAGGCGTGGTGCAGGCGGCCATGGCCAATACCACCAATCCCCGCCTGCGCTTCGTCATGGATTCGCTGGTGCGGCACCTTCACGGGTTCCTGTCCGAGGTGCGGCTGTCCGACGAGGAATTCGAGCTGGCCCTGGGGTATATCGCCAGCCTGGGCCATGCGACCAATGCCAAACACAACGAGGTTGTCCTGGCTGCCGACGTGCTGGGGCTATCGACGCTGGTGACAGTCATGAACAACAGCACCAGGGACGGGCGCACGCCCGGCGCGCTGCTCGGCCCGTTCTATCGCGCCAACGCGCCGCGTTATGACTGCGGTGGCTGCGTGGTGCAGGACGACGCGCCCGGCTTGCCGCTGCTGGTCAGCGGCACCGTGCGGGCGACCGATGGCACGCCGCTGCCAGGCGCGCTGGTCGAGATCTGGCAGGCGTCGCCGGTGGGGCTGTATGACAACCAGGATCCGACCCAGCCCGACCGCAACCTGCGCGGCTGCTTCCATACCGATGAAAGCGGTGGCTATCACTTTCGCACGGTACGGCCTGCCGGCTATCCGGTGCCGACCCACGGCCCGGTAGGCATCTTGCTGGCCGAGCAGCAGCGCCATCCGTACCGGCCGGCGCATATCCATTTCATCGTCGCGGCGCCGGGCTACCGGACGCTCGTCACCCAGGTGTTTGCCGACACGCCGGACAAGCTGGAATCCGATGTCACGTTCGGCGTGCATCGGCAGCTGGTTGGCGATCTCCGGCTGCACCACCAAGGCCCCAGCCCGTGGGGCGATGTGCCGGCGCCGTTCTACACGCTGGCGTTCGATTTCACGCTGGAGCCTGGCGAGCAGACCTTCCCGAAGCCGCCGATTGACTGACGGCCCGATCGACTTACTCTGAACCATTCCCAATCGAAACCATGAGTGCTACTTCTCTTTCCGGCAAGGTGGCCGTGATCCTCGGCGGCACCGGCGCCATCGGCTTTGCCGCCGGTGAAACGCTGGCGCGCCTTGGCGCAAGCGTCGTGCTGACCGGGCGCGACGCCGACAAGGCGGCCAGTGCCGCGGCGGCCTTGCCGGCCGGCAACCATCTTGCCGCCGTGGCCGAGATTGCCGACAGCGCCTCGCTGCGCGCGCTGGCCGACGAGGTCAGCCATCACTACGGCCGCGTCGATATCCTGGTGAACACCGCGGGCTTTACGCGGGCGATCCCGCACGCCGACCTCGACGCCCTGGACGATGCGCTGATCGATGAACTGTTTGCCGTCAACTGGCGCGGGCAGTTTGCCGCGATCCGTGCGTTCGCGCCGCACCTGCGCGCCAATGGCGACGGGCTGGTGGTCAATGTCGGGTCCATCGCCGGCCGCACGGGGCAGGGCAGTAATGTTGCGTACTGCGCTGCCAAGGCCGGGCTCGATGTCATGGCGATGTCGCTCGGGCGCGCGCTGGCGCCGCATATCCGCGTGCTGAACGTTTCACCGGGCGTGGTCGATACCGCCTTCGTGCCGGGACGCGACAGCGGTTTCAATGAGCGCGCCGCCAAGTCGACGCCGCTAAAACGTGTCGGCCAGGCACAGGACGTGGCCGATGCCATCGCAGCCTGCGCGACCTCACTGCGCTTTGCCACTGGCACCACCATCGTCGTGGACGGCGGCCGCCAGCTTGGATAGGCCAGGCCCTCCATGTCTACCCAATCGCATTTCCATCACTGACCTTCGCTCATGCACGCACGCAAGACCATCATCACCTGCGCGGTGACCGGCAATATCGTCACCCCGGAGCAGCACCCCGGCTTGCCGGTCACGCCGGCCCAGATTGCCGACGCCGCGCTGGAAGCCGCCGAGGCCGGCGCAGCTGCCGCCCACATCCACGTGCGCGACCCTGAAACGGGGCGCCCGTCGATGTCGCTCGACTACTACGCCGATGTCATCGATCGTATCCGCAAGCGCAACCGCTCGCTGATCATCAACCTCACCACCGGACCCGGCGGACGCTTCGTGCCGAGCGAGGACGAGCCGCGCGTGGCCGCGCCCGGCACCACGCTGCTGCATCCCGCCAAGCGCGTCGAGCACATCGCGGCGCTGCGCCCGGACGTCTGCTCGCTCGACCTGAACACCATGAACTCCGGCGGCGACGTGGTCATCAACACGCCCACCAACGTGCGCAAGATGGCCGGCGTGATCCGCGCGGCCGGCGTCATGCCCGAGCTGGAGATCTTCGATTCCGGCGACCTCAACATGGCGCTCGACTTCATCCGTGAAGGCGTGCTGGACGGCCCCGGCCTGTGGACCTTCGTGCTGGGTGTGAAGTACGGCTTTGCGCCCACGCCGGAAACCATCTTCTACGCACGCAACATGCTGCCCGCCGGCGCCCACTGGTCGGCATTCGGCATCGGCCGCGCGGAGTTCCCGATCGTGGCCCAGGCATGGCTTGCAGGCGGACACGTGCGTGTCGGCATGGAAGACAACATTTATCTGGAGAAGGGCGTGCTGGCGCCAAGCAACGCGGCGCTGGTCGCCAAGGCGCGCGACATCGTCAGGTCGCTTGGCGGCGAGATTGCGTCGTCGGCCGAGGCCCGGCGCACGCTTGGCCTGCGCGAGGCCTGATCCCGGCCATACCGAACTAAAAATTTCAAGAAGGAAGCACCATGAACACCATTCGAGTCAGCGAGAAAGCCGCCAATATCGATGCCCTGCAACTGGAGCTGCTCGGCGTGCCGCGCCCGGAAGCGGCGCCGGGTCAGGTCATCATCGAGGTGGCCAGCGCCGGCGTGAACCCGAGCGACGTGAAGGCAACGCTCGGCCTGATGCCGCATGCGGTCTGGCCGCGCACGCCAGGCCGCGACTATGCAGGCCTGGTGGTCGACGGCCCCTCCGAGCTGCTGGGCCAGCAGGTCTGGGGCAGCGGCGGCGAGCTCGGCATCCGACGCGACGGCACGCATGGCAAGTATCTGCGCATCCAGGCCAGCGCGGTGCGCGCCAAGCCAGCGTCGGTGTCGCTGCTGGAAGCCGGCGCCGTGGGGGTGCCCTTCATCACCGCCTATGAAGGGCTGCGCCGCGCAGGCATGCCGCAGGCTGGCAGCACCGTGCTGGTGTGTGGCGGCAACGGCAAGGTGGGGCAGGCAACGATCCAGATCGCCACGGCGCTCGGCGCGCGCGTCTTTGCCGTGGAGCGCACCGCGGAGGCGTATCGCGGCCATGCCAGCGGCGACGTGCGCATGATCGATGCGAGCAGCGAATCCATCGCCGCCGTGGTGCGCGAAGAGACCGACGGACACGGTGCGGATATCGTCTACAACACGGTGGGAAGCCCCTACTTCGAACAGGCCAACCAGGCCATGGCGATCGGCGCGGCGCAGATCTTCATCTCGACCATCGAGAAGCCGGTGCCGTTCGACATCTTCGCCTTCTATCGTGGCCAGCACACCTATGTGGGCGTCGACACCCTTGCGCTGGACAGCAACGTCTGCGCGGGCATCCTTGACCAGCTCGCACCGATGTTTGCCTCGGGTGCGCTGCGGCCGTTCCCGGTCCTTTCCGACTACACCTATGCGCTCTCCAACGCCAAGGAGGCCTACCGGGCGGTCCTGCAAGGCGCTACCGAACGCGTGGTGCTCAAGCCATGAACACGACCCGGTTTGCAAAGGCGCCAGCCTACTTCCCGCCCAATCATGAAGGTATGCACTGCCTGCGCCTGCAAGGGCATGAAGCGGGACCGTCCGAAGCCTTGTGGATGGGGGTGTCGGCGCTGCTGCCGGGCGGCCATACGTCGATGGATGCCTCGCCGGTGGAAAAGCACTACGTCGTGCTGGAAGGCGAAGTCTGCATCGCCACGCCCGACGAGCGCGTGACGCTGGGCCAGTTCGATTCCGTGCGCCTGGCGCCGGGTGAGGCGCGGCAGGTGTCGAACCCGGGTAACCGGCCGGCGATGCTGCTGCTGGCGATGCCGTATCCCAAGGGCTGATTTTCTCGGGGCCGTACTGCAAACGATTGCAAAAAAAGCGGAGCAGACGGCCAGCCCACAACAACCACGACAAACCAAGGGGAGACAAATGAAATCCATCAGAAAGCGCAGCCATCTGCTCATGCTGGCCATGGCCGCAGGCTGTGGCGGCGAGGCCTGCGCGCAGTCAGCCGTGACCCTGTACGGGCGCATCAATACGGCACTGGAGTATTCCTATGCCAACACCGCGACCGACGGTACCCGCCTTGGCGGCGTGGGGCGCCTGACCAACAACCGCTCGGTCTTCGGCATGCGCGGCGAAGAAGCCCTGGGCGGCAGCCTGAAAGCGATCTGGCAGATCGAGAGCAATTTCTCGCTCGATACCGGCCAGGGCCAGGTGGCGGGGCGCAATACGCGGGTGGGGCTGCAGGGCGATGCCGGCACGCTGTTCCTGGGGCACTGGCAGACCCCATACACCGAATCGACGCTGGCCTACGACCCGTACTATCCGACCACTGCCGGCTATATGGCGCTGATCGGCAATGGCTCCACGTCCAGTTCCGACAACGTGCAGGACACCAGCTCGTTCGACCGCCGGCAGAAGAACATCATCGTCTACAAGACGCCGTCGTTCGCCGGCTTCAGCGGTGCCGCGGCGTGGGGCGTGAACGAGGAGAAGACCACCGTACCGCGCAATCCCGGCTTGTATTCGTTCTCGGCCGCCTACGACAACGGCCCGCTTAACGTGGCGCTGGCCTATGAAGTCCACCAGCACTACCAGACCGCCGGCCGCAACGATGACGCGATGAAGGCGGGCGTCTCGTACAAGTTCCCCACCACCACCGTGGCGCTGCTCTATGAACGGCTCCACTACCGCACCGCGACCGGCGACCTGACCCGCAACGGGTACTACGCCTCGCTGGTGCAGAAGCTCGGGCCGGGCAGCGTGCGCGTCGGCTTTGGCCTTGCCAGCAATGGCGCGGGCAATGCGACCGAGACCGTGGGCTTCTTCCGCAGCGGTGCGGAAACGGGCGCCACGCAGATCACGGTCGGCTACGACTATCCGCTGTCCAAGCGCACCGCGCTGTATGCGTACTACAGCCGCATCAACAACAAGCGCAATGCGATCTACGACTTTGCCATCAATGAGCTTGGCGTGAGCGCGGGTGCAGACCCGCAGACGGTCGCGCTCGGTATGCGGCACTTCTTCTGATGTGAGGAGACACAGAATGATTCGATCCATCCAAGGCACCGTGCTGGCGCTGGCGTCATCGCTCATGCTGGCGGCCGCACCCGCGGCCCACGCGCAACCGCAATATCCCAGCAAGCCGATCCGGCTGGTGGTGCCGTTCTCGGCGGGCAGCGCCACCGACATCCTGGCGCGCATCATCGGCAGCAAGATGGGCGAGGGCGGCACCTACCAGGTGATCGTCGACAACCGCCCCGGCGCCGGCGGCACCCTGGGCGCCACCGGCGTGGCCAAGGCGGCGCCGGATGGCTACACGCTGATCCTGGTTTCGGTCGGGCACGCCATCAACGCCACGCTGTATCCCAAGCTCTCGTATGACACGGTGAAGGACTTCGCACCGGTCTCGCTGGTGGCCACAGTCCCCAATGTGCTGGTGGTCAATGCCGGCAGCAAGTACAAATCGGTGCGGGACGTCGTCAACGCCGCCAAGGCGACGCCGGGCGCACTGAATTTCGACTCGGCGGGTTCCGGCAGCTCTACGCACCTGAGCGGCGAGATGTTCAAGATGCAGGCCGGCATCGACATCGTCCATATCCCGTACAAGGGCACGGGCGAAGCGCTGACCGACGTCATGGCTGGCCGGGGCGACATGATGTTTGCGCCCAGCGTATCGGCCATGCCGTTCGTCAAACAGGGCAAGCTGCGGGCGCTGGCGGTCACCACGGCCAGGCGCGCCAGCGCGCTGCCGGATATTCCGACGGTGGCGGAGTCCGGCTTCCCCGGCTACGCGTTCGACTCCTGGTTCGGCGTGCTGGCGCCCGCCGGCACCCCGAAGGAAGTCGTCGATGCGCTCAATGCCGAGATCGGCAAGGCATTGGCCGCGCCGGATGTGCGCGAGCGCCTTGCCGCCCAGGGCGCGGAGCCAAAGCGCTCGTCGCCGCAGGAGTTTGCTGCCTATATCCAGGCGGAGATCGGCAAGCTGGCGCCAGTGGTCAGGCAATCCGGCGTGAAGGCGGGGCAGTAGCGCTAGCCCGAAGGCGAGCGGCGACGGCGCGGGGGTGGCTTAGAATGGCGTATTCCAATTCTCCCCGGGCTGTCGCCCCGCCAACTGCCGTCATGCCCGAGCGCAAGCGCCTCACCCTGAAAGACCTGGCTGCCGAGATCGACGTGCATTACTCGACCGTCTCGCGAGTGATGAACCCGGCCACGCGGCACCTGGTGGCAGAGGACGTGGCGGCCCGCATCCTGGCGGTTGCCGAGGCTCGCGGCTTCCGCCCCAACCGCATCGCGGCGGGGCTGCGCACCCAGCGTTCCGGACTGGTGGGCGTAGTGCTGCCCGATATCTCCAACCCGGTGTTTCCGCCGATCCTGGCCGGGATTGAATCCGTGCTGGCGCAGCAAGGCTACGTGCCGATCGTGGTCAATGCCGGTACCGACAAAAGCCGGCAGCGTTTTGTCATCGACCAGATGATCGGCCGGCAAGTCGAAGGACTGGTGCTCGCTACCGCGGAACGGGACGATCCGATCCTCGCGTACTGCCTCAAGCAGCATATCCCCGTGGTCACGGTCAACCGCGGCGAAGACACAGGCCGGGTGTCCTGCGTGGTGAGCGACAACCTGCTGGCGATGCGGCAGACGGTCGACCACCTGGTCGGCCTGGGC
The DNA here is from genome assembly GCF_000219215.1 of Cupriavidus necator N-1. NCBI lineage: Bacteria > Pseudomonadati > Pseudomonadota > Betaproteobacteria > Burkholderiales > Burkholderiaceae > Cupriavidus > Cupriavidus necator. Next base: position 1,870,538 of record NC_015723.1, on the reverse strand, counting down.
CACCGCCGCATCGGGCATATTGCGGGACCAGCCTCGCTGTCGACCGGCTTCCTGCGTCGCGAGGGCTTCCTTCAGGCGGTAAAGCGCCACCGCCTGCGCCGCGGCGAATGGCAAGTCATGGAAGCCGCCAGCTATTCGCGTGAAGCCGGCCGGATCGCTTGCGAGCAGCTCTTCGCGGCATTCCCGCAGATGACCGCCATCGCCGCCGGCAATGACCTGGTGGCGATGGGCTGCTACGACTTCCTGCGCGAGCGCGGCATGCATTGCCCCGAGGACGTCTCGGTCGTGGGCCACAACGACATGCCTTTCGCCGACGCCCTGACGCCGCCGCTGACCACCGTGCGCATTGCCGTCCACGAAATGGGCGAGGAGGCTGCCCGCCTCCTGCTCAGGAAGATCGACAAGCCAGCCTCCGATGCCGTCACCGTGCAACTGACGCCGCAACTGATCGTGCGGGGTTCCACGGCAGCGCCGCGCGCAGCGGAATAGCCGACGCCAATGCCGGCTCTCAGGCGTGGGCGCCGTCCTGGTAGGGATCGAAGCTGCGCGCCGGATCGGCGGACGGACCCGTGCGGTCCCACCCGGCCAGGATGCGTTCACCCTTGTCGTACGGATCGACATTGCGCGCGCCCTCGGTGTACGGGTCGCGTGCGTCCTGCACGGCGCGGGCGCCGTCGGTGAATGCGTTGCGTGCGTCCTGCACGGAACGTGCGCCTTCGCTGAACGGATCGCGCGCACCGGGACCGGCGGCCTGGGCGCCGGCGGCGGCAGCTGCCAGGGCGAGGGCGAGAACAATGCGCTTGGTGAGATGGGTAGTCATGGTCGGTTTCCTTGAGGTCTGAGTTGCACTGCGCGGCCGGGATCGTCTTGTCGACGCATGCCGTCGGTCCACGAGATGCATTAAAGGAAACCGGTGTATCTGCGCTATAGCGTGGAGACCCTGTTTCTGTCAGGGCACGTATCGATTCCTGCGCTTGATACATAGCGGTACAAACGGGGCCACGGGAGGAGCGTTCTGGCATGGGTTGCCAGAAGGGGGCGTGGCGTAAAAGCCGCGCCCCGCCTGCGGATGGGCCGTTACCGCGCGACGCCGTACCGGGCAGCGGGCTGGTCACGCGAAAGATTGGGGCCGAGCGCGGCGCGTGCTGCCTCGAACGTGTTCCAGTCGGCCACGTCGGGCAACGACGGCACGGTCATCACCTCGCCCTGGTCCAACCCTGCCAGGGCCGCGTCGACCAGGTCGTCGCCGCTCATGACTATCGATTGCGGCAGGTTCTCGACCGGCTGGCCGGCGGTGTCCCAGAACTCGGTGCGGGTGGCCCCCGGCAGGACTGCCTGGATGCGCACGCCCTTGCCGGCAAGCTCATGTTGCAGCGACTGGCTAAAGGCCAGTACAAACGCCTTGGAGCCGCCGTAGACGCCGTTCAGGATCTCAGGCGCGACCGCCACGACCGAGGCGATATTGATGATCGTGCCCTTGCCGCGCGCGACGAAGGCCGGGGCGGCGGCGTAGGTGAGCCGGGTCAGGGCCGTGACGTTGAGCTCGATCATTGCCTGCATCGTGTCGACATCGGATTCCAGCAGCGGTGCAACGCCGCCGAAGCCGGCGTTGTTGACCAGCGTGGTGATGCTTGCATCCGTGCGCAGGATCTCTTCGATGCGTCGTACATCGGCTGCCTGGCCAAGGTCCGCGGTCACGATCTCGACCGAGCGGCCGGTATCGTCGGTGATCCGGCGGGCCAGTGCTTCCAGCCGCGCGCGGTTGCGTGCCACCAGGATCAGGTCGTGGCCTCTGCGCGCCAGGCGGTCCGCATAGATGGCGCCGATGCCCGAAGAAGCACCGGTGATGAGGGCGGTGCCGGAATGGTTGTGCGTGGTCATGTCAAAGCTCCAGATCAGTGAGGGAGGGGATGTTCGTGGCGGTCGGCGCTGGATCGGCCGGCCGCGTGAAACGTAGATTAGGAGCACAATGGCGATGACATCAATGTCATAGATGCCACCTTTTCTGCCATCGAAGGCAAGATGTTGTTTTGCTGCCCTCAGGAGACCGACATGCATCACGTGGCCCTTGCCCTCTATCCCGGCTTCCAGGTGCTGAACCTCGCGGTTTCGACGGTGCTGGAGTTCGCCAACCGCTCGCTTGGAGAGCCGCTGTACCAGGTCCACTTGCTGTCCGAGCATGGCGGACCCGTATTGAGTTCCGGTGGCTTTTTCGTCAGCACCGAGCCGTTCGGCAAGCGCCGCTTCGATACCGTGCTGGTGGTGGGAGACAACGACGTGCTGCCCACGCCGCCCGCGCTGGTGAAGTTCCTGCAACGTGCGGCGCGGACTTCGCGGCGCATCGGCGCCACCTGCACCGGTGCCTTCAACCTGGCCGAGGCCGGGGTGCTCGATGGCCGCCGCGCCACCACGCACTGGTACCACGCCGAGCAGTTGCGGCGGCGCTTCCCGAACGTCGGCGTGGAAGAGGACCGCATCTTCATCATCGATGGCCCGGTCTGGACCTCGGCCGGGATGTCGGCCTGCATCGACCTGGCGCTGGCGCTGGTGGAGAAAGACGCGGGCGCTGCGGTTGCGCGCGATGTGGCGAAGTTGCTGGTCGTGTATCACCGGCGCGCCGGCGGGCAGTCACAGTTCTCGGCACTGCTGGACCTGGAACCGCGCTCGGACCGCATTCGTGCCGCGCTGGATTTCGCGCGGCAGAACCTGCAACAGGAACTTTCGGTGGAACAACTGGCGGATGCGGCGCACCTGAGCCCGCGGCAGTTCGCGCGCGCATTTCGTGACGAGACCGGGCAGACCCCCGCCAAGGCCGTGGAGCACCTGCGCGTGGAGGCGGCCAGGCTGATGATGGAAAGCGGCCGCCATGCCATCGATGTGGTCGCGCGGGATACCGGCTTCGGTGACCGCGAGCGCATGCGGCGTGCGTTCCTGCGGGCGTTCGGCCAACCGCCGCAGGCGATCCGGCGCATGGCGCGCGGCGATGAATTGCAGACTGCGTAGGGGCGGCCGTGCCGGTACAGCGGCGTGCAAGGAAGCCGGGCATCCGACTTGTTACCTCATGTACCAATTCCTGTTCCCCGCCATGCCTTTATCCCAGGCCGGCGCGCACATAGAGTTGGTCGCGTAACCCTCACCTGATTGGAGCCAGCATGTCTGTGCAAGAACGTCTCGCAGCGCGCGGCCTGGTGCTGCCGCAGCCCCCAAAGCCCCTGTGCAGCTATACCGCGGTCAGCCAGGCCGGCGACCTGCTGTTCATCTCCGGGCAGTTGCCCTTGCAGGATGGCAAGGTGGTCTGGCAAGGCCAGGTCGGCAAGGATCTGGATGTCGGGCAGGGCAAGCGTGCCGCCGAGCTGGCGGCGCTCAACGTGCTGGCGCAGATCCATGCCTATCTGGGTGGCTTCGAGCGCCTGGACCACATCGTCCGCGTCGACGGGCACATCGCCAGCGCGCCCGGCTGGTTCGGGCAGCCGGCGGTGCTCGACGGTGCCTCCGACCTGTTTGGCGAGGTGCTGGCAGAGAAGGCCGGCCACGCGCGAACCATTTCTTCGCACTTCCAGCAGCCGGCGAATGCGGCCGTGATCCTCGTGGTCATTGCCCAGATCCGGCCTGCATAAGAACCCATTTCATAATGAAGAAGGGGCCCGGCAGCAGCCTTCCCTTCGGGTTCAAGCCAGGCGCGGCGCATGCGTCGTTACGGGCCTTGACCTTGGAATGACCAAGGCCGGCGGCCCGCGCCTAGCCTGCGCCGCGCCTGGCTTGAACGCGTCCCCTTCTTCATTATGAAATGGGTTCTAAGCGCGGCGTGAGCCGTTACGCTGAGAACTTCTCGACCAGGAAGTCGACGAACGCCCGTACCCGGCGCGAGACGTGGCGCGCGGACGGGTATAGCAGCACAAAGGGGCGCGTACTGCCGCCGTAGTCCTTCAGCACTTCCACCAGCGTGCCGTCGCGCAGGTCCTGTTCCACCACGAAGCGGTAGGTCTGGAACAGGCCCGCGCCGGCGCGGACCAGCGTGGCCCCGCCCAGGATGTCTTCTGACGCCGCATATGAGCCGGCGGTCACGATATCCGCGTCCTCGCCGTTGACCTGGAACGTCCATGGGATCCGCCGGCCGCTGCTAGGGCGCTCGAACTGGATGCACTCATGCCTGAGCAGGTCCTCGAATGACTGCGGCGTGCCGGCACGCCGCAGATAGCCAGGCGTTGCCACCACCACCAGCTCAGCGTCTTCCAGCTTGCGCGCGATCAGGTTCGAATCATCCGGCGCACGCCCGCGCACCGACAGGTCATAGGTGTCATCGGCGAAGTCCACATTGCGGTTGCTGATGTGCACGTCGATCTCGACTTCGGGGTAGCGCTCGCGGAATGCCGGCAGCACTGGCAGCACGCGATAGTGCGCGTAAGGGGTCGGCAGGCTGATCCGCAGCCGCCCCGCAGGGGCAGATTGCTGGCCGCTGATCTGCCGCTCCGCGTCCACCAACTGCGCCAGTGCGCCGCGGCTCTGCTCGAAATACACCCGTCCTTCGTCGGTCAGGCGGATCTGCCGCGTGGTCCGCACGAACAGCCGCACCCCCAGGCGCTCCTCCAGCCTTTGTACAGTGCGGCTGACTGCGGGCGGCGTCACGCCCGCGGCCACTGCCGCCGCGGTGAAGCTGCCCAGCTCCGCGGCCAGGCAGAACAGCTCGATGCTGCCAAGCTGAAGGTCATCGAATTGCCGTTTCATTTCTCGCACCGGATCAAGCGATGTATCCATCATATGTGCGCCACTGGCGGAAGTCGATGTCCGGGCCGTGGCCGGCGCCGAAGTGACCGCGAGGCTGCGCACGCCATTCCCGCCGGAGGAATCGTCCCGCTCTATTTGTGCTTGTGGCGCAAGACTGTTTGTGCCGCCAGGGTCTTCGAATGCGCAAGCGAATTGCCTAGATTGGAACCCATCGGAGCCGCCGGCCCGATCGGCAAGCAAGCCGATTCAATCTACATCGAGGTTCAAGAAAATGAGCGCAGCACAGAAAGTCGTTGTCATCACGGGCGCATCGCAAGGCATTGGCGCTGAACTGGTCAAGGCGTTCCGGGAACGCGGCCATCGCGTTGTCGCCACCGCGCGCACCATCAAGCCGTCGGACGACCAGGACATCCTGGCAGTCGCCGGCGATATCGCTGATCCGTCCACGGCGCGCCGCGTCATCGCCGAGGCCGTGGCAAGGTTCGGGCGCATCGACACCCTGGTCAACAACGCCGGCATCTTCATCGCCAAGCCGTTCACCAGCTATACCGATGAGGACTACGCGGCCGCCACCGGCATCAACCTGACGGGCTTCTTCCATATCACGCAGCTGGCCATCGCCGAAATGGAGAAGCACCGCAGTGGCCACGTGGTCAGCATCACGACCAGCCTGGTTGACCATGCGATCAGCGGGGTGCCGTCGGTGCTGGCCTCGCTGACCAAGGGTGGCCTGAACGCCGCGACCAAGTCGCTGGCGATCGAGTACGCCAGGACCGGCATCCGCGCGAATGCTGTCTCGCCCGGCATCATCAAGTCGCCGATGCATCCGCCCGAAACCCATGCGGGGCTGAGCGCGCTGCACCCGGTGGGGCGTATGGGCGAGATGCGCGATATCGTCGATGCTGTCCTGTATCTCGACAACGCGCCGTTCGTCACGGGCGAGATCCTGCATGTAGACGGCGGCCAGAGCGCAGGGCATTGAGCGGACACCCCCCGCGGCGCGCGCCGGCGCACCGCGGGTGGTTCCCGGCGGCGCGACGGGGGAATACCCGTCGCGCCGTATTGCGTTAATCTTTCGGTGCCCGGCGCCGCGCCTGGCGGTTTTTCAATCAATCTGCCAAGGTGACGCCGATGGACGCACACACCGACCACATCCTGATCGTGGATGACGACCGCGAAATCCGTGAACTGGTCTCAACCTACCTCACCAAGAACGGCTTGCGCGTTACCGTGGTGCCTGACGGGCGGCACATGCGGTCGTTCCTGGACGTCAACAGCGTCGACCTGATCGTGCTCGATGTAATGATGCCGGGCGACGATGGCCTGGTGCTGTGCCGTGAACTGCGGGCGGGCAAGCACAAGGCCACCCCGGTGCTGATGCTGACCGCGCGCAGCGACGAGACCGACCGCATCGTCGGCCTGGAAATGGGCGCCGACGACTACCTTGCCAAGCCTTTCGCCGCACGCGAGCTGCTGGCCCGCATCAAGGCGGTGCTGCGGCGGACCCGGATGCTTCCGCCCAACCTGCAGATCACCGAGGCCGGGCAGCTGCTTGCTTTTGGCGACTGGCAGCTGGACACCACCGCGCGCCACCTGATTGACCAGGATGGCGTCATCGTCGCGCTGAGCGGCGCGGAATACCGGCTGCTGCGCGTCTTTGTCGACCATCCCCAGCGCGTGCTCAACCGCGACCAGCTGCTCAGCCTCACGCAGGGCCGCGAAGCGGAAATGTTCGAGCGCTCGATCGACCTGCTGGTCAGCCGCTTGCGCCAGCACCTCAGGGACGATGCGCGCGAGCCCCGCTACATCAAGACCGTGCGCAGCGAGGGCTATGTCTTCTCGACGCCCGTGGAGATCCGGGAGGCACGCCAGTGAATCTCCGTGGCTTGCCCTGGCCCCGTACGATGGGCTCGCGGCTGTTCCTGATCCTGCTGGCCGGGCTTATCGTCGCCCATGGCCTGTCGTTCGGCGTCCTGTTTGCCGAGCGCTACATCACCGCGCGCAAGGTCATGCTCGGCACCCTGGAGACCGACGTCTCCACCTCGATCGCCATCCTGGACCGCCTGCCCGCGGCGGAGCGCCCGCAGTGGCTGCGCCACGTGAATCGCGGCGCCTACCAATACATCCTGGGGCCGGGCCTGCCAGGCGTGCCGGAGATGTCCGCGCAGGCCACGGAAGTTGCCAACCGGATCATGGAAGCGAGCGGCGGCCGCTTCGCGGTCAGGGTCGAGTCCATCCCCGGCCAGGGCAAGCGCATGCAGGCCCACCTGACCCTCAGCGATGGCAGCCCGCTGACCATCGACGTGCATCCTAAGCCGACGCCGGTGGCGCAATGGCTGCCTTATGTGCTGGGGATCCAGTTGCTGCTGCTGGTCCTGTGCTGCTGGCTTGCCGTGCGCCTGGCGATCCGCCCGCTGGTGGCGCTGGCCAATGCCGCCGACGCGCTCGACCCGAATGCCAGGACCCAGCCGCTGGGCGAGACCGGGCCCACCGAACTGGTGCGTGCCGCGCGCGCATTCAATGCCATGCGCGAGCGTATTGCCCGCTTTGTCGAAGAGCGCGTGCAGATCCTGGCCGCGATCTCCCACGACCTGCAGACGCCGATCACGCGGATGAAGCTGCGCGCCGAAATGACGGAGGACTCTGAAGACAAGCGCAAGCTGGTGCAAGACCTCACCGAGATCGAGACGCTGGTGAAGGAGGGGCTGGCCTACGCGCGCGCCATGCATGGCGATGGCGAGACGCCGTCGCGGATCGACATCGGCTCGTTCGTCGAGAGCCTGGTCTACGACTACCAGGACACCGGCAAGGCCGTCAGCATCCTGCAGCGTGCCGGCGGCACCCTCGAGACGCGCCCGCACGCCTTGCGCCGCATCCTGACCAACCTGACCGACAACGCCCTCAAGTTCGGCGGGGCGGCGGAGCTGAGCGTGCACCGCGAGGACGGCGGCGCGGTGACCATCAGCGTGCTCGACCGCGGGCCCGGCATCCCGGCTGAGCAGCTCGAGTCCGTGCTGCAGCCGTTTGTCCGGCTTGAGGCATCGCGCAACCGGGAGACCGGCGGCACCGGCCTGGGCCTGGCGATTGCGCACCAGCTTGCGCTGGCGATCGGCGGCTCGCTGACGCTGCGCAATCGCGAGGGCGGTGGCCTGGAGGCGCGGCTCAGGGTGGGTTGAGCCGCTGCCCGCCACGTTACCAGCCGCCCCCCAGCGCACGGAACGTTGCCACCGCCGCGCGGGCATTGTCGGCGCCCACACGTGCCTGCTGGTCGCGCGCGGCCAGCAGCAGGCGGTCTTCCTCCAGCACTTCGAACAGGCTGACCGCGCCGCCCTTGTAGGCGTCCTCGGCGGCGCCGCGCGAGCGCGCGTGGGCAGCCACTTCCACGGTCAGCTCCTTGCCCTGCAACTCCAGCTGGGTCAGCGTAATGATCGCGTTCTCCACGTCCTCGGTGGCGCGCAGCATGGCCTTGCGGTAGGTGGCCAGGGCTTCGGCGTTGGCGCCCTTGGCCTGCGCCACTTCGGCGTCGACCCGGCCGAAGTCGAACAGCCGCCAGCGCAGTCCCGCGATCGCGGCGGGCTGGAAGGCGGATGCGGTGAACAGCTTGCCGGCGGAGAGGCTCTCGAAGCCGAGCAGCGCTGACAGCGACAGCTTCGGGTAGTACTCGGCAGTGGCCACGCCGATGCGGGCACTGGATGCCGCCAGCCGGCGCTCCGCGGCAATCACGTCCGGGCGGCGTTGCAGCAGGTTGGCCGGACCTTGCGCCACGGCGATCTGCGGCACGGCGGTGCGCTCGGTCGGCGTCAGGAGTTCGGCGGCATAGGTGCCCGGATGCGCGCCCATCAATACATCCAGCCGGTTCAGTTGTGTCTCCAGCTCGATCTGCAGCGGCGGGATGGTCACGCGGGTCTGTGCCAGCTGTGCTTCCGCCTGGGCCCGTTCCCGCTCCGCGCCGATGCCATCGGCCAGCCGCAGCTGCACCAGGTCGAGCAGCTTTGCATTGGTCCGCACCTGCTGTTGCGCGATGTTGATGCGCTGCTGCGCGCCGCGCACGCGGAAATAGGCATCGGCCGCTTCGGCGGCTACCAGCACGCGCACGCCCATGTGCTCGGCTTCCGCGGCCTGGGCCTCCGCGCTGGCGGCCTCGGCGCCGCGCCGCAGGCCGCCGGCCACGTCGATCTCCCAGCTTGCTCCCGCACCAGCGCTGTACACCGTCTTGTTGCGGTCAAAGCCTGGCGCGTTCTTGCCGAGGCTGCCCAAAGGCCCTTCCAGCGACTGGCGCTGCCTGGCCACGCTGCCGGACAACGATGCCTGCGGCAGCAGTTCGGCGCCGGCGTGGCTGGCCGCGGCGCGGGCCTGGTCGACCCGCGCAATCGCCGCCGCGAGGTCGAGGTTCTGTTCCAGCGCGCGCTGGATCACGCGCGTCAGCGCGGGATCGTCAAAGCCCAGCCACCAGCTGTCCAGTGACGGTGCCGGCCGGGCCGCGTCCCGGGCGTCCAGTGCCGCTGCGTGCGGATAGGCCGCGGGCATGTCCGAGGCCGGCATGTGGTAGTCGGGGCCGGCCGCGCAGGCCACCAGGGTGGCCGCGGCGCTGGCCGCAAGCAGGGTGGGCAGGAGGTGGGCGATACCGGCGCGGGTGCGCCGGAGCGGGGGACGGAATGGACTTTGGGGCATGACGGATACCTTTCAACAGCGACGAATAAAGCACAAGCCAAAAACTAACTTGCATGATGATAGTTACTACTCTAGACTAACTTTCAAATTGATAGCAACCCCAATTTCGGAGGAAGCCACTCATGCACAGAAAGCCGCTTGCTGAAATGCCTTGCCCCATCGCTCGCACGGTGGCCCGCGTTGCGGACAGCTGGAGCGTCCTGATCCTGCGCGAAGCGTTCTACGGCGTGACGCGCTTTGATGAGTTCCAGCAGAACCTGGGCATCGCCCCCAACATGCTGACCCGCCGCTTGAACTCGCTGGTGGAGGAGGGCATGCTGGAGCGCCGCCCTTACTGCCACCGCCCGCCCCGTTCCGAGTACATCCTGACTGAGCGCGGCCATGACTTCCGCTCGGTCCTGCTGGCCATGCTGGCCTGGGCCAACAAGCATCTCGCGCCCGAGGGCCAAAGCGTGCAGCTGGCCAACCGACTCACCGGCGAGCGTGTCGAGCCGGTACTGGTCGATGCCGCCAGCGGCCGCCCTGTCACCGACCCCGATTTCCACATCGCCCCCGGGCCGGCGGCTACCGACGGCCTGCGGCGCCGGCTGGACCGCTCGGCTGAAGCCTGACCCGAACTCTCCCGAACCCTACCGAACCCTCCACCCATGCCGCCTCGCAGGCGGGATAAGTCCTGAAAGCAGAAAGGAAGTGCCATGACCAGTAATACGCTGACTGAACGGGCGGGTACCGAACCCGTTCCCGCTTCGAAATCCAAGGCCAGCCCCAAGCGGCTGCTGGCAACCGGCGCGCTGGTTGTGGCCGGATTGGCCGCGATCGGCTACGGCTACCACTGGTGGACATCGGCTCGCCACCTGCAGCGTACCGACGACGCCTACGTCGGCGGCGATGTCACGGTGATCGGCGCCAAGGTCGGGGGCTACATCGCGGAAGTCGCGGTGACGGACAACCAGACGGTCCACGCGGGCGACGTGCTGGTGCGTATCGACGACCGCGATTACCGCGCTGCACTGGCCAAGGCCGAAGGCGCCGTGGCGGCGCAACAGGCACTGCTGGCAAACCTGGATGCCACCGCGCGCCTGCAGGAGGCGGTCATCGCCCAGGCCAAGGCCGGCATCGCCGCCACCAATGCAGACACCTTAAGGGCGCGCGACGACCAGGTGCGCTACGCCAGCCTGGTGGCGAAGGCGGCTGTCTCCATCCAGAGCTCGCAGAAGGCTGACTCGGACTACAAGCAGGCCCAGGCCAATGGCGAGAAGGCGCGTGCCGCGCTGCTGGCCGCGCAGCGCCAGCTGGACGTGATCGGCACGCAGAAGCAGCAGGCGCAGGCGTCGCTGGCGCAGGCGACCGCCGAGCGCGACATTGCGAAGCTGAACCTTGGCTATACGGAACTGCGCGCGCCCGTGGACGGCACCGTGGGCAACCGGCGCGCCCGCGTCGGCGCCTTTGCTGGTGCCGGCAGCCAGCTGCTGTCCATCGTGCCGGCTAGCGGGCTGTGGGTGGACGCCAACTTCAAGGAAGGGCAACTGGCGCACATGCGCCCCGGCATGCCGGTAGAAATTGAAGCCGATGTGCTGCCGGGGCGGGTCTTCCATGGCCACGTCGCCAGCCTGGCGCCGGCCACCGGTGCGCAGTTCAGCGTGTTGCCGCCGGAGAATGCCACCGGCAACTTCACCAAGATCGTCCAGCGCGTGCCGGTGCGGATCCGCCTGGACGAGCAGGACGCCCGGCTTGGCGTCCTGCGCCCGGGGCTGTCGGTTATCGCCCAGGTCAACACGCAGCCCGGCAAGCAGGTGCAGTGATGACCACGGCCACCCTGACCACCCCTGCGTCCGCCGTGGCGGTGACGCCGGACGCGATGTCCACCGCCGCCAAGGTGTTCGCCTTCAGCACGATGTGCGTGGGCATGTTCATCGCCTTGCTGGATATCCAGATCGTTTCCGCCTCGTTGCGTGATATCGGCGGCGCGCTCTCGGCCGGCGCCGATGAAACCGTGTGGGTGCAGACCAGCTACCTGATCGCCGAGATCATCGTCATTCCCTTGTCCGGCTGGCTGTCGCGCGTGATGTCGACACGCTGGCTGTTCGCTGCCTCCGCGGCGGGCTTCACGATAACCAGCCTGCTGTGCGGGGTGGCGTGGGACATCAACAGCATGATCGTGTTCCGGGCGCTGCAGGGTTTCCTGGGCGGCTCGATGATTCCGATGGTGTTCACCACGGCCTTTGCCTTCTTCGTCGGCCCCCAGCGTGTCATCGCCGCCGCCACGGTCGGCGGGCTGGCCTCGCTGGCGCCGACGCTGGGGCCCACCATCGGCGGCTGGATCACCGATCATTATTCCTGGCACTGGCTGTTCTTCATCAACCTGGTGCCGGGCATCTTCGTCACCATTGCCGTGCCGCTGCTGGTCAAGGTCGACCGGCCCGACTGGTCGCTGGTGCGCGGTGCCGACTACCTGGGCATGGGCCTGATGGCGCTGTTCCTGGGCTGCCTCGAATACACGCTGGAAGAAGGGCCGCGCTGGGACTGGTTCGGCGACGACGTGATCCTGGCCACCGCCTGGATCGCCGGCCTGTCGGGCGTGGGCTTCATCTGGCGCACGCTGACCTATGCCAACCCCGTGGTGGACCTGCGCGCGCTCAAGGACCGGAACTTCGCGCTCGGCTGCTTCTTCTCCTTTGTCACCGGCATCGGCATCTTTGCCACCATCTACCTGACCCCGCTGTTCCTGGGGCGCGTGCGCGGCTTCAGCGCGCTCGATATCGGGCTGGCGGTGTTTTCGACCGGCGTGTTCCAGATGGCGTCGATCCCGCTCTATGCCTTCCTGGCCAACCGGGTCGACCTGCGCTGGCTGATGATGATCGGCCTGGGGCTGTTCGCGGTGTCGATGTGGCACTTCGCGCCCATCACGCACGACTGGGGCGCGGCACAACTGTTGCTGCCGCAGGCGCTGCGCGGCATGGCCCAGCAGTTCGCGGTGGCGCCCACCGTGACACTGACCCTGGGCAGCCTGCCGCCGGCGCGGCTCAAGCTTGCGTCCGGGCTGTTCAACCTGATGCGCAACCTGGGTGGGGCCATCGGAATCGCGGCCTGCGCGACCGCGCTCAACAACCGCGGCAATATGCACTTCCTGCGCGAGGCAGAGCACCTGAACATCCGCAATGAAGCCATGGGCAACGTGTTGCAAGGGATCAGCGACCAGTTCGTCGCGGTCGGGCACGATGCCCTCGATGCGCAGACCGCGGCCCTCAGGCAATTGTGGGGGCTGGCCTGGCGCGAGGCGCAGACCCAGACCTTTGGCGACATCTTCCTGCTGATCCTGGTCTGCTTCGCGATCGCCACCGCCATGGTGCCGCTGATGCGCAAGGTTGGAGCGCCGAAGGGGCCGTCGGCAGACGCGCATTGAGGGCGGAAATGCCATGAAAATCAGTCTGTGCAAGCGGTACCTGGCTGTCGCGCTGATCGCGGCGAGCGCTACGGTGGCGTATGCGGGGGAGCGCCCGCGCGACAACGGTGTGGCGTGCGCTCGCGCAGCTAATGCTTATTGCAATCTTCCAGATAAGGGCAACAGGCCAATGCCGCAAGGCGTGCCGCAGGGAGAGTCCGCTTGACTGGCGTGCCAGTCCGTCAGCCGGGCTGCTTTGTATCCACGTATGTCGCCATCGCGGATACATACACAGCGATACAAATTCCCTGAAATCCGACACATTCCGCTTGCCATGGCCTCCTAGACTCGTGCTCACATTGATCACGCAAACAGGAGAAGCAAATGTCGAAGACAGTCGATCTACCTCGTCGAGGCTTTCTGGGAGCAGCGGCAGCGACGCTGGCCACCGCGCCGTTCGGGCTGCCGCAGGCCGCCCGCGCGCAAACCGGTGTGTCGAAGGCGCCGCCGCTGCCCTTGACCACGCCGGGCACCCATGCCAGCTTCGCGCCGGTCAAGCACGTCAACGCCGGCGTGCTGAATATCGGCTACGCCGAGGCCGGCCCTGCCACAGGGCCCGTCGCGCTGCTGCTGCACGGCTGGCCCTACGACATCCACAGCTTTGTCGACGTGGCACCCCTGCTGGCGGCCCGCGGCTATCGGGTGATCATTCCCCACCTGCGTGGCTTTGGCTCGACGTCCTTCCTGTCTGCCGACACCATGCGCAACGGCCAGCCCGTGGCAATCGCCGCCGACATGATCGCGCTGATGGACGCGCTGAATATCCGCAACGCCGTAGTGGCCGGCTTTGACTGGGGCGCACGCACCGCCGACATCATGGCGGCGATCTGGCCGGACCGCTGCAGGGGGTTGGTTTCGGTCAGCGGCTACCTGATCGGCAGCCAGGCAGCCGGCAAGCAGCCGCTACCGCCTGAGGCCGAGCTCCAGTGGTGGTACCAGTTCTATTTCTCCACCGATCGGGGCCGCGCCGGCTATCAGAAGTACACGCACCAGTTCGCCAGGCTGATCTGGAAACTGGCATCGCCGCAATGGCAGTTCGATGATGCGACGTTCAATCGCAGCGCCGCCGCCTTCGACAATCCCGACCACGTGGAAATCACCATCCACAACTACCGCTGGCGGCAGGGGTTGGCCAGCGGCGAAGCCAGGTTCGACGACTTCGAGAAGCGGCTCGCCACGGCCCCCACCATCGGCGTGCCCACCATCACCATGGAAGGCGATGCCAACGGCGCGCCGCACCCCGAACCCAGCGCCTATGCCAGCAAGTTCACGGGCCGCTACGAGCACCGGAACCTGACGGGCGGGATCGGCCACAACCCGCCGCAGGAAGCGCCCACCGCGTTTGCGCAGGCGGTGCTCGATGTTGACAGGCGCTGACGCATGAGGGGCGCAATGCGCAGATTGCTGATACTGGCTGCCATGACGCTGTCGGCGCTGGCATCGGAGCTGGGCGGCGCAGGCTATCGGTGCGCATGGTCGGGCATGCCCCGGACCATGCGCCCGGAGAAGCGGGCATGAAACAGGGGCGGTTGGGGCGCTGAGGGCTACGCCGGCGCATGATAATATTCGCATGCGAACGAAATCTCACCCTTTATGACGCACCAGACATGGAACATCGCCTCGTCTACCTGTTGAACGTGGGCCAGCGGCGCCTGCACCGGTGGGCACAAGCGCGCACTGCCGCGGGTGGCGTGACATCAGCCCAGGCCGGACTGCTTTTCTTCCTGGGCAGCAACGATGGCGCGCTGACGAGCGAGGCTGCCGCGGCGCTGGACCTGGGCGCGCCTGGGATGAGTGGCCTGGCCGACCGGACCGAAAGGGCCGGCCTGATCGAGCGCCGGCCGGACGAGAACGATGGCCGTGCCTCGCGCCTGTGGCTGACGGAGGCAGGGCGCCTGGCACGCCAGCGTTCCAAGGCGAGCATGAAGGTATTGAATGCCAGGCTGACTGAAGGTTTCACCGCCGCCGAGATCGACGTGGTGGCGCGCTGGCTGACCAGCCTGCAGACAAAGTTTCCGGCCGCGGACGAGGGCGAGGTGTAGCCTGGCAGCGGCCGGAAAGCGAGGCAGTCGACTTACTGCCCGGCAACCCTGGTGAAGTCTGGTTTGCGTTTTTCGGCGAAGGCCGAGAATGCTTCCCGGGCTTCCGCACTGGCCAGCCGCTCCTCGAACCTGGCGCTTTCGCTGTTCATCTGCGAAACCAGTTTTTCCGCATCGCGCATGAGCTGTTTCATTGCGCTCAGGGAGCCCGCCGGCCTGGCGGCAATCTTCTCGGCCATCCGGCGCGCATCCGTGCGCAGCTGGTCATTGGCGCAAACCTTGTTCGCAATGCCCCATGCCACGGCGGTTTGCGCGTCAAGCGGCTCGCCCAGCGCGAACATCTCGAAGGCCCTGACGTGTCCGATCCGCAGCGGGAGCAGGTAACTCGAAGCCGCTTCGGGAACCAGGGCGAGATTGACGAAAGGCGTGATCAGTTGCGCGTCCTGGCCGAGCACGACGTAATCACAATGCAGCAGCATGGTGGTCCCGACGCCGACGGTCTTGCCATTGACCGCGGCGACAATCGGTACGGTCGAATTGGCAAGGGCGCGCAGGAAGCGATGCACGTGACGTTCGCTGGGGCCATTTCCCGATGCGATCGCCGCGAATTCGCCGAGATCATTGCCGGCGGTAAAGCTGTTCCCATCCCCCTGCAACAGCAATACCCGGATAGCCCGGTCCTGCTGTGCCTGCTCGATAGTATCGGCAAGCGCGCCGTACATCTCGTTCGTCAAGGCGTTCATCTTGTCGGGCCGGGCAAGCGTCATGGTCAGCACGCCGCCGGTGAGGTCAACGCGGATTTCTGGGGTCATTGGTCGGTCTCCAGGTGAGAGTTGCACGCCTGCCGTGCAGGCATCGCGATTAAGTTCGCATGCGAACTATATAGATAGTTCGCGCGCGAAGTAAATGGTTGGGGCCGGGCAGTGTGCGGAATCGGCGCTGGGGTAGCGTCCTCGACACAGGCGGTGTGGGCAGGCGCGTGTTTTCGGTGCCTGACGGGCGCGGAATACAGTACAAGCGAAAAACGAACTTGCATGATGATAGTGACTACCCTAGACTAACTATCAAATCGATAGCAAGTAGGTTTTTCGAGGAAGCTAATCATGCAGAAGAAGCCACTGGGCGAAACGCCGTGTCCGATCGCACGCACCGCGGCCCGCGTTGCCGACAGCTGGAGCGTATTGATCCTGCGCGAAGCCTTTTACGGCGTGACCCGGTTCGACGAGTTCCAGCAAAACCTGGCTATCGCGCCCAATATGCTCACGCGCCGCCTGAACTCGCTTGTCGAAGAAGGCATGCTTGAGCGTCGCCAGTATTGCGACCGCCCGCCTCGCTCCGAGTACATCCTGACCGAGCGCGGGCGCGATTTCCGCCAAGTGCTGCTGGCCATGCTGGCCTGGGGCAACAAGCATCTCGCGCCCGAAGGCGAAAGCGTGCAGTTGACGAACCGGCGCACCGGCGTGCGCGTGGAGCCTGTGCTGGTCGACCCCGCCAACGGGCGCCCTGTCACCGATGCCGACTATCACCTTGCGCCCGGCCCCGCCGCCAGCGACCGCGTGCGCCAGCGGCTGACCCGCTCGGCGGAAGCCTGAGCCGGATTTCCCGCGCAGCTAATTCTTGTTCCAACCTTCAAGCCGGAAAGATCAGCGCAAACCATCTGGAAGAAGAAATGAACATTCAATACATTGAGGACCTCGCGCCGGGCCAGAAATACGGTTCGGGGCGTCTGACCGTCGAGCCTGAAAGGATCAAGGCCTTTGCTGCCGAGTTCGACCCGCAGCCTTTCCATCTCGATGAAGCAGCCGCCCGCGACACGCTATTTCGTGGACTGGCTGCGAGCGGTTGGCATACCGCTGCGCTGACGATGCGCCTGCTGGTCGACGGCGAGTTCCGGCCCGCAGGCGGCATCCTCGGCGCGGGCTTCGAGGAACTGCGCTGGCCAAAACCGGTACGCCCCGGCGATGAACTGCATATCGAGAGCGAGATACTGGAAGTGCGGATTTCGAAATCGCGCCCCGACCAGGGCATCGTGAAGGTGCGTACCACAACCTTCAACCAGGCCGGCGAGCCAGTGCAGGTTTTCACCGCCAACCTGATCGTCCAGCGGCGCCCCGCAGCCGCCGCGCAGGCAGAGGCATCATGAAGATTCTAGTACTCGGTG
The DNA here is from genome assembly GCF_000219215.1 of Cupriavidus necator N-1. Classification (NCBI taxonomy): domain Bacteria; kingdom Pseudomonadati; phylum Pseudomonadota; class Betaproteobacteria; order Burkholderiales; family Burkholderiaceae; genus Cupriavidus; species Cupriavidus necator. Next base: position 1,853,500 of record NC_015723.1, on the reverse strand, counting down.
CCGGGGCCATGGGCGGCTACTATGGCGCTCGCCTGATCGAGGCGGGCGCCGATGTCACCTTCATGTTGCGGCCCGGCCGCGCGCGGGCACTTGAACGGGTTGGCCTGGCCGTGCGTAGCGAACTTGGCGACTTCCATCGCCCGGTAAAAATGGTCCTGGCCGGCCAGGTCGACGCGCAGTTCGACCTGGTCCTGCTGGCATGCAAGGCCTACGACCTTGCCGACGCGATCCGGACCGTCAGCCCGGCCGTTGGCCGGGACACTGCGGTATTGCCTCTGCTCAACGGCCTTGACGCCTATGACCGGCTCGACCAGTGCTTTGGCAGGCAACGCGTGCTGGGTGGAGTCGCATACATCGCGACAACGCTGGCGGCGGACGGGACCGTCGTGCACGCCGGCCGCATGGACCGGCTGGTAGTCGGCCCGCGCGCCGCGCAGGCGTCGGCATTGGCCGCGGATTTCCATGCGCTGGTGTCCAGGGCGGGGGGTACGCGTGAACTATCGGGCGCCATCGGGCAGGAGCTGTGGAACAAGTGGGCCATGATCGCCGCCGGCGCAGTGATGACATGCCTGATGCGCGGGACCGTGGCGGACATCATGAAGACACAGGATGGCCGCCGCCTGATGCTTGACGCGATTGCGGAGTGCCGCACGGTGGCGCAATTGTGCGGTCATCCCATCCCTGAACCCGTTGTCGCTGCCATGCAGGCCCGACTGCTGGACGAAACATCGACCTGGGCTGCCTCGATGATGCGGGATATTGCGCAGGGCGCCCCACGCATAGAAGCCGATGCCATCGTCGGCGACCTCATCAAGCGCGCAGCCGGGTACGGGCATGAACTTCCGTTGAGCCGTGCGGCATATTGCCACCTGCAGGTCTATGAGCACCAGTGCGCTGCGCACCAGACGGCTGGCTGAGCAGTCTTCGCTCATTCATGCCAGAGCGCAGGCACAGACCGAATCAGCCCACGCCGCCGTGGCGGCATTCAAGGCGCTCGGCGGGGGGGGCCGGCAGCTGCCTTATAGGGCAAAACCGCTTCAGTTGCCGGCTTTCTGGTAGTCGCGCACTGGCGTCAGAAACTCCAGCGTGCGTGGTGCTTTCAGCAGATCGGCCAGCACCGCCTCGTATTCGCGCCGGTAGGACGCTTTCAGGTGGTGGTCCTTGAAATGCTGCTCGCTGCAGGCCCAGTTCTCATAGAGAACAAGGGTGTCAGGATCTTCGAGCGAGCGGTGCAGATACGTGTTGATAAAGTCCGGCTCCTTCGACATCTGGTCGAGGATATAAAGCAGTTTCGACTCGAGCTCGGCGCGCCGCTCGGGCTTGCCCGGCAAATGGACGATAAAGGCAATGGATTGATTCTGGTACTGCTCCAGGCAGGATGGGCCACGTCATGCGCGGAACGTGCTCAACGCCGCGGCCCGCAAAGGCATTGACTTAAAGTTGGCTCATGCCACCGTCGGCGATGATTTCGGTACCGACGATGAAGGCCGATTCCGGTGCCGACAGATGCAGCACCGTCGACGCAATCTCCGTCGGCTGGCCGAAGCGGCCCAGCGGGATCTGGCTCTGGATCTGCGCGGCAGTGGCCGACAGGGTGTCGGCTTCCAGGCCCAGCTTGCCGTACAGCGGCGTTGTCACCGGCCCGGGGCTGACCACATTTACCCGGATGCCCGAGCTGACCAGCTCACCCGACAGGGTCCTGGCCAGCGAGATCAGTGCTGCCTTGCTGGCGGCATACACGGAAGACATCGGCATGCCGATGCGCGCATTGATGGAGCCATTCAGCACGATCGACGTGCCCGGGTTCAGCAGCGGCAGCAGCGCCTGGATCTGGAAATACGCGCCCTTCACGTTGGCGTTGAAGGTGGCGTCCCATAGTGCCTCGTCCACATCGGCAACGGCGGCAAACTTGGCAATGCCGGCGTTGATGAAGACGGCGTCCAGGCGGATGCCGGCGTCGGTCAGCTGGCGAGCCAGGTCACGCGCGGCCTGCACGGTGCCGGTTTCGTTGCGGATGGCGATGGCCTCGTTGCCGAGCGTGGCGCGGGCGACCTCCAGTGCCGCTGCGTCGCGGCCGGTGATGACCACGCGGGCCCCTTCCTGGGCGAATGCCTGGGCAGCCGCCAGGCCGATGCCACTGTTGCCGCCAGTGACCAGAACGGTCTTGCCTTGGAAGCGATTCATGATGTCCTCCGGTTTGGAAAGTTGAACTTGAACAATCGCGTGAGTGGAGTATGGGCGCTGGCCTGCGCACGTTCGAAGGAGTCGCACATGTTGTCGGAAGACGAACTGGCCCTGCTGGAGGCCATCCGCGAGGCCGGCAGCCTGTCGCGCGCGGCGGCCAGGCTGGGCAAGGCGCCGTCCACGGTGTCGCACGCCGCGCGGCAGCTGGAGCAGCGCTTCGACGCACTCCTGTTCGACCGCCGCCGCTACCGCCTGCAGTTGACGCGTGCCGGCGAATTGCTCACGGAAGAAGCCGCCCGGCTTGCGCAGGATGTCGCGCGCGTCACACAGCGCGTGCGGCAGGTCGCCAACGGCTGGGAAGACCGGTTGTGGATCGTGACCGACGAGCTGATGGAATTCGAGACCCTGATGCCCGTCATGCACGCGTTCGACGCGCAGGAATCCGGCGTGGCGCTGCGCGTCACGCACGAAGTGCTGGCCGGCACCTGGGAAGCGCTGCGGGACGGCCGCGCCGACCTGGTCATCGGTGCCACCAACGAGCCGCCCGCCATCCCTAGCCTGGGGTGGTTCGAGCTGGGCGTGATCGAATGGGTGTTTGCGGTCTCGCCCCGGCATCCGCTGGCGGCCGCCTGCCAACCATTGACGCGTGAGGAGATCGCCCGCCATCGTGCCGTGGTGGTGGCAGATTCATCACGCCTCACGGGCGGCCGCGCTTACGGCATGGTGGGCGGACAGCGCTTGCTGGCCGTACCGAGCATGCGAGCCAAGACCCTGGCGCAGCGCGATGGCCTGGGGATCGGCTGGCTGCCCAGGCACCGGGTCGGCTCGCTGCTGCAGCGCGGCGAACTGGTAGAGAAGCGCACCGCCGACCCGCGCGAGCCCAACACGCTCTACGTGGGCTGGCGCGGCGATCACGAAGGCCGCGCGCTGCAATGGTGGCTGGAGCAGTTGCGACGGCCCCGGCTGGCCAGGCTGCTGGTGCGGGGCGTCGACACCTACGCGTAGCTGGCAGGGAAGCGTCCTACCACCTAAAGTAGCTTGTGGCTTTGCGGTACCAGGCAAGGAGAATCGTGATGGCCCAAGGATTCGACGCGATCATCATCGGCACCGGGCAAGCCGGCCCCGCACTCGCTGCGCGGCTGGCCGGCGCGGGCATGAAAACGGCCGTCATCGAGCGCGCGCGTTTTGGCGGCACCTGCGTGAACACCGGCTGCATTCCCACCAAAACCCTCATCGCAAGCGCGTACGCGGCGCAACTGGCGCGGCGGGCTGCCGAGTACGGCGTGACCATCGGCGGGCCGGTCGCCGTCGACATGAAGCAGGTGAAGGCACGCAAGGACGAGATCTCCGGCCGTTCCAGCAACGGAGTGGAACAGTGGATGCGCAGCCTGGAGAACGGCACGGTCTATCAGGGGCACGCCCGCTTCGAAAGCGCGCATGGTGTGCGGGTCAACGGCGAACTGCTGGAAGCCGACCGGATTTTCGTGAACGTCGGCGGCCGGGCCCTGGTTCCGCCCATGCCCGGGCTGGACCAGGTACCGTACCTGACCAACTCGAGCATGATGGCGGTGGATTTCCTGCCGGAGCACCTGATCGTCATCGGCGGCAGCTACGTGGGTCTGGAGTTTGGCCAGATGTACCGGCGTTTTGGCTCCAGGGTGACCGTTGTCGAAAAAGGCCCGCGCCTGATCCAGCGCGAAGACGAGGATGTGTCGCAGGCAGTGCGGGAGATCCTGGAAGCCGAGGGGATCGAAATCCGGCTCAATGCCAACTGCCTGAGCGCGCGCAGGGAAGGCGATCATGTTGCCGTCGGGCTGGATTGTTCGGATGGGGCGCGCGACGTCCACGGCTCGCACCTGCTGCTGGCGGTTGGGCGTGTGCCCAACACCGAGGACCTGGGGCTGGATCAGGCCGGGGTCGAGACCGACGCTCGCGGTTATATCCAGGTAGACGAACAGTTGCGCACCAACGTCCCCGGCATCTGGGCGCTTGGCGATTGCAATGGCCGCGGTGCGTTCACGCATACGTCATACAACGACTATGAGATCGTCGCCGCCAACCTTCTCGACAACGATCCCCGCAAGCTGACGGACCGCATCGCAGCCTATGCCATGTTCATCGACCCTCCGCTCGGCCGCGCCGGCATGACGGAAGCAGAAGCCCGGCAATCCGGCCGCAGGCTGCTGGTCGGCTCTCGCCCCATGAGCCGCGTCGGGCGAGCCGTGGAGAAGGGCGAGAGCCAGGGCTTCATGAAGGTCGTGGTCGACGCCGATACCCGCATGATCCTGGGTGCCGCGATCCTCGGCGTGACCGGCGACGAGGTGATTCACTCACTGCTCGACATCATGTATGCCAAGGCACCCTATACCACCATCAGCCGCGCGATGCACATCCATCCCACGGTGTCCGAGCTGATACCAACGCTGCTGCAGGAACTGCGGCCACAGGCCTAGGTACTGCCTCCTTCAGAGCAGTTTGCACGCCTCATCGAATTCCAGGCGGGGGCTGCGCGGAAACAGCTTGGCAGGGTCGCCATAGCCGAGATTGCACAGGAAGTTCGATTTCACGTGACTGTCCGGGAAATATTCGAGCTGGAAGGCATTGTCCTTGGGGTCCGCCGGAAAGAATTCGTGATCGACCTTGGCATTGTCGAAGCCGGACATCGGCCCGCAATCGAGCCCCAGCGAGCGGGCGGCGATGATGAAGTACGCGCCCTGCAGGGAACTGTTTCGCCTCGCAGTAGTTAGGGCGAGCTCCGGGGTATCGGCGAACCACGAGCGTGCGTCCGCGTGCGGAAACAGCTTGGGCAGAAGTTCGTAGAACTTGATGTCATAGGCGATGATGGCGGTGACCGGTGCGGCCATGGTTTTCTCGACATTGCCCGGCGCCAGCGCGGGCAACAGGCGCTGCTTGGCCTCAGGGGTACGCAGGAACAGAATGCGCGCGGGAGAGCAGTTGGCGCTGGTCGGCGCCCATTTCATCAAGTCATAGAGCTGCCGCAGGGTTTCGTCGCTCACGGGCTGGTTCAGCCATGCGCTGTGCGTGCGAGCCTCGCGAAAGAGCAGATCCATGCCTTCTTCACTCAAGCGCTTGTTCATGGTTATCTCCTGAAACGAAATCGGACTACGCGGCTGCCCGGCCGCGTTGCCGCTTCTGTCTAGCATAGGCAGCGCCGCTCGTCGCCGCGCCGCCGGCTTTCGCATGGATCCGCAGGGCTTGTCCGCGCCATCGGCATGTGCCAGCGCGGCCAGGGGCCCAGGTATCCGAAAAGCCGCTTTGGCACGCCGGGCGAAACGCGAAGTGATCCGGTCGAAGTGACGATTGCCGGCCCTGGTGCTCGGGGCGATACTGGCGAACACTTGGCGCACCGGTGCGACGAAGAATGGGGAAGCAATGGACGAGAAGACAAAGGCTCGTACAAACACATACGCCGCGCGCGAGTCCCCCTGCACCAGCTACCCATCCGGGTGGTGCGCGGCCGTCGTGCGCCTGTCATTGTGAAACCACTCGTCTGCGCTTGCCTGCCTGGCTTCCTCAAGCTGGCCGGGCGCGCGACGCATCGGTTCACGTAGCAAATGGCAGGAGTCATCACCATGGAAACCTCAACCCCCAGCGGAAATCCCTTGCAGGATCTTTCCGCCAACTTGGCAGCCATTGCCGAGCGCGTCGGCCAGAGTGTCGTCGCGGTGCACGGGCGGCATCGCTTTCCCTCCAGTGGAGTCATCTGGCAACCCGGCGTGGTGGTCACGGCCGCGCATACGCTCAGGCAGGAAGACGGCATTGAAGTCACCCTGGCCGATGGCCGTACCGTGGCGGCCGTCCTGGTGGGACGGGACCCTGGCACCGACCTGGCCGTACTGAGGCTCGATGGCGTGGCGTCGAACCCGGTCGAGACCGGTGATGCGCGCTCCCTGAAGGCAGGCCATCTGGTGCTCGCGGTGGCGCGAGTGGACCGGCTTGGCACCAGCGCGGATTTCGGCGTTGTCGGCACTGCCGGCGGTCCATGGCGTACCTGGCGAGGCGGGCAATTCGACGCCTTCGTGCGGCTTGACGGCGGCCTGCGCCCCGGTTTCTCCGGAGCGGCCCTGGCGGATATGCAGGGGCGGGTCACGGGCCTGTGCACATCGGCGCTCGCGCCTGGCGCTGGCATCCTGATACCGGCAGCGACAGTGGCGCGCGTGAGCGGCGAACTGCTAAGCAAAGGACGTGTCTCGCACGGCTACCTTGGCGTGGGCACGCAGCCGGTGAGCCTGTCGGAGTCTTGGGTGACGAAGCTGAATCTGGCGTCCGGGCGCGGGCTACTGGTGGTATCGCTTGCGGCGGGCGGGCCTGCGGAGCAAGCCGGGGTGCTGATCGGGGATGTACTGATCGAACTGGATGGCAAGCCATGCCAAGACATGGACGACGTCCATGCCGCGCTGGGCGGCGACCGCATCGGGCAGTTGCTGAAGATCGGGCTGATCCGGGGTGGCGAGCGCAAGGAGTGCTCGGTCACGGTGGGCGAACGCCAGCAACGGAAGTCGTGCGGCTGAGATTCATGCAAGCCGTCGCATGCCGGATGCCAGGATGACACCGATGAGCCCGGTCAGGGTCGCCGTGGTCGCCGTCTCGCCGCAGGCGCGGGCAAGCCTGCAGGCGCTTGTCGAGGCGGCGCCAGCGCTGGATTTCGCAGGCAGCGCGGCCGACACCGCAGGGATCGCCGACCGCTTTGCCGGCGACGTGCCGGATGTGGTCGTGATCGAACTTGAGCCGCAGGCCGGTGACCTGCCGGTGCCAGAGGCGGGCCGAGATTCCGCAGCGCCGGCGCTGGTCCTGCTCACCGACGAGGCGGACAGCGAATGGATCCATGAGGCGCTGGGAGCCAGCGCCACGGCACTACTGCCGCGTGGCGCGACGCCCGGCGAAATCATCTGCGCGATCGAAGCTGTGGCCGCGGGACTTTGCGTGCTGTCCCCGGAGATCCTCGCCAGGCTGCTGGCGGCGCGCAGGGCACCTCGCCAGACGGCATCCGCGGCTCTGACCGAAACGCTCACCCCACGCGAGCTTGAAGTGCTGGCCATGCTCGCCGAAGGGCTTGGCAACAAGGAAATCGCGCGCCAACTCGACATATCGGACAACACGGTGAAGTTCCACCTCTCCGCCATTTTCGGCAAGCTCGGCGCAAGCAGCCGCACCGAGGCTGTATTGCAGGGCATGCGGCACGGCCTCATCATGGTGTAGGAGGCTCAGCCCGGAGTCACATCACCAGCGCGCATCAGAGGAACGGCGAAATGTTCGCCATCGCGCGCGTCACGTAGGCCTCCTTCTCGCCCACTGGCGCCACATAGTCAATCGCGCTGCGTGCAGCCTCGACGCCTTCCAGACGGGCGATGAACCAGGCGGCCAGGTACTGCGACGCCAGGCACCCGCCGGCGGTTGCAACGTTTCCCTTGGCGACAAACGGCTGATCGAGCACGGCCACGCCGGCCTCCACTACCCATGGCTTGGTGGTCAGGTCCGTACAGGCCGGAACGTCGTTCACCAAGCCCAGTTTGGCGAGAATGAGCGTGCCCGAGCATTGCGCGCCCAGCAACTGGCGCGTCGGGTCGAAGCGGAGTTGCGACATCAGCGCGGCATCGGCGACGACGTCCCGGGTTCGGATCCCACTACCCACCAGCACAGCGTCCGCGTTGCATGCGTCCTCCAGCGATGCTTGCGCCTCCATCACCACACCATTCAGCGAACGCACCTTGGCCGCCGGACTGGCGATCGAAACCCGCCAGCCGGGCCGCCTGACCCGGTTGAGGATGGCGAGCGCGATCAGCGAGTCGAGTTCGTTGAAACCTTCGAAGGTCAGGATGGCGATGTGCATGGCGGGCCTCGTGGGAGTGGAGACATTGGGTTTGCGCCATCGTAGAGCCGACAGTCAGTACATTCAAATAATTGTTATAGATACGCTCAGGCTGCGTCCTGCGGGTCCGCAAACGTAGCCATGCGCAGGATCGCTTCCCTGAGCTCTGACCTGAGTTGCGCAACCAGCTCCGCGGCCGGCAGGGACCTGGCCAAGGGCGCTGCCTGCCCGGCCCACTGCGCTGCGTACTCAGCGCTCCCCGTGGCCTTGGCCGCGGCGTGAAGCGCCTTTCCCGCGTCATAGGCGATCGGGTAGTCCGGCACCGGAGGTGCGTCGGCGGCGATGCCGAGTGCCGTGAGCCGGTTGGTGAAGCCCCTGGCCGCGCGGCCCGATATGGCGCGGGTGAGTGTGGTCGGGCGCGGTTGGGGTGCGGTCAGCGCCGCGCGATAGGCGGCATCGGCAGATGACTCCGGGCAGGCGACGAATGCCGTGCCAAGCTGGGCGGCTTCCGCCCCGAGAGCCAGCACCGCGGCAATGCTTGCCCCGTCCATGATGCCGCCCGAGGCAATCACCGGAAGCTTCGTGCCCAGGACCAGAAGACGCACCAGAGCCAGCGTGCCGAGGCCTTCGTCGTAGCCATCGGTGTCGAAGGTGCCGCGGTGTCCGCCAGCTTCGATGCCTTGCGCGACGATGGCGTCCACGCCGGCGGCCTCTATCTGGCGGGCCTCCTGCAGGGACGTTGCACTGGCCAGCAGCACAATGCCGGCACCGCGTAGCGCATCAATTTTCTGCTGGGAGGGAAGGCCAAAATGGAAGCTCACCACCGCTGGCTTTTCTTCCAGCAGCATCTGGAACATGGCGTCGTCGGCCACGAAACTCTTGTAGATTTCCCGCAAGCTCGTGGGTGCTGTCCCGCCGTGCTCGGCAAACTGGGCGGCAAGGTAGGTGAGCCAGGCCTGCTCGCGCACCACATCGGACTTGGCCGGGGCGTGGCAGAACAGGTTGACGTTGAATGGCTTGCCGGTCAGCGCTCTTGTCTCGCGGATTGTCTTTCGCGCGGCTTGCGCGTCCATTGCCCCGACGCCAAGCGAGCCCAGCCCGCCGGCCTTTGACACGGCGGCAGCCATGGCCGCTGTGCTGACACCGGCCATGGGCGCCTGGATGATGGGCGTGGCAATGCCCAGGATCGAAAGTAGGTTGCGGCGGTGGCTGGAAGGCGTGGAAGTGTCCATGAAAGTCTCTTTCTCTTTGAAGTGCAGAATTCCGCTCGGGAGATTATCGAAGGCGACGCTGTACCGGAGGGTATCGAGCATGCCATGAAATCTGGCAGCGTGAGATGTTGCTGCGGCTTCGCAATGCATTGTTCATCGCGCGACGCATCCGGAGCTGTCGGTGCGGGGCAAGGTGGCTTACCGCACGCGCCCCGCATTGCATGCTTGGGATACCCGGCAACTATCGACTAGCTTGGAAGCCTTGGGGCCGCTTCGATGGGGCATCATGATGAAGAGGATCACAGGGCGCCTGGTCACGATTGTTTCCATGGGCATAGCAGCAGGCCTTTCTGCCGCAAGCGGCGCGTGGGCCTCTGACATCGTCTGCAAATCAACTGCGCGCGAATCCCCCGTACGCTGCAACAACCCGGATGGCTCCGGGGTGAGATGCAACCTTGCGACGGACGAGGCCGGGCCGCGGGCGCGCCCGCGGCATCTGATCTGCGATTCGTCCAGGCTGTCAGAGCGCTACGAGCGCATCTACGCCGAGCAGCAAAGGATGCTGCGCAAGGGCAGGATCCAGGACTCGGACATCGCGGCGTGGCGCAGCCGGCGCGATGCCTGCGACTCGGTACGATGCCTGGAAAGCATGTTCGCCAAATTCTGGCGGGAGCGGGATTCGATGCGAATCGCACCGGGCCGGTCCGACTCCGCGAATCAGGCTGCAACGGCCAGGTCTACCCCGGCCAGCCAGGAGGCGGCACCGCCGCCCGCGGCGGCTTCCGCACAGGCCCCACAGGCCTCAACGCAGATCCCTGAGCCGACGCAGCGCGTACAAGAAGAGCCGCCGCCGGCAGTGCCGCTTGCCATGTCGGCCGGACCGGAACCCGTCGAACCAACACGGCCGACGGCTCCCGCTGTCGAAGCGCTGCCTGTCTGGCAAGGCACCACAGCGCCTCCCGTTGCCGGGAACAAGAACAGCAGCCCGGCCAAGCCCTATCCGGCAGCCCTTGCCGTGGAGAGCCTGCTTTCCGGACTTGCCGTGATGGGCGCGGGTTTCCTGTGGACGCGCCGTACCGCGCGCGCCCAGGATCGGACGCGTTTCGCCATCCCGGCGGCGGCGGTGGTGGTGGTCTATGGCTTGCTGCTTGTGAATGCGCTGCTGCTGCCGTTTACGCTTGCCGTGAAGTGAGGACACCACATCTTGAGCAGGCAGTGGCCATCGGGGCCCGGCGCGCAGCAGCTACGCATGGATACGCTCTGCGCCTGCGTTCAACGCCCCTTGAAAATCGGGTGCCGGGCGCAAACCGACAGCACGATGCGCTCAGACTGCGCCAGGTAGTCGTTGAGGGCCGCGGCACACTCTGCGAGCTTGCCCGACTCGAACAACTGCAGGATGTGCTGGTTCATCTCGACATATGGACCATGCAGGAATTCCGGATCCTGCAGCATGCCGAACGCCAGGCGCAGCTCGGCGAGCAGGTGGGAGAACATCACGTTCAGCCGCTCGCTGTCGGCCAGTTCCACGATGGCCATATGGAACTCCATATTGGCAGTGCCCGCGCCTTGCCAGTCGCCGCGGTCGCGGCAGCGCAGTCCCGTTTCCACCGCTTCGCGCAGGTGCTTCCTGGCCGGATGGCTGGGGTAGGCCTGGGCGATGGCCTGGCACTCGATCATGCGGCGCACGCGGTAGATGTCGATGATGGCCGCGATGCTGGGAATCGCCACGGATACCCCGCGGTTGGGTTCGTGCTTGAGCAGGCCTTCCTTGGTCAGCACGCGAAAGGTCTCGCGCAAGGTATTGCGCGAGATCTGCAGGCTCTCGCTAAGCGCGGCTTCCGACAAGCGCTGCCCGGGCGCGAATTCGCCATGCACGATGCGCTGGCGAATCTGCTCCGTGACCCGCTCGGCCAGATTTCTTACGTCAGTACTGGATGTCATGTTGGCTTGTGTCGGGGCGACAGGTTCCGGCATGCCCCGTGCGGGATGTTATCCCACTTTGTTGAACAATAGGCACAAGATTGGTGCGAATGATGCCCTGCAAACGTGACTTAGGTGTATACCACGATCGAACAACAGCCAATATTGTTCAACAATAAGTCATGGTGGTTGAGTCATACATGCATATATATGAACATGGCATGTGTTTTGCTAAACAGCGGTTGGGTGCAGGGCCGCTGGATAGCGGTCTTGCTCTCTACCGGAACTTCGTCGTGAAGACAGCGCGACGAGCCTTGTCCACGCTTTGTCCTTATCCATAGTGAGCGCAACCATGTGGCTTAAAGAAACAAACCAGGCGGAGCGCAAGACGCTCTTTGCCGCCTTCGTCGGCTATGGGGTCGATGCCTTCGACTACATGATCTACACCTTCATGATCCCCACCTTCATCCTGGTGTGGGGCATGACCAAGGCCGAGGCGGGCTACATCGCGACGGGCGCGCTCATCAGCTCGGCCATCGGCGGCTGGCTGGCCGGCATCCTGGCCGACAAATATGGTCGCGTGCGGATCCTGCAGCTGACCGTGCTCTGGTTCAGTTTCTTTACGTTCCTGAGCGGCTTCACCCAGTCCCCCGAGCAACTGTTCCTGACCCGCATGCTGCAAGGCCTGGGCTTTGGCGGCGAATGGTCGGTCGGTTCCTTGCTGATCGCAGAGATGATCCGGGCCCGCCACCGCGGCAAGGCGGTCGGACTGGTGCAAAGCAGCTGGGCCATCGGCTGGGGCCTGTCGGCGATTGCATTCTGGGCGGTCTATGCCATGTTCGAGCAGCAATACGCATGGCGCGTGCTGTTCTGGGCCGGCGTGCTGCCGGCGATCTTTATCCTGTATATCCGCCGCAATATCTCCGAGCCCGAGGTGTACCAGGAAACCAGGGCCAAGTTGGCCCGCACCGGGCAAAGCAATAACTTCATGCTGATCTTCAAGCCCGGTGTGCTGCGCGTGACGGTGCTGGCAAGCCTGCTGGCGACCGGCATGCAAGGTGCCTACTATTCGGTGACGACCTGGCTGCCCACCTACCTCAAGATGGAGCGCAATCTCTCCGTGCTAAACACCAGCGGCTACCTGATGGTGCTGATCGCCGGGTCCTTCGCCGGCTACCTGACCAGCGCCTGGCTGTCCGACCGTCTGGGGCGCCGGCGTTGCTTCATGCTGTTTGCGGTGAGCGCGGCCTTCCTCGTGATCTGCTATACGCAGTTGCCGATCACCGACGCTGCGATGCTGGTGCTGGGTTTCCCCCTGGGCTTCTTCCTGTCCGGCATCTTCTCGGGGATGGGGGCGTACCTGACGGAGCTGTATCCGAGCCATATCCGCGGCTCCGGCCAAGGCTTCTGCTACAACTTTGGCCGTGCGGTCGGTTCCATATTCCCGGCCATGATCGGGCATATGAGCGCATCGATGTCGCTGGGTGTTGCCATCGGCTATCTTGCCGCCGGCGCCTATGGACTGGTCGTCATCGCCTGCCTGCTGCTGCCGGAAACGCAAGGGCGCGAACTGCTCGCCGAAGCCGGGGCCGAGGCTGCGCATTGATCACCCGCCAATACGGCAGGAGCTACGCGCACTGCAGACCTGACTGGCGACAGCGACGGCGTAAAGATTCGCGCATTCGCCTGATCCAAGACACTGGAGAGCAACACTCATGCAAGATTCCGCACTGGAACGCGCCCGCATCGCCGCTGTGAACGCCGCGCGCGAAGCGCGCGCAAGCTACCGTGCCGGCACGGTACAGCCTACCGCCGGCATTGCACCGGGGATGACCCAAGCCAACATGATCGCGTTGCCGCGCGACTGGGCCTGGGACTTCCTGCTGTACGCGCAGCGCAACCCCAAGGCCTGTCCCGTGCTCGACGTGATCGAAGCGGGTGCACAGCAGACCGTGCTGGCGCAAGGGGCCGATATCCGCACCGACATCCCGCTGTATCGCGTGTGGCGCGACGGCAAGCTGGTGGAGGAGGTGGCGGATGCCACGCCCCTGTGGGCTGAGCACCCGGATCTGGTCACCTTCCTGATCGGCTGCAGCTTCACCTTCGAGACGCCGCTGCAAGAGGCAGGCATCGAGGTGCGGCATATCGCCGACGGTTCCAACGTGCCGATGTACCGCACCAACCGCCAGTGTCGCCCGGCTGGCCGCCTGCATGGCGAGATGGTCGTGTCCATGCGGCCCATCCCTGCGCACCGGGTTGCCGATGCGGTTTCCATCAGCGGACGCTTCCCGTCGGTGCACGGCTCGCCCGTCCATGTCGGCGACCCGGCCGCGCTGGGCATTGCCGACCTCGCCAGGCCTGACTTTGGTGACGCCGTGCGTATCGAGCCGGGCGAGATCCCGGTATTCTGGGCTTGCGGCGTCACGCCCCAGGCGGCCGTGATGGCGTCGGGCGTGCCGTTCGCCGTGACGCATGCGCCGGGCCACATGTTCATTACCGACGTGCCAGACAGCACGTATCACGTCTAGGACCCCCGGGGTCATTGCGGAGCTCGTTTTGCGTTTTCTGCCCGTCACTTCGAATGCGCTGCTGGTGGAACTGGCCGACCTGGACCAGACCCTGGCCTTGCTGGCCTCGCTGCAGCGCGATCCCCTGCACGGCGTGGCGGAGTTGGTGCCCGCCGCGCGCACCATCCTCGTTTACTTTCGCCCATTGGCCACCAGCGCCGCCGCGCTGGTACGGGCCATCGCCGCGCGCGACCTGTCGCAGCGCGTCGAGCGCAGCAACATCCTGGTCGAGATTCCGGTGCGCTATGACGGCGAGGACCTGGCCGAGGTGGCCCAGCTGCTTGGCATCACGCCCGGGGAAGTGGTGCGCCGCCACACCGCCAGCGAATACACCGTTGCCTTTACCGGCTTTGCGCCAGGCTTTGCCTATCTCAGCGGCGGCCATCCCAGCTTCGACGTGCCGCGCCGCAGTACGCCGCGCACGCGTATTCCCGCCGGCGCCGTGGGCCTGGCTGGCACCTTCAGCGGCGTGTACCCGCAAGCCAGCCCGGGCGGCTGGCAGATCATCGGGGTCACCCCCGTGGCCATGTGGGACCTGGATCGCGAACAGCCCGCGCTGCTGCAGCCCGGCTATCGCGTGCGGTTCATCGACATCGCCACGCTCGATGGCGTGCTCGATGCGGGCAGCGGCATCGCCGCCGGCGCCCCGGCGGGCCAGCCGTTGCCGACGGACAAGGCGCCTGCTGCCGCGGCGCTGAAGGTGAAGGCCACCGGGCTGCAGACCGTGTTCCAGGACCTGGGCCGGCACGGCCAGGCGGGGCAGGGCGTCTCGGCCTCGGGTGCGATGGACCAGGCCGCCCTCAAGATGGCCAACCGCCTGGTCGGCAACCGCAGCGACGGCGCGGCGCTCGAGACCGTGGGCGGCGGCCTGCAACTGCAGAGCGTGGGCGAAACCGTGCTGGCTGTCACCGGCGCCGATGCGGCGCTGACGGTGCGCACTGCCGATGGCCGCCGATGGAGCGTCCCGAACCACCAGGCCGTGGCGCTGGCCGATGGCGACACGCTAAGCATCGGTCAGCCTCTTGCCGGCGCCCGCAGCTATGTGGCTGCACGCGGCGGGTTTGGCGTCGCGCCGGTCCTGGGCAGTTGTGCGACTGACACCCTGGCCAAGGTCGGCCCCGCGCCGCTGGCCGTGGGCGATGTGCTGGACCTGCTGCCCGCAGCGGCCGGCGCTGTCGTGGGCACCCCCGGCTTGCCTGCCGCCGACCTGCCCACGGTGGAGCAGGACGTCGTGCTGGACGTGGTGCTCGGTCCCCGCACCGACTGGTTCACTGCCGAGTCCGTGACGCGCCTTGCCGCGCAGCGCTGGCAAGTCACCCCACAATCCAACCGCGTGGGCCTGCGCCTGGCCGGCGAGGTGCCGCTGGAGCGCGCCATCACCGGCGAACTGCCCAGCGAGGGCACCGCCCTGGGTGCGTTGCAGGTGCCGCCAAGCGGCCAACCCGTGCTGTTCCTGGCCGACCACCCGCTGACCGGCGGCTACCCCGTGATCGGGGTCGTGGCGCCTTACCACCTGGACCTCGCCGGACAGATTCCGGTTGGCGCCTGGCTGCGTTTCAACCCGGTCGGCGCCTTCGAAGAATTTCAACCGTCAGAACTGCAACCGTCGGCGCAGCGACCGTCTGCCGCCTGAGCGCACAAGCCCCAACCGAGATTTGCGATGAAGAAAGTCCTGATTGCCAACCGTGGCGAGATTGCCGTCCGCATCATCCGCGCCTGTGCCGACTACGGAGTCGGGTCGGTGGCGGTGTATGCCAATGCCGATATCGACGCGCTGCACGCGCGACTGGCCGATGAGGCCTACGGCCTAGACGGCGACCGTCCGGCGGACACCTACCTGAACATTCCCAAGCTGCTCGAAATCGCCCGACGCAGCGGGGCAGATGCCGTGCATCCGGGCTACGGCTTCCTCTCGGAAAGTGAAGCCTTTGCCAAGGCAGTGATCGATGCCGGCCTGGTCTGGATTGGCCCGTCTCCCGCCACGATTGCCCGGCTGGGCGACAAGGTGGAAGCGCGCAAGATCGCCTTGCAGGTTGGTGCGCCGCTGGTCGCCGGCACGGCAGACCCGGTCGCGGACGCCAGCGAGGTACTGGCCTTTGCCGAGCAGAACGGCCTGCCGATTATCATCAAGGCAGCCTTCGGCGGCGGCGGCCGCGGCATGAAGATCGCATGGCGCATGGATGAGGTTGAAGAGCTGTACGCCTCCGCCGTGCGCGAGGCTGTCACTGCCTTTGGCCGCGGCGAATGCTTCGTTGAGCAGTTCCTCGACAAGCCTCGCCATATCGAAGCGCAGGTACTGGCCGACCAGCATGGCAATGTCGTGGTGCTGGGCACGCGCGACTGCTCGCTGCAGCGCCGCAACCAGAAGCTGGTCGAAGAAGCCCCCGCGCCGTTTCTGACCGACGCGCAGCGCGCGCGTATCCACGCCGCCGCCCGCGACATCTGTGCGGCGGCCAACTACACCAGTGCCGGCACCGTGGAATTCCTGCTCAGCGCCAGCGGCGCGATCTCCTTCCTGGAGGTCAACACCCGCCTGCAGGTGGAGCACCCCGTGACCGAGCAGACCACCGGCGTGGACCTGGTGGTCGAGCAATTGCGCGTGGCGGATGGCTTGCCGCTCTCCATTACCGAAACCCCGGCGCCGCTGGGCCATTCGATCGAGTTCCGCATCAACGCCGAGGACGTGGGCCGCGGCTTCCTGCCCACGCCCGGGCCGGTGCTGCGCTTCGATGCTCCGTCGGGCCCCGGCGTACGCGTGGATTCGGGCGTGCAGTCGGGCTCGGTGGTCCCCGGCACATTCGACTCGCTGATGGCCAAGCTCATCGTGACCGGTGCCACGCGCGAACAGGCGCTGGCGCGCGCGCGCCGTGCGCTGCGCGAGTTCCGTATCGAGGGTGTGGCGTCGGTGCTGCCGTTCCACCGTGCGGTGATCGACCACGCAGATTTCCTCGGCGCGGATGGCTTCAGGGTCCACACGCGCTGGATCGAGTCCGACTTCGCCGAACCGCTGGCGGCGGCCACCCGTGCTGAGCCCCAGCACGATGCCAGCCTGGTGCGCACCGCCATCGAGATCGACGGCCGCCGCATGGTGCTGGGCCTGCCGGCGCAGCTGCTGCGCGGCCTCGCCGACGCGCCCGGGCAAGGCAGCGCCGCGGCGCCGGCCCAGGCCGCCGCTACCGACCCGGCCGACCTGCCGTCCCCGATCGCCGGCACCGTGCAGACCTGGAAGGTCGCAGTTGGCGACGAGGTCAAGGAAGGCGACTTGATCGCCGTGATGGAAGCCATGAAGATGGAGATGCAAGTCCATGCTCATCGCGGCGGCCGCGTAACGTGGCAGGCGGCCGCAGGCACTTTCCTGACGGCGGGGACGCGGCTGGTCAACATTGTGTGAATTCACTAAGAATGCCGGCCAAAGGGTAGGGCGCGCCGCTCAGTTCAGCACAAGCCCCGCGTGCGCCAGCAAGCGGCGAAACACCGCCAGGCGTGTATCGCCGGTCTCCGCCAGCCGGTCGCAGACATGAAGGTGTTCAGGCATATCGCTGTGTCCGCGCAGCGCATCCTTGCACTCCCGCTCGGAGATCTCCAGGTGGACACCGGCGAGCACCGCGCGGCCCTTGCCAACCCGTGAACTGACGATGGCGGGCGGCGTGCCATCGATATCCGCATAGACGGCCAGGACCTGCGTGTCGGGGCCGGGGGCGTCGCCGAAGTCAAAGCGGCACCCGCCATGGTAGTGGGTGTATAGCGACATCGGGACATCGGTCAGGCTGTCCGTGGTGCGCAGTTTCACCGCGGCCGTGGTACGCGGCGTGCCGTCATACAGCATGCCGTCGGTAAGTTCTGGCAGCGAGCCCACTGCCACCGCGTCGACAAAGCTCAGCTCGCGCGGGCCGCAGATTGCGCCCCTGGTGCCGGCGTGAAACGCCAGTTCCCGGCATGCGTAGTAAGCGCCCGCGCAAATCCCGAGGTAGACGCCGCCCTGCTCGACGAAATGCCGGATGCGCGCGTTCGGGGCACCGTTCAGCATTGCACAGTAGGGAAGGTCGGCGCCACCCGGCATGACAAACAGCACCGCCCCATCGAACAGCGTGGCGTCGTGCCGGATGTCGTCTGCCATCACCGCACGGATCTCGTAGGTGCTGGCATGGAGTTGGTGCCCGATGGTCCGCATCAGGCATGCGGTCCAGTCGGAAGCGCCGGCGTCGACATAGGTCAGGATCTGGGGCCTTGGCATACCGGCATCCGTTTTTGAATAACGAACGGAAACTCACGGGACGGCTCCGGCACCGGTCTCGGAGAGGAGGTCGGGTGATCCAAGGTGCTCTTATTGTGCATCGACAAGGCATATCGTTGCCCTGAATGGATTCAAGCACAACGCTGCCGATCGGCAAGATTTCGGTGACATCGCCAACAAATTGTTGCTCTCCCACATACGTACTTTCACCTAATGCTGCATTGCGACAATTCTTTTGCTACAATCAGGGAAAACCCCATAAGGGTAATCCCGAAAGGAAGGACGCCATGAACACCCAATCCGATATCAAGCTGACTGACCAACTCGAACGCGACCTGATCGACCGTGAACTCGGTACGCAAAGCCTGGGCTTCGCCCACGACGTGAAGCGCGCCATCGCCTTCGTCCAGAGCGCGATCGAGCGCCTGCAGACCCAGGCCCGCAAGGCCAAGGTGGTCTACGCCAACGGCTAAAGTGTTGTTTGCAGCATAGTAGTTGCGGCCCGTTGCGGGCTGCGTTGTAGAACCGGCCATACGTGCGCCCGCCCGGGCAGACGCGGCCGGTCTTGTTTTGCCCGCGGTTCTTGCGTGCTTTGTGAATAACTTTCGCAAGGCTTGCCAGACCTTTTCGTTTGGCCGGGACGTGGCAGGGGGGCTATCGTGGATGCCTGCGCAATATGCCTTCCCGACCATGCCCCCGCTTGTCCTGCTGTGCCTGCTGATCACCTATGTTGTCTGGGGCACGACCTACCTGGCGATCCGCTTTACGCTGGAGAGCTTTCCGCCGCTGTTCATGATGGGCACGCGCTTCCTGTGCGCGGGCTTGCTGCTGGCCGCCTGGCTGGCGTGGCGAGGCACGCCGATGCCGCCGTGGCGGCTGTTGCGCAACTGCGCGGTGCCGGCGCTGTTCCTGCTGGTGGGCGGCATGGGCTTGACCGCGATTGCCGAGCAGACGATTTCTTCCGGCGCCACCACGGTGATGATCGGGTCGATGCCGATCTTCGCGCTGATCTGGAGTGCCTGCTTCGGCAACCGGCCGAAATGGTATGAGTACGTGGCGATCGCGATTGGCAGCCTGGGCATCCTGGTGCTGACCGCGGGGGCGGAATTCCGCGTCAGTATCGGGGGCGTGGTGGCGCTGATGCTGGCCGTGGCGAGCTGGTCGTTCGGCTCGCAGCTGGCGCGCCGGCTGGAACTGCCCCAGGGCGCCGCGGCATTTGCCGCGGAGATGCTGATCGGCGGCGCGGTGTTGATGGTGCTGTCGGCGCTGCGGCAGGAGCCGTGGCCGGCATCGGTCAGCGCGCAGGCCGGATGGGCCTGGATCTACCTGGTAGTGGCGGGGTCGCTGGTGGCGTTCTCTGCCTATATGTACCTGGTGTCCACGGTCAGCCAGACGCTGTCGGCCAGCTATGTCTATGTGAACCCGCCGGTGGCGCTGGCGATGGGCGCGTGGCTGGGCGGCGAGCAGATCGCCCCGCAGACGCTGGGTGCGGTGATGCTGATCCTGGTGGCGCTGGCCGTGCTTAGCCTGGGCACGCTGCGCACGGCGCGGACTCAGGCGGCCTGATACTGCCGACTGCCACCGGGCAGATCAACTGCCCGACTGTTCCTGGATCCAGAGCGACAGCCGCACCTTGTAGGCCTGCTGGATATGCCGGCGCGCGATCTGCTCGGCCAGTGCCGGGTCGCGCTTTTCCAGCGCCTCGACCAGCGAGATGTGTTCTTCGTAGGAGCTGCGCGCGCGCCCCGGCACCGCCAGCGTGGTGCGTCCCAGCAGTGCCATCGACTCATGCAGCGAGCGCAGCGTCTTCAGCAGGTAGCGGTTGTGGGCGCAGCGGTGCAGGGTTTCGTGGAAGAGCCGGTTGTTCAGCGCGAGCCGGTCGGGATCGTCGGCGATGGCCAGGTCGCGCTCGACGATATCGCGCAGCAGCGAGATCTCCACGTCGGTGGCGTGGCGCGCGGCCAGCGCGGCGGCGGTGCCTTCCAGCACTTCGCGCATCACGTACAGCTCGCTGACCATGCTGGCGTCGAGCTGGGTGACCATCATGCCGCGGTTGGGCTCGTTGACGACCAGCCCTTCGGACTCCAGCCGCGACAGCGCTTCACGCACCGGCGTGCGCGACAGGCCCAGGGATTCGGCCAGTTCCACCTCGCGCAGCCGCGTGCCGGGGGACAGCTGGCCGGCCTGGATGGCGGCGCGCAGTTGCTGGTAGGCGCGCTCTGAGCGCGGGAGCGATGCGGCCTGGCCACTCTCGGCGGCGCCGGCGAACTCTTGAGAAATCATGTGAGGCTGGCTGATGCGGTTGGACTGTCGTAGCCAGCCATCATACCCGCTCGTGCGCGGCTGACATCACGGCGACGCAATATGGGGTAAAGGGCCCGGCGCGCGGCCGTGCCGGGCGCTTCAGCCCGCCGGTGACTGGAACGGATGGTATTGATAGAGCCAGGTCTCGGACAGCGGCTTGCCGTTCATCCTCAGGAACAGGCGGATATCGACCGGCTGGTTGCCGTCGGCGGTCAGGTCGAACTGGGCACGCCAGTGGCCCGGCACGCCGTTGGGAACGGCCTCGGTGAAGACGTAGGAGAAGGTGCCGCGCGAGGCGGTCAGCACGGCCTCGGGTTTGACGCCGAAGGGCAGTTTTTCCAGCGGCGCGCCCTTGAACTCAACCATGAACTTGCGCACGCCCTTTGGCCGCGGCTGGCCCGGCTGGCCGCCATTGCCCAGGCGCGTGGCCACGCAGCGCGCCAGCGGCGAGGGGAAGGGCTCGTCGGCCTGCCAGTGCAGCCGGTAGCGCAGGCGGTAGGTGCTGCCGGCCTTGGCCGGGGCCTTGGGCACCCACATGGCGACGATGTTGTCGTGGATCTCGTCATCGGTGCGCAGCTCAACCAGCTGCACCGAACCGGCGCCCCAGCCGTCGCGCGGCTCGACCCACAGGCTCGGGCGGCGCTCATAGTTGACGCCGTCCTGGTAGTGGTCGAACAGGCGGTCGCGCTGCAGCAGCCCGAAGCCCTTGGGGTTGTCGTCGGAAAACGCCGAGGCCGTGGTCTGCGGCGGGTTGTTCAGCGGGCGCCAGATATGCTCGCCGGCGCCGTTCCACAGCGCCAGGCCGTCGGAGTCGTGCACCTCTGGGCGCCAGTCGACGGCGGTGCCCTTGATGCCTTCAGAGAACCAGAACATCGAGGTCAGCGGCGCCAGCCCCAGCCGGCCCACATCCTTGCGCAGGAACAGCGCGCATTCCACATCCATGATCACGGCCTTGCCACGCTGCATGACGAAGCGGTAGGCGCCGGCGATGCTGGGGCCATCCAGCAGGGCATAGACCGTGACGGTATCGCCGTTGCCCTCAGGCGTTTCGAACCAGAAATGGGTGAAGGCCGGGAATTCCTCGGACTTGCCGGCCTCGGCCACGTCGATGGCAACGCCGCGCGCGGACAGCCCGTACTGGTACAGGTCGCCGATGGCGCGGAAATACGATGCCCCGAGGAAGGCAACCCAGTCGTTCTTGCGCCAGTCGCGCGTTTTCTGGTCGCCGAGGCGGCTTTCCTGGAAGCGGAAGCCGGCAAAGCCGCTGCCCGGCGGCAGCTTGTGCGCGGGGCTGTCGGCCGGCATGTCGAAGTAGGCGTCGTCGTAGACGATCTCGCGGGCCTTGGCGGGGCTGCCCTTGGCGCGCTCGATCACGTGCATGCGCACCGGCGTGCGGAAGTACGTGCCGAGGTGAAAGAAGGTAACCGGGAACTGCCCGGGGCCACTGGCAAAGAGCGCGTCGTCGGTGCGGAAGCGGATCTTGCCGTGGGCGTCGTAGTCGATGCGGGACAGCACGTCCGCGGGCGGCGACGGCGGCGGCGCGTAGGGCTTGCCGGCCAGCGCGCGGGCCCGTTCGATCAGGGCGTCGAAACCGAATGGCTGGGCCTCGCCGAGCTTGATCCGGCTGGCTGCCAGCACCGACGGGGTAATGCCCAGTGCGGCGAGCGCGGCGGAGGCAGTGGCGGAGACCAGCAGGGTTCGGCGGTTCATCATGTGGCGAGAGCGTCCTTTTATTGTCCGGGGGTTGTGCAGAACTGTAAGAGACGCCGCCGTCCGCGAAAAGTTCGGACACCCTCTGTTACAGGCAGCCGCCCGCAGCCTGACTGCAAGCGGCCGCCGCCGCACATCAGTGCGCCTGCCCGCCGGCCCGGCGCCGCTGGCGCCGTTGCCGCGCCAGCATATTCAGCCCCTCGACCGCGGCCGAGAACGCCATCGCCGTATAGATATAGCCCTTGGGCACATGGGTGCCGAGGCCCTCCGCGACCAGTGTCATGCCGATCATCATCAGGAAGGCCAGCGCCAGCATCACGATGGTCGGGTTGCGGTTGATGAAGTTGGCCAGCGGTGTGGCCGCGAACAGCATCGCCATCACCGCGGCGATCACCGCCACGAACATGATCTGCACATGCTCGGTCATGCCGACCGCGGTAATGATGCTGTCGATCGAGAACACCAAGTCCAGCACCAGGATCTGGCCGATGGCCGAGGCAAAGCTCTGCACCGCCTTGGCCGTGCCGCCTTCCTCGGCTTCCTCGTCCGCCGAGACATGGTGGTGGATTTCGCGCGTGGCCTTCCAGACCAGGAAGGCGCCGCCCGCAATCAGGATGATGTCGCGCCACGACAGCCCCTGGCCCAGGATGGTGAACACCGGCTCGGTGAGCTTGACGATGAAGGCGATGGTGGCCAGCAGGCCCAGGCGCATCACCAGCGCCAGGCTGATGCCGATCTTGCGCGCCTTTTCGCGCATGGCTTCTGGCAGCTTGTTGGTCAGGATCGAGATGAAGATCAGGTTGTCGATCCCAAGCACGATTTCCATGGCCACCAGGGTGGCCAGCGCCGCCCACGCGGCGGGGTCCTGCAGCAATGCCAACGACGCTTCCATGAGGGCTCCGGGTGTCAGGTTGCAGGCTGGCGCCGGACGGTGGTCCGCCCGGGGCACATGCAGGCGTCATGTTAGCGCAGCGCCGCTTGCACGCGCAGTGTGATCCGGAAAGATAAAGGTTGTTTGACGCGGTTGCCATGCGCCTCTATGGAATATAGTATGTGATATATCAAAGCATCTAAATCGGGCCATCAAGGAGACAGCAATGAAAGTGTGTATCTACGGTGCAGGCGCCATCGGCGGCTATGTCGGGGCGCAGCTGGCGCGCGCGGGGGCGGAGGTCAGCTTCGTCGCGCGCGGCCCCCATCTCGCGGCAATGCAGGAACATGGCGTCAAACTGCAGATCGACGGCGAGGAGCGTGTGGCCAAGGTGCGATGCACCAGCGACCCGCGCGAGCTCGGGCACCAGGACTATGTGTTCATCACCCTCAAGGCGCATTCCGTGCCGGGCGTGGTGGACCAGATGCAGCCGCTGCTGGGGCCGGAAACCGCGGTCGTCACCGGCGTCAACGGCATTCCGTACTGGTACTTCTACAAGCATGGCGGCGAACTGGCCGGCAGCACGCTGGAAAGCGTCGATCCCGGCGGGCGCCAATGGAAGGGACTGGGGCCGGAGCGGGCGATCGGCTGCGTGGTATATCCCGCGGCCGAGATCGTTGCGCCCGGCGTGATCAAGCATGTCTACGGCAAGAAGTTTCCGCTGGGCGAGCCGGATGGCAGCCGCTCCGCGCGCGTGACCCGGCTGAGCGAAATGATGATGGCCGCCGACCTGGACGCCCCGGTGCGCGACAACATCCGCGACGAGATCTGGCTCAAGCTGTGGGGCAACCTGTGCTTCAACCCGATCAGCGCGCTCACGCATGCCACGCTCGACGTCATCACCGCCGACCCGGCCACGCGGGCGCTGTCGCGCCAGATGATGGTGGAGGCGCAGGGCATCGCCGAGCGCTTCGGGGTGAAGTTCCGCGTCGACGTGGAGCGGCGCATCGACGGCGCCGGTGCGGTGGGCGCGCACAAGACCTCGATGCTGCAGGACCTGGAGGCCGGGCGGGCCATGGAAATCGACCCGCTGCTGACCGTGGTGCAGGAAATGGGACGCCTGGTCGCGCAGCCCACGCCGATGTGCGACGCCGTGCTGGGGCTGATCAAGCAGCGCGACACGATGGCCAAGCTGGCTGCCTGAGCGCGGCTGGAAACAGGGGATACCGCCGGGTCAGGTATCCCCTGGCGCACGCCAGGCGCGCCAAGATGGCGTGCGCCGGGCTTGCGAAGCGAGAAAGGCAGGGCGATAGTGATATACCATATACGACAGACCGCGCACCGCTACTGTGCCGATGCATGACAACAACGCATTGTTTGATGCGTTTTCGTAATGGGTCAGGCGTTTTTGCTAAGCTGTGCGGCAATGCGGCGGTAGCCATTCCGGCCACCCTGCCGCTGGTCTCACACGAGCTCATTCATGTCTGCGCAAAGCCAATCCATCGTCCAGCCCAACGGGCTGGCCTTGTCCGTGCAACCGATCAACGCCGGCGCAAGCCTGCGCGACCAGGCCTACGCCATGTTGCGCCAGGCCATCGCTGACGCTGACATCTACCAGTCGCGCGACGAGATCCGCCTCGATGAGCGGGTGCTAAGCGAGGCCATGGGTGTCAGCCGCACGCCCATCCGCGAAGCCATGACGCTGCTGGAGCAGGAAGGCTTCCTGCGCACCGTGCCCCGGCGCGGCATCTACATCATGCGCAAGACCAAGCGCGAGATCGTGGAGATGATCCAGATGTGGGCCGCGCTGGAAAGCATGGCGGCGCGGCTGGCCACGGAGAACGCCACCGATGCCGAGATCGCCCAGCTGCGCAGCATGTTCGACAGCTTCCGCGATTCCACCCCGGCCGAGCATATCGAAGAGTATTCCGACGCCAATATCGCGTTCCACCAGGCGATCGTGCAGCTGTCCAAGTCGCACATCATCATGGACACGATCCGCAATATCTTTATCCACGTGCGCGCGATCCGGAAGATGACGATCTCGCAGAGCGACCGGGCGGCACGCTCCATCGTGGACCACCTGCGCATCATCGAGGCGCTTGAGAAGCGCGATACCGAGCTGGCCGAGCGCCTGGTGCGGCAGCATTCGCTGGACCTGGCTGACTACGTGGAACGGCACTGCGACTTCCTCGACTGAAGGCGTGCGGGGCAGGGCGGCAAAACGGCGGACCTGGGTCCGCCGTTTTGCTTTTGTGCGTTTCCGGATGGCGGGCGAGCGTTTCGCGCTATGGTATGTGATATATCAATGCGAAAAAATCCTGGCTGATTGATTCGGAATTTCCCTGGGTTTCCCACTTCCGACAGGCGAAACCGGCCGATTGCTGCATTGCATCGTCGAAATTTGTGTCGCACCGGGCAAACTCCTCTTGCTCTCTTCTGATATATCACATACCGTATGTCATCAAGAGGCCGGAACGGACCCAAGTGAGTACGCGCCGAGCACCAGGAATCAGACCATATACAAGTGAAACCATCGCCCGAGGAGACATCCGAAATGGAAACCAAGGCACTGCAAGGCGTTCGCATCCTGGACATGACCCACGTCCAGGCGGGCCCCTCGGCCACGCAGCTGATGGCGTGGCTGGGCGCGGACGTGATCAAGGTGGAAATGCCCGGCCGCGGGGACATTACCCGCAGCCAGCTGCGCGACGTGCCCAATGCCGACAGCCTGTACTTCACCATGCTCAACAGCAACAAGCGCAGCCTGACGCTGAACATGAAGACGCCCGAAGGCAAGGCGCTGCTCGAAGACCTGGTCCAGCGCTGCGACGTGCTGATCGAGAACTTCGGGCCGGGCGTGCTGGAGCGCGCCGGCTTTGACTGGGACCACCTGCAGGACCTGAACCCGCGGCTGGTCTATGCCTCGATCAAGGGCTTCGGCCCGGGGCCGTACGCGGACTGCAAGGCGTATGAGAACGTGGCCCAGTGCATGGGCGGGTCGGCCTCCACCACGGGCGATGCCGAGGGCGTGCCCACCGTCACCGGCGCGCAGATCGGTGATTCAGGCACGGGCGTGCATTGCGTGGTCGGCATCCTGGCCGCGCTGCTGCAGCGCGAGCACACCGGCCGCGGCCAGCGCGTGGAAGTGGCGATGCAGGACGCGGTGCTGAACCTGTGCCGCGTCAAGCTGCGCGACCAGCAGCGCCTGTCCAACGGCCCGCTGCGCGAGTACCCCAACGAAGAGTTCGGCGACCACGTGCCGCGCGCCGGCAATGCCTCGGGCGGCGGCCAGCCGGGCGCGGCGCTGCGCTGCGCGCCGGGCGGCCCCAACGACTATGTCTACGTCATCATCCAGCCGCAGGGCTGGGAGCCGCTGATGCGCCTGTGCGGGCGCGAGGACCTGATCACCAATCCGGACTACGCCACGCCCGAGGCACGCCTCAAACACCTGGCCGACTGCTTCGCCGTGATCGAGAAATGGACCGGCGGCCGCAGCAAGTTCGACGTGATGGCGGCGCTCAACGAGGTCGATGTGCCGTGCGGCCCGATCCTGTCGATGAAAGACCTGATCGAGGACGAGTCGCTGTACCAGCGCGGCTACCTGAAGGAGCTGGAGCACCCGCAGCGCGGCAGCTACGTGCAGCTGGGCTGCCCGATCACGCTCTCGGCGTCGCCGGTGGAGATCGAGCGCTCGCCGCTGCTGGGCGAGCATACCGAAGAGATCCTCGAGTGGCTGGGGCGCTCGCCCGCGCAGATCGCCGCGATGAAGCTGGCCGGCGCGGTATGACGCAAGCCTGACGTCATTCCCGCCTGTGCGGGAATGACGATTCCGGGCGCGAGCCGCCCGCGATCCCATTTCTTCCAAGATCCTGCAACCGACATCCGAGCAGGCAGGGTCTCCCTTTGCCTGCGCAAGGAGCATGCTGTGCAAACCTGGATACGATTTCGCCGCGCCGACGGCAGCATCGGCCATGGCCGCATCGACAAAGCCGATGGCAACCGTGTCATCGAATATGACGGCGACGGTTTCAACGACCCCGCCCCCACGGGGGCCGTGCATGACCGCGCGTTGCTGACGCTGCTCGCGCCCAGTGCGCCGGGCAAGGTGGTGGCGCTGTGGAACAACTTCCATGCGCTCGCGCGCAAGCTGGAAAAGCCTGTGCCCACGCATCCGCTGTTCCTGCTCAAGCCGGCCTCGTCGCTGGCCGGGCCGGGCGATGCCGTGCTGCGCCCCAAGAGCTACGACGGCAAGATCGTCTATGAGGGCGAGTTGGGCATCGTGATCGGCAGCAAGGCGCGCAATGTGTCGGTGGCCGAGGCCGGCGCGCATATCTTCGGCTACACCGTCGTCAACGACGTGACCGCGGCCGAGCTGATCACAGCCGACCCCAACTTCCCGCAGTGGACGCGCGCCAAGGGCTTCGACACCTTCGGCTGCATCGGCCCGGCCATTGTCTGCGGCTTCAACTGGAAAGCCGCCAGCGTCATCACGCGGCTCGATGGCGTGGAGCGGCAGAACTACCCGCTGTCGGACATGATCTTCTCGCCCGAGGAACAGGTCAGCCGGATCTCGCAGGACCTGACGCTGATGCCCGGCGACGTGATTGCGTGCGGCACCTCGATCGGCGTGGGGTCGATGAAGGACGGTGCGGTGGTCGAGGTGGCGATCGCGGGCATCGGCTCGCTGGTCAACCACGTGCGCGGCTGAGCCGGCGCCCGATTCCTTCCATAAAACGGTGAATGCCATGCCAATGACGATCGGTGTGCCACGCGAAGTCCACCCGGGCGAGCGGCGCGTTGCCGCCACGCCCGACTCGGTCAGGGAACTGCTCAAGCTGGGCTACCAGGTGGTGGTGGAGACCGGCGCCGGCCAGGAAGCGTCGTTCTCCGACGCTGACTACAGTGCCGCCGGTGCGGCCATTGTCGACGCGGCCAGCCTGTGGGCCTCGGTCGATGTAGTGATCAAGGTGCGCCCGCCGCAGGTCCATCCCAGCCTGGGCGTGGAAGAGGCGGCGCTGCTGAAGAAGCATGCCACGCTGATCGGCTTTGTCTGGCCGGCGCAGCAGATGGCGATGCTGGACCGGCTGACGCAGCGCGGCGCAACCGTGCTGGCGATGGACTGCGTGCCGCGCATCTCGCGCGCGCAGAAGCTGGACGCGCTCAGCTCGATGGCCAATATGGCGGGCTACCGCGCCGTGATCGAAGCCGCGCATGCGTTTGGCCGGCCCTTTGCCGGGCAGATCACGGCCGCGGGCAAGATCCCGCCGGCGCGCGTGCTGGTGATCGGCGCGGGCGTGGCGGGGTTGGCGGCCATCGGCGCGGCGCGCAGCCTGGGGGCGGTGGTGCGCGCCTTCGATACGCGGCCGGTGGTGCGCCAGCAGATCGAAAGCCTGGGCGCCGAGTTCCTGACCGTCGAGATCGAAGAGGACGGCAGCGGCAGCGGCGGCTATGCCAAGGAGATGAGCCCGGCCTTTATCGAAGCCGAGATGCGCCTCTTTGCCGAACAGGCGCGCGAGGTCGACATCATCATCACCACCGCGCTGATTCCGGGCAGGCCCGCGCCCAAGCTGCTTGAGGCCGGCACGGTGGGCCTGATGCGCGCCGGCAGCGTGGTGGTCGACCTGGCCGCTGAGCAGGGCGGCAACTGCGTGCTGACCGTGCCGGGCGAAGCGGTGCGCCAGCACGGCGTGACCATCATCGGCTACACCGACCTGCCCAGCCGCATGGCCGCGCAGGCCAGCCAGCTCTATGGCACCAATATCCGCCACCTGCTGACGGAGCTGACGCCGGGCAAGGACGGCCAGCTCGTGGTCGACATGGACGACGAGATGATCCGCGGCGCCACGGTGCTGCACCAGGGCACGGTGACCTGGCCGCCGCCGCCACTGACGGTGGCGATCCCGCAGCAGCAGGCGCCGGCCGCGACGCCGCCGCTGCAGGCCGAGGCCGAGCCGCCGCGCAGCCGCACCGGCGCGACGCTGCTCGCGCTGGTCATCGCGGTGGCTGCGTTGCTGGGCCTGGGCGCGGTCGCGCCGCCGGCTTTCATGGCGCATTTCACGGTGTTCGTGCTGGCGATCTTTGTCGGCTACCAGGTGGTGTGGAACGTCACCGCCGCGCTGCATACGCCGCTGATGAGCGTGACCAATGCCATCAGCGGGATCATCGTGGTGGGGGCGCTGGTGCAACTGGGCAAGCCGTCGCTGGTGACGGCGGTGATTGCCGGCAGCGCGGTGCTGCTGGCCACCATCAATATCGCCGGCGGCTTCCTGGTGACGCAGCGCATGCTCAAGATGTTCCAGCGGGACTAGAGGGGGGAGACAGGGATGCCATCCGGAATCAGCAATATCGCTTACCTGGGCGCCAGTGCGCTCTTCATCCTCAGCCTGAGCGGGCTGAGCCACCCCGGCACCGCGCGCCGCGGCAACCTGCTCGGCATCGCCGGCATGGTGATCGCGGTGCTGACCACTGTGCTGGCGGGCAGCCCGGACGGCATCGCCATCATCATCGGCGCGATGCTGGTGGGCGGCATCGCCGGCGCCATGCTGGCCAAGCGCGTGGAAATGACGCAGATGCCGCAGCTGGTGGCGGTGCTGCACAGCTTCGTCGGCCTGGCCGCGGTGCTGGTGGGCTACGCCAACTACCTGGATACCCATGCGCTGACCGGCGCGGAGAAGGCCATCCATGAAGTGGAGACCTACCTTGGCATCCTGATCGGCGCGGTCACGTTCACGGGCTCGATCATCGCCTTCCTGAAGCTGCAGGGCACCATGGGCGGCAAGCCGATGCTGCTGCCCGGGCGGCATGCCTTGAATGCCATCGCGCTGCTGGTTTGCGTGTGGCTGGGCTATGCCTTCCTGAGCGCGCCCGACGCGCAGCAGGGGCTGGTGCCGCTGGCGATCATGACTGGGATCGCGCTGCTGGTCGGCGCGCACCTGGTGCTGGCCATCGGCGGCGCCGACATGCCGGTGGTGGTGTCGATGCTCAACAGCTACTCCGGCTGGGCCGCGGCGGCTACCGGCTTCATGCTCGGCAACGACCTGCTGATCATCACCGGCGCGCTGGTGGGATCGAGCGGCGCCATCCTCAGCTACATCATGTGCAAGGCGATGAACCGCAAGTTCCTGTCGGTGATCCTGGGCGGCTTCGGCGCGGTGCAGGCGCAGGGCGCGGCGACCGAGCAGGGCGAGGTGCTGCCGGTGTCCAGCGAGGAAGTCGGTAACCTGCTCAAGGACGCCAGCGACGTGATCATCGTGCCTGGCTACGGCATGGCCGTGGCGCAGGCCCAGGGCACCATCAGCGAGATCGCGCGGCGGCTGCGGGCGCAGGGGGTCAATGTCCGCTTCGGCATCCATCCGGTGGCGGGCCGCCTGCCCGGGCACATGAACGTGCTGCTGGCCGAGGCGCGCGTGCCGTACGACATCGTGCTGGAGATGGAAGAGATCAACGACGACTTCGAGAAGGCCGACGTGGTGCTGGTGGTGGGCGCCAACGATATCGTCAACCCCGGCGCGCTGGAAGACCCAGGCAGCCCCATTGCCGGCATGCCGGTGCTGGAGGTGTGGAAGGCCCGCACCGTGGTGGTGTCCAAGCGCAGCATGGCGGCGGGCTACGCCGGCGTGGACAACCCGCTGTTCTACAAGGACAACACGCGGATGTGGTTTGGCGACGCCAAGGGCAGTGTCGACGCCTTGCTGCGGCAGTTGGAGGAAGCCCCGGCCTGAGGTGAGCATTCCGGATCCGTTCGCGCTTTGTTCAAGCCAGCGTCGCCCCCTGCTCTTGCGGGGCGACGCTGGCTTTTGTTGCTGGTACGGATCGAAGGCATCTGGTCGGGCGCCGGACCATGGACGAGCCGCGATGGAAGCCCGCGAGGCGATTCATGCCGGTTCAGTCATATATAAATGATCGTGAATAGATACGATAAAAAACTTTAAGACCTGTCAAATTAAGCTTCAGGTAGCATGAATCCACGACTTCATGTGCCGCAATGCCAGGCGCCGGTCTAGATGTGAGAAGGGCAACCCACAAAGCCCTGATGTGCCCGTCGAGGCACAAACAAACGGTACCAGGAGACAAGACAGATGGCGCAATTTGAAGCATCGGCCTCGGCCGGTCACGGCAACGTGAACGGCCGCGGGCTGCAGAACCGTTGGATCCAGCTTGCAATCGGCGTGGTGTGCATGGGGCTGGTGGCGAACTTGCAGTACGGCTGGACCCTCTTCGTGTCACCGATGGACGCCAAGCATCACTGGGGCGCGTCCGCTATCCAGGTGGCATTTTCCATTTTTATCGTGACTGAAACCTGGCTGGTGCCGCTGGAAGGCTGGCTGGTGGACAAGTTCGGCCCGCGCCCGGTGGTGGCGGGCGGGGCCATCTGTGCGGGACTGGCCTGGGTGATGAATTCCTATGCGACCACGCTGCCGGAACTGTATGCGGCCGCGGTGATTGCCGGCATCGGCGCGGGCGGCGTCTACGGGACCTGCGTCGGCAACGCGCTGAAGTGGTTCCCGGACAAGCGCGGCCTGGCAGCGGGGCTGACGGCGGCGGGTTTCGGTGCCGGCTCGGCCATCACGGTGATCCCCATCGCCAACATGATCCAGAGCTCGGGCTATGAAAAGGCCTTCCTGACCTTCGGCATCCTGCAGGGCGTGTGCATCTTCGTGCTGGCACTGCTGCTGGTGAAGCCCAAGGCGCCCAAGGGCGCGGTGGCGGCCAAGGCGGTGCTGACCAATCCGGTCGAGTTCTCGCCGGGGCAAATGGTGAAGACGCCGGTGTTCTGGCTGATCTACGTCTGCTTCGTGGCCGTGGCAGCGGGCGGGATCATGGCGACGGCCCAGCTCGGGCCCATCGCCAAGGACTTCGGCTTCGCCTCGATGCCGGTGACGATGCTGGGCATGACGCTGCCGCTGCTGACCATGACCTTGTCGATCGACAACTTGTGCAATGGCTTTACGCGGCCCTTGTGCGGCTTCCTGTCGGACCGGTTCGGGCGCGAGAACACCATGTTCGTGATCTTCATCGGCGAAGGTCTGGCGCTGCTCGGGCTGATGCAGATGGGGCACAACCCGTACTGGTTCATGTTCTTCGCGGCGCTGACCTTCCTGTTCTGGGGCGAGATCTTCTCGATCTTCCCGGCCTTGTGCGCCGATACCTTCGGCAGCAAGTTCGCGGCGGCCAATGCGGGCACCCTGTACACGGCGAAGGGCACGGCGGCGATGGTGGTGCCGCTGGCATCGATCCTGTCGGCCTATGGTGGCTGGGGAGCCGTGTTCTCGGTGGCGGCGGTGGTGACGATTGCGGCGGGGATCTCGGCCAAGGTGTTCCTGGCGCCCATGCGCAAGCGCTTTATCACCGGGCATGCCGAGGCAGTGCGCGTGTCCGACGCCGCGTTCCTGGCTGGCATGTCGCCGCGTCAGGGGGAGTAATCCCAGGCTGAAGGATAGGGGAGCCCGGCGAAGTCTGCCGGGCTTCGGAGTGAGGTCAGATCATTTCTATTAATGGACGCGCTGGTGTTCGCGGAGGACGCCAGTGCGTGGCAATGTGTTCCAGAGGGCCGGAAAGTCGCTGGAATTTTGGTATGTAATATATCTGTATGCGTAATCCAGCTGAGATCGCAGGCTTCGACATGGCCCGGAAATCTGTGCCGATTGCGCATGAATAGCGTCCTTTCAGGAATTGCGCTGACTTAGCCGTAGTTACCTGCAAGATTGCTGCACTGCACCGACGAAACTTGAAGAACTAGTGGAAATTCCTCTTGCGTCGTTCTGATATATCACATACCGTATGTCATCAAGAGCAGAGGAAACGATCGGGCGCCGCAAGGCAAACGTGTAGCAACAGTGAAGGGCGAGAAGGCGAGAGAGCCCCCGCCCCGAAAAGAATTCAACGAGGAGACCAAGACATGTCCGAAGTCGTCGCAGCCAAGCGGGTCGGGAGCACCACCGCGGAAGACACCCTGAAATAAGAGAACTCCAACCCCAGTCAATTTGCATAGAAGGAAGCAACCATGGCAGAAGTCGGAAACGAGTTGCAGCGTCACGCCGCGGAAGAACATCAGGCACAAACCGATGGTTTTCATCTGGTTATCGACGCGCTGAAGCTGAATGGCATCGAAAACATCTACGGCCTGCCGGGCATTCCGGTCACCGATCTGGCTCGTCTGGCGCAGGCCAACGGCATGCGCGTCATCAGCTTCCGTCACGAGCAGAACGCAGGCAACGCAGCAGCGATTGCGGGCTTTCTCACGCAAAAGCCGGGCGTCTGCCTGACCGTGTCTGCGCCTGGCTTCCTGAACGGGCTGACGGCGCTGGCGCATGCGACCACCAACTGCTTCCCGATGATCCTGATCAGCGGCTCGAGCGAGCGCGAGATCGTCGATTTGCAGCAGGGTGACTACGAAGAGATGGACCAGCTGGCCATCGCCCGTCCGCACGCCAAGGCTGCCTTCCGCGTGCTGCACGCTGAAGACATTGGTGTCGGGATCGCGCGTGCCATTCGTGCCGCCGTGTCGGGCCGTCCGGGCGGTGTGTACCTGGACCTGCCGGCCAAGCTGCTGGGCCAGTCGATGGAAGCCGAGAAGGGCCGCAAGTCGCTGATCAAGGTGGTGGATCCGGCCCCGCGCCAACTGCCTGCACCGGACTCGGTCGACCGTGCCGTCGCGCTGCTGAAGAGCGCCAAGCGCCCGCTGATCCTGCTGGGCAAGGGTGCCGCGTACGCACGCGCCGAAGCGGATATCCGCACGCTGGTCGAGAAGACGGGCATTCCGTACCTGCCGATGTCGATGGCCAAGGGCCTGCTGCCCGATACGCACCCGCAATCGGCCTCGGCCGCACGCTCGTATGTGCTGGCTGAAGCTGACGTGGTGTTGCTGGTCGGCGCCCGCCTGAATTGGCTGCTGTCGCACGGCAAGGGCAAGACCTGGGGCAAGCCGAAGCAGTTCATCCAGATCGACATCGCGGCGACCGAGATGGACAGCAACGTCGCCATCGCCGCGCCGGTAGTGGGTGACATTGGTTCGTGCGTGTCGGCGATCCTCGATAAGGTCGGCGATGACTTTGCCAAGCCGGGTGCCGAGTGGCTGAACGCGGTGGCCGACCGCAGGGACACGAACCTGGCGAAGATGGCCGAGACCCTGGCCAAGTCCAAGGATGTCTCGCCGATGAACTTCCACGGCGCGCTGGGCGTGCTGAAGGATGTCGTCAAGGCCAATCCGGGCATCTCGTTTGTCAACGAAGGCGCCAACACGCTGGACTACGCCCGTGCGGTGATCGACATGTACGAGCCGCGCAAGCGCCTGGACGTGGGCACCTGGGGCGTGATGGGCGTGGGCATGGGCTACGCGGTCGCCGCGGCGGTCGAGACCAACAAGCCGGTGCTGGCGCTGTGCGGTGACAGTGCGTTCGGTTTCTCTGGCATGGAAGTCGAGACGATCTGCCGTTACAACCTGCCGGTCTGCATCGTCATTTTCAACAACAACGGCGTCTACAAGGGCATCGACGTGAATCCGACCGGCGGCAAGGATCCGGCGGTCACGACATTCGTCCCGGGCGCCCGCTACGACAAGATGATGGAAGCGTTCGGTGGCGTCGGTCACAACGTCACCACGCCGGCGGAACTCGAAGCTGCGGTGAACGAAGCCCTGCGCTCGGGCAAGCCCACGCTGGTCAACGCTGTCATCGATCCGGCTGCTGGCACCGAAAGCGGTCGTCTGACCAATCTGAATCCGCAAAGCTCGGCC
This sequence comes from Cupriavidus necator N-1, assembly GCF_000219215.1. Lineage (NCBI taxonomy): Bacteria > Pseudomonadati > Pseudomonadota > Betaproteobacteria > Burkholderiales > Burkholderiaceae > Cupriavidus > Cupriavidus necator. The sequence goes on along the minus strand of NC_015723.1, from coordinate 1,818,932 downwards.
AAGAAGTAATTCACCCGAATTTCACCCCTCTGATCCAATAGGAGAACGAAAGTGAACCTCCCGCTCAACGGCATCAAGATCATCGACTTCACGCACGTCCAGGCCGGGCCCGCCTGCACGCAGCTTCTCGCTTGGTTCGGCGCCGACGTGATCAAGGTCGAGCGCCCCGGTTCCGGCGATGTCACGCGCACCCAGCTGCGCGACATCCCGGATGTCGATGCGCTGTACTTCACCATGCTCAACTCCAACAAGCGCAGCCTGACGCTGGATACCAAGAAGCCGGAAGGCAAGAAGATCCTGGAGCAGCTGATCCGCGAATCGGACGTGCTGGTCGAGAACTTCGGCCCGGGCGCGCTGGACCGCATGGGCTTCTCGTGGGAGCGCATCAACGAACTGAACCCCAAGATGATCGTGGCTTCGGTCAAGGGCTTCAGCGACGGCCACCACTATGAAGACCTGAAGGTCTATGAGAACGTGGCCCAGTGCGCCGGCGGCGCGGCTTCGACCACTGGTTTTTGGGACGGCCCGCCGACGGTATCCGCCGCGGCGCTGGGCGATTCCAACACCGGCATGCACCTGGCCATCGGCATCCTGACCGCGCTGATCGGCCGCGACAAGACCGGCAAGGGCCAGAAGGTGGCGGTGTCGATGCAGGATGCGGTGCTGAACCTGTGCCGCGTCAAGCTGCGCGACCAGCAGCGCCTGGACCGCCTGGGCTACCTGGAAGAGTACCCGCAGTATCCGCATGGCAGCTTCAGCGACGTGGTGCCGCGCGGCGGCAACGCGGGCGGCGGCGGCCAGCCGGGCTGGGTGCTGAAGTGCAAGGGCTGGGAGACCGACCCCAACGCCTATATCTACTTCACCATCCAGGGCCATGCCTGGGAGCCGATCTGCAAGGCGCTGGGCAAGCCGGAATGGATTTCAGATCCCAACTACGCCACCGCCAAGGCACGCCAGCCGCATATCTTCGATATCTTCAACACCATCGAGGAATGGCTGGCCGACAAGACCAAGTACGAGGCCGTGGACATCCTGCGCAAGTTCGACATCCCGTGCTCGCCGGTGCTGTCGATGAAGGAAATCGCCGATGATCCGTCGCTGCGCGCCAGCGGCAGCATCACCGAGGTGCCGCACAAGGAGCGCGGCACCTACCTGACGGTGGGCAGCCCGATCAAGTTCTCCGACATGAAGCCGGAAATCACCGGGTCGCCGCTGCTGGGCGAGCATAGCGATGAAGTGCTGGCCGGCCTGGGCTACGGTGCGGACGACATCAAGCGCCTGCGCGAGTCCCAGGTGATCTGACGCTGCCCGCCGGCACTTGTGCCGGAGCGTACGCCGGGGTCTCGCGCATAGCGGGCCCCGGCGTTTTTGCTTGCAGCTTGGCCATGAGGCACGCTACCTTGATGGCCATGACAGGCCGGCGCCGACCGGCCCTGGTAATAACGAGGGAATCCCCATGACAGACCAGATCGACTACGCGCAACTGGTGTCCGCCATCGGCGACGCCATCATCATCTCCGATGCCAAGGGCGCCATCACGCTATGGAACCCCGCCGCCGAGCGCATGTTCGGCTTTACCCAGGCCGAGGCCATGGGCCAGTCGCTCGACCTGATCATCCCTGAGCGCCTGCGTGGGCGGCACTGGGAGGGCTATGACAAGACCATGGCGACGGGCATCACACGCTACGGCCACGACCTGCTCAAGGTGCCCGCGGTCGACAAGGACGGCAAGTCCATGTCAATCGCCTTCACCGTGGCGCTGCTCAAGGATGACGCGGGCGCCATCACCGGCATCGTCGCCGTGATCCGCGACGAGACCGTGCGCTTCCAGGAGGAGCGGGCGCTGAAGAAGCGGCTGGTGGAACTGGAAAACCAGGTCAAGGAACAGGCCTGAGGCGCGTGCCTTCCCCGTGATCCCGGGCCAGCCGCTCAGCGCGGCGGCCCGGTGGCCAGGCCCTGTCCTGGCCGTTTCCTGTTAGCGCGGCGGCCTGGCCAGGACGGCCGCGCAGGTCTCGTTTGTCCCCCGAGTTTTCCCGAATAGGTGGCCGGCGTGCGCTTCCAGCGCCGCTTTGGCGTGGCCGATTCTGGTTTTTACGGTACCAGATTTGTTGACTGAGTACCGAATGCCTCCTACATTGGGAGTCCTGACAAAAACAGATCCGAGGAGACAACATGACCCGTCAAGCTTCGGCCGCTGCGATGGTCCACGGCGGCGCAACGGTGGGCCAGCTTTATGCGGCCGCGCTGCGCGCCCGGCCCGGCGTGCCCGCCATCGTCGGCGACGACACCACGCTGAGCTATGAGGCGCTCGCGCAGCAGTGCGCGCGCGTCGCGCGGCTGTTTGCCGCCCGCGGGCTGGCGCGCCAGGATGCCGTGGCCTTCCTGGTGGGCAACCGCGCCGAAGCGGTCGCCGCCATCATCGCCGCGCAGCTGGCCGGGCTGAAGAACGTGTCGCTGCATCCGATGGCATCGGAAGCGGATCACGCCTTCGTGCTGCAGGATGCCGGGGTGCGGGCGCTGGTGGTGGACAACGCCCGCTTCACCGAGCGGGCGCGCGTGCTGGCGGCCGGCGCCGGCCTGCAGGTCCTGCCGCTGGACGATGGCGAGTTCGGGCCTGGCCTGGCCAGTGCGGCGGCTGCGTTCGATGGCTCGCCCGTGGTCCCAGGCGACGACCCCACGGAAATCAGCCGGCTGGCCTATACCGGCGGCACCACCGGCCGTTCCAAGGGCATCCTGCATACGCACCGGACCACGGTAACGGTGCTGCAGTACATGCTGGCCAGCTACGAATGGCCGGAGCAGATCCGCTACCTGGTGACCACGCCGATCTCGCACGCGTCCGGCAGCCTGTTCCTGCCGACGCTGCTGCGTGGCGGCACCATTTACCTGTGCGACAAGTTCAGTCCCGCCGATTTCCTGCGCCGCGTGGCCGAACAACGGATCAACCTGACCTTCCTGGTTCCCACGCAGATCTATGGCCTGCTCGATTGCGACGGGCTGGACGCGGCCGACCTGTCCAGCCTGGAACTGGTGCTCTACGGCGCGGCGCCGATCGCGCCGGTGCGCCTCGCTGACGCGCTGCGCCGCATCGGCCCGGTGTTTGGGCAGGTGTACGGCCAGGCGGAAGTGCCGATGTGCATCAGCTACCTGAGCCAGCGCGACCACGATCCGGACAACCCCGAGCGCCTGCGCTCGTGCGGCAAGGTGATCCCGGGCAACCAGGTCAAGCTGCTCGACCCCGACCTGCGTGAAGTCGCGCCGGGCGAGGTGGGCGAGCTGTGCGTGCGCGGTCCGCTGGTGATGGAGGGCTACCTGAACCGGCCCGCGGAAGACGCCAAGGTCTTTGCCGGCGACTGGCTGCATACCGGCGACATGGCCCGTTGCGACAGCGAGGGATTCCTGTACATCGTCGACCGCGCCAAGGACATGATCATCAGCGGCGGCTTCAACGTGTACCCGAGCGAGGTGGAGCATTGCCTGGCGCTGCACCCGGCCATCGCCATGTCCGCGGTGATCGGCATCCCCGACCCCAAGTGGGGCGAAGCGGTCATCGCCGTGGTGGTGACGCGGCCCGGTGGCACGCTCACCGAGGCCGACGTGATCGGCCACGTAACGCAGTACAAGGGCGTGGTCAACGCGCCCAAGCAGGTCGTGTTCGTGGATGAGTTGCCGCTGACCGCGCTGGGCAAGATCGACCGCAAGGCCATCCGCGGCTGCTACTGGGGCGGCCAGGAGCGGCAGGTGGCCTGAGTGCGCTCACCGCATGCCGCACGGTCCCGCAAGCGGGCCGGCGGCCTGCCCGGACCAACAATCATGGAGGAGGCCACCATGGCAATCCGCTTGCGTTTCAACGCAATCCGGCCGACCCGCGCGCCGGCGCGCGGCTAAGAGGTGCCGGCGCCGGCTTCGGGCCGGCACAGCAGGCCGTTTAGGATGATCTCGTAGAACTCGCTGAAGGCATCGCCCATCTTCAGGCCGGTTTCCTTCAGGAACTGCTGGTTGCGCAGCCGGTACGCGGCGCCCAGGATCGCTTCGGAAACCAGCCGCGGATTGTGCTGCGCCATCAGCCCTTGCCGCATGCCTGCGTCCAACAGGCTTTCCAGCCCGCGCACGCGCGCCAGTTGGTAGTCGTCGAATACCGCCCGGCCGCTGTCGATCGCATCTAGGTCCGCAAGCGCCGCCTTGCTCAGTCCCGATGTGTGGAGCGCGGCATGCAGGTAGGCGGACACTGCCCGCGCCGCATCGCTTTCGCGGTGCGCCGCGGCAAAGCCCCTTTCCAGGTTGTCAGCAAGCACGTCGCGGCAGATGCCGACGAACAGCGCTTCCTTGGTCGGCGCGATTTCGTACAGGCGCCGCCGCGAGCAGCGCATGCGTTGGGCAATCTCGCCGATGGTCAGCGACGACACGCCTTCGGTGCTCAGCAGCCGGGTCAGTTCGTGGGCAAATTCTTCGTCGGTGCGTCGGGTCGGCATGAAACGGGTGGCAAGCCGGGCAAGCGCCGGGCGCGTGAGTGTTGATGCCGAATCTTACGACGACTGCGCGGTGCGCAGGCATGGTGACCTCGCCTGAGGGACATGCGGGCCAGGCAAAAAAGCGAGGCCGCTCGCGCGCCTCGCCGTGAACTGACCGGCCCCCTCAGTTGAGATGACCGACCGCGCGCAGGTATTCGTTCTTCTTCTCGAAGATCAGCGCGCTCAGAAAGGCGGCGTCATAGGCGGCCAGCAGGTGCGCGTGGTGTTCTTCGATATAGCGGGCCACGCGCGCCTTCTCGCATTCGATGCCGCACAGCCATTCATACATCTCGGCGTCCCAGCGGAAGCGCAGGCCCAACTCGATAAACGCGGCGTTGTAGGCGGCGAGCTGGGTGTCGCGCGGAATGGGTTGGTTATCGGTGCCGACCGTGACGGCAGCTTGGCGGCTTTCCTGTTGGACCTGGTTCATGCTCGTCTCCTGAAATGCGCGGTAGCGGTTGGGTTGAGACAAGCATAGGGACCCGGAATGATTTACGATAATTAAAGTTTCATAGCAAAACCATAATCAATCGTTTATGCATTCTGGCTGATCAAACCTTCCACGCCGGTGATGCGCTGGATCAGTGCCGCGCCGTCTTCCATCAGGAACTGCTTGAAAGCGAGCGCTACCGGCGGCAGCCGCTTGTTCTTGCGGTGCACCACGTACCAGTTGAGCATGACCGGGAAGCCCTCGATGTCCAGCACCGCGAGCTTGCCGGCCTGCAGCTCCAGCCCCACCGTATGCGCCGACAGGAAGGCGATGCCCATGTTGGCGATCACCGCCTGCTTGATGGTTTCCGTGCTTTTGATCTCCATCGCAATGCGCATATTGGACAGCTTTCCAGCAAAGCCTTCCTGCATCGAATTCCAGGTATCCGAGCCTTTCTCGCGTGAAACGAAGGCTTCGTCAGTCAGCGCCGCCAGCGGGATATTGCGCTGGCCCACCAGCGGGTGGGTGGGCGCAGCCACGATGACATAGGGGTGCGGGGCGAAGACCTCGTTGATGGTGTCCATGCCTTCGGGCGGACGCACCATCACCGCCAGGTCGGTCAGGTTGCCGGCCAGCTGGTGCAGCAATTCCTCGCGGTTATGCACGGCAAGGTTCAGCGTCACGCCTTCATGGCGGTTCATGAACTCGGCCAGCAGGCGCGGAAAGAAATAGTCGCCGGCGCTGATCACCGCCACGTTGAGCCGGCCGCCGGAGATGCCCTTGAGCTGGGACATGGCGTCTTCGGCCTCGCGGAACTGCTGGATGATGCTGCGGCTGTAATGCAGCATCTCATGGCCAGCCGGGGTCAGGTAGATCTTCTTGCCCAACTGCTCGAACAGGGGCAGCCCCACATGGTGCTCCAGCTGCCGCACCTGGGTCGATACCGCGGGCTGGGTCAGGTGCAGTTCCTCGGCAGCGCGTGAAAAGCTCATATGGCGGGCAACGGTCTCAAAGACCTTCAGTTGCCGCAGCGTGGCGTTCCTCATCCTCGTCCCGTGCGATATATAAGCGATTGACTATATAAACGATAAAAAACTTTATGCAGTGCTGATCTTAGATTCAAGTAGCATCAATCGTCGGATTGGCATGCCCCCCGAATCCGGCCCTCCGGCTTGCGCCAGGAGTCCGCCAATGGCCACAAGCATGGCCGATAACAACGATGGCTGCCTACAGCCACGACAAAAAAACACAAGGAGACTACCGTGACCGGACTGAACGCAATGGTGCGTGCAACGCGACACCCCGCCATGCCTGAAGACAGGCTCCGTCTCAGCCACGCCGGTGCTGGGCAGGGGGGCAGGTCATGAATATCTCGCTCCCCCAACTGAAGGCCTTCGCCGCGGTAGCGCGGCACAAGAGCTTTACGCGTGCCTCGGTTGAACTGGGCCTGACGCAATCCGCGGTCAGCCGCAGCGTGCGTGAGCTGGAAGATGAGATCGACCAGCGCCTGTTCGACCGTACCACGCGCCAGGTGGAACTGACTGATGCCGGCCAGCACCTGTCGCAGCGCATCTGCCACCTGATCGAAGAGGTGGAGCAGACCTTGCGCGACAGCCAGAGCGCCAGCCGTCCGTGCCAGGGCCTGGTGCAGATCGCCTCGGATCCGGTGCTCAGCTCGATGTCGGTGCCGACGTGGCTGGCCGGCTGCCGGCAAGCGTGGCCGGCGATTGCCATTCACCTGAAGGACCGCTCGCAGGAGTCGGTGCTGCAAAGCGTGCGCAGCGGCGAGGTGGACTTCGGCATTGCCACCGATCCGCAGCCAAGCGATGACCTCTATTGTGAACCGCTGTGCGTCGATGCCTACCATGCCGTCCTGCCCGCCCAGCATCCGCTGGCCATGCGCGAAGCGGTAGGGTGGGGCGACCTGAGCGATGCCCGCGTGCTGGCCCTGGACCAGCAGTGCGGCATGCAGCCCGCGGTGGAGAAGGCGCTCAGCAGCTATCACGTGCGTGCGGGCTCGCTGCAGTTGCTTGGGCACTTTGCGGCGGTGTTCGGCATGGTGGCGCTGGGCCTCGGGATCGGCGTGGTGCCGTCGCGTGCCCAGGTTGGCGGCATGAATCCGGCGGCAGTGATGCGGCCGCTGCGTCCGCAGGTGACTTCCACGGTGATGCTGGTTCGGCGCAAGAGCCGTTCGCTCAAGCCCAATGCCGCGGCAATCTGGGATGCCTTGCGTGGCCAGGAGTATCAGGAGCCACCGGTGGCGCGTCGTGAAACGACCACGGTGTGAGGCCATCGGCTCTTCTGGGGGCATTGGGGCGGCTTTCGTTGTATTAGTGCAAAACTTCTACTGATATATCACATACAGGATATTTACACATAGTGCAGCGCAGCATATAATGAAAACTCCTGACCACAACGCTATTGGAGTTTTCAAATGGAAGTCGCTCTTCTCTTCGCTCTTGGCCTGGGCCTGATTGCTGCCGGTGTCGGCGTGACCACGCTGCTGGCCACGCGCCTGCCGATGGACGTGCTGGTGACCGCGCAGGAGCATGGTCGCTTCGCCGGCCTGGGCTCGAACCAGGAAAGCGATGGCGTGGGCCGTGCCAGCCCGTCGCGCATCGTGCCCGCTGCCGGTGAACTGGCTTACGCGTAATGCGCGCAGGGGCCATGCGCCTTTCGCGCTGAACAGCGCATCTGGCAAGGGTTGTAGCGGCCGGCATCCCTTGTGGCAGTACCTCGGTTGATTCCTGACCTGCGGCATTCGCCGCGAGCCAGGGCAGGGTTCCGCGCGAACCTGCGGCCGCCACCACCTTCCTCCCGATCGCTACTAGCGATCGCCCCGCGCAACCCTTGCTTGCGCCGCCTTTCCCAATCCGGCAGCTCCCTGCCGTGCCTGCAGCGCCTCCTCAGGCATCGTTCCCAAGGCCATACATGCGGTGCAATACATTAATGTATGCATCTAGGGACTTTCCCCAACTCATCGTTTTCCCGGTTTTTCCCACGCGCGATCCCCGGCATTCTTGCGGGTGCCAGCAGTCGGCGGATTGATGCGCCGATGCATGGCAACTGCTTGATTTCCAACGACTCCGGATGCTGTCGGACCGGCCATTGATGCAGTGTGCGCACCAGTCGCACTGCAGCAACGGCCAGCCAGGTGTCGCTCGCCGCGGTCTCATGCTGCAGGGCCGCGACGAATACGCTTGACTTACCTGATATATCACATACCGTATAGCACTAGAACGGCTCAGCTGTTCTTTGACTGAGAGTCACGCAGAGGCGTCTACAGGCGCCCATCTTCCACCTTGGCGGCAAGCCGCTATAAGGAGACATCATGGAATTGCAGCAGAGGGAGTCCACGTCGCGCTTTGCGTCGCCGTGGGTGCAACTGGTATTCGGCGTGATCTGCATGGCGATGATCGCCAACATGCAATACGGCTGGACGCTGTTCGTCAACCCGATCGACGACAAGTACCACTGGGGCCGCACCGCGATCCAGGTGGCCTTCACCATCTTCGTCGTGACGGAAACCTGGCTGGTGCCGATTGAAGGCTACCTGGTCGACAAGTACGGCCCGCGCCCGGTGGTGGTGGGCGGTGGCCTGCTGTGCGCGATTGCGTGGGCCCTGAACTCGGTGGCGTCCTCGCTGCCCATGCTTTACTTCGCGGCGGCGATCGGCGGCCTTGGCGCGGGCGCGGTGTATGGCACCTGCGTGGGCAACGCGCTGAAATGGTTTCCCAATCGCCGGGGCCTGGCAGCGGGGATTACCGCAGCCGGTTTCGGTGCGGGCTCCGCGCTGACCGTGGTGCCCATTGCCAACATGATCAAGACTTCGGGCTATGAGGCCGCGTTCCTGTGGTTCGGTCTTGGCCAGGGCCTGATCGTGTTCATCCTGGGCATGGCCTTGTACCCGCCGTCGGCCAAGATCCTGAGCGAGGTCAAGTCCACGCTGAAGGCTGCCGCAACCTACAATGCTTCGCCGCGCGAGGTGCTGAAGTCGCCGATCTTCTGGGTCATGTACGCGATGTTCGTGATGATGGCCGCCGGCGGCCTCATGGCCACCGCCCAGCTCGGCCCGATCGCCAAGGACTTCGGCCTGCACGACGCCCCGATCTCGATCCTCGGCCTGACCTTGCCGGCGCTGACCTTCGCACTGACCATCGACCGCGTGCTCAATGGCCTGACGCGCCCGTTCTTCGGCTGGATCTCCGATCATATCGGCCGTGAACGCACAATGTTCTTTGCCTTCGGGGTCGAGGCCATCGGCATCCTGCTGCTGTCCAAGTACGGCCACCATCCGGTTGCCTTCGTGGTGCTGACAGGCGTGGTGTTCTTTGCTTGGGGTGAGATCTACAGCCTGTTCCCTGCCACCTGCGGCGACACCTTCGGGCCGAAGTTTGCCGCCACCAACGCGGGCCTGCTGTACACCGCCAAGGGCACGGCCGCGCTGCTGGTGCCGTTCTCCAGCGTGATCACCACTGTCACGGGCAGCTGGCATGCGGTCTTCATGGTGGCCTCCGCCATGGCGGCATTGACCGCGGTAATGGCGCTGTTCGTGCTCAAGCCGATGCGCGAGGCGCATGCCCGTAAATATGTGCATGCCAATGCCTCGGCACCGATGGGCTACCGTACCGTGCCGGAAGACCTGACCTGATAAAGAAAGCAGTACGGCGCCCCCCGGCGCCGGCAGGACCCGGACGTGGCGGCTGCGATGCCTGCACAGACGCCGCGCCCGGTAGCACAATACGACAACTACAAAGCGCGACAGGAGGGCGGCCCGCCGGGCGCCTTCCTGATTGCACATCGGAACCCCACAAACAGAATCCAGGCACGCCATGAACCAGGTTGTCATTCCACTCGAGGCGACGGGGCTCGGCCGGCAGCGCAAGCGCCGCCAGCCCAAGGGCAGGCAGGTAGACGCGGCCGCGCTGGCCGAAGTGCGCGTGGCGCTGGGCGACATGCCCCGCCGGCGCGACCTGCTGATCGAACACCTGCACTGCATCAACGACCGCTACGGCCAGTTGGCGATGCCGCACCTGGTGGCGCTGGCCAGCGAACTGCGGCTGTCGATGACCGAGGTCTATGAAGTCGCCACCTTCTACCACCACTTCGACGTGGTGCGCGAGGACGCCGACGGCCAGATCGCGCCGTCGCCGGCGCTGACCGTGCGCGTATGCGAAGGCATTGCCTGCGAGCTGGCGGGCGCGCAGGCGCTGATCGACAAGCTGCCCGCGGTGCTCGGCACTGAAGTGCGCGTGGTGGCCGCGCCCTGCATCGGCCGCTGCGAAAAGGCGCCCGCGGCGCTGGTCGGGCAGAATCCGGTCGATGCTGCCACGGCCGAGGCCATCGACGCCGCCGTGCAGGCAAAGGCCGTGCGCCATGCGCCCGAGCCTTATATCGGCTACGACGCTTACCAGAAGGACGGCGGCTATACCTTGCTGAAGTTCCTCGCCAGCGGCGACCTGGAACCGGCCGCCGTGCTGTGCACGATGGAGGACTCCGGCCTGCGCGGGCTGGGCGGCGCGGGCTTCCCGACCGGGCGCAAGTGGCGCATCGTGCAGAACGAGCCCGCGCCCCGGCTGATGGCCGTCAACATCGACGAGGGCGAGCCCGGCACCTTCAAGGACCGCGTCTACCTGGAGCGCGATCCGCACCGGTTTCTGGAGGGCATGCTGATCGCGGCGACGGTGGTCAACGTGTCAGCGATCTATATCTACCTGCGCGACGAATACGCTGGCTGCCGCGCGCTGCTGGCCGAAGAACTGCGGCGGCTGCAGCAAGACCCGCCAATCCCCGGCTTGCCGACGATCGAACTGCGCCGCGGCGCGGGCGCCTATATCTGCGGCGAAGAGTCGGCCATGATCGAGTCGATCGAAGGCAAGCGCGGCATGCCGCGGCTGCGCCCGCCCTATGTGGCGGAGGTGGGCCTGTTCGGCCGGCCCACGCTGGAGCACAACTTCGAGACCCTGTACTGGGTGCGCGACATCATCGAGAAGGGCGCCGAGTGGTTTGCCTCGCAGGGGCGCAACGGCCGCAAGGGGCTGCGTTCGTTCTCGGTCTCCGGCCGGGTGAAACGGCCCGGCGTGCATCTGGCGCCGGCGGGTATCACGGTGCGCGAACTGATCGACGAATACTGCGGCGGCATGCTTGACGGCCATGCGTTCTACGGTTACCTGCCGGGTGGCGCCTCTGGCGGCATCCTGCCAGCATCGATGGGCAATATCCCGCTGGACTTCGACACGCTGCAGCCCTACGGCTGCTTTATCGGCTCGGCCGCGGTGGTGATCCTGTCCGACCAGGACAGCGCCACGCAGGCAGCGCGCAACCTGATGCACTTCTTCAAGCACGAGTCCTGCGGGCAATGCACACCGTGCCGCACCGGCACCGCCAAGGCGCTCGACCTGATCCGCCAGCCCAAGTGGGACCTGTCGGCGCTGGATGACCTGTCCGCGGTGATGCGCGATGCATCGATCTGCGGGCTGGGGCAAGCCGCGCCCAATCCGGTCGACTGCGTCATCAAGTACTTCCCGCACGAACTGGCCTGAGAGACTGACATGAATGCACTGACCCGCGCCGAACGCGCGCTTGTCGAATCCGCCGAGCCAGCCGTCACCTTCATGCTCAACGGCCGCGAAGTGAGCGCGCAACCCGGCGAAAGCCTGCTCAAGGTGGCCCAGCGCGAAGGCTTCGACGTCCCGCACCTGTGCTACAAGGATGGCCTCGAGCCGGCTGGCAACTGCCGCGCCTGCATGGTCGAAATCCAGGGCGAGCGCGTGCTGGCCCCGTCCTGCTGCCGTTTTCCCGCGGAAGGGATGCAGGTACAGACCGAGTCCGAGCGCGCCCTGCGTGCGCAGCGCACCGTGCTGGAACTGCTGCAGTCGGACATGCCCGAGACTGACTTCACCCGCCACAACGAACTGGACCAGTGGGCCGCGAAGCTGGAAGTCGGCAAGCCCCGCTTTGCCCCGCGCGAACGCGTGGCGGCGGATTTGTCGCACCCGGCCATCGCCGTCAACCTGGATGCGTGCATCCAGTGCACGCGCTGCCTGCGCGCCTGCCGCGACGAGCAGGTCAACGACGTGATCGGCCTGGCGCTGCGCGGCGACGAAGCCCGCATCGTGTTCGACATGGACGACCCGATGGGTGCGTCGACCTGCGTGGCCTGCGGCGAATGCGTGCAGGCCTGCCCGACCGGCGCGCTGATGCCCGCGCGCGACGCCGCGCTGGCGGTGCCGGACAAGCAGGTGGACTCGGTCTGCCCGTACTGTGGCGTGGGCTGCCAGCTGACCTACAACATCAAGGACAACCGTATCCTGTTCGTGGAAGGGCGCGATGGCCCGGCCAACCACGAGCGGCTGTGCGTGAAAGGCCGCTACGGCTTTGACTACGTGCAGCATCCGCAGCGCCTGACGGTGCCGCTGGTGCGCCGCGAAGGCGTGCCCAAGCAGGGCGATTTCGTCATGGATCCGGACCACGTCATGGACGTGTTCCGCGAGGCCACCTGGGAAGAGGCCCTGGCGCTGGCCGGCGGCAAGCTCGCGCAGATCCGCGACACCCACGGCAAGCGCGCGCTGGCAGGGTTTGGCTCGGCCAAGGGCAGCAATGAAGAGGCCTACCTGTTCCAGAAGCTGGTGCGCACCGGGTTTGGCAGCAACAACGTCGACCACTGCACGCGGCTGTGCCATGCCTCGTCGGTGGCGGCGCTGCTGGAGGGGATCGGCTCGGGCGCGGTGTCGAACCCGGTGATGGATGTCGACAAGGCCGAGGTGGTGATCGTGATCGGCGCCAACCCGACCGTGAACCACCCGGTCGCGGCCAGCTGGATCAAGAATGCGGTGAAGAACGGCACCAAGCTGATCGTGGCCGATCCGCGCCGCTCGGACCTGGCGCGCTTTGCCCATCGCTTCATGCAGTTCAAGCCCGATGCCGACGTGGCGCTGCTCAACGCGATGATGCATGTCATCGTCACCGAGGGCCTGGTGAACCAGGACTTCATCGACAGCCGCACCATCGGCTTTGACGAGCTGCAGCGCAATGTCGCGGCGTACAGCCCGGAACTGATGGCGCCAGTGTGCGGCATCGAGGCCGAGGTCATCCGCGAGGTCGCGCGTCTGTATGCCACGTCCAAGGCCTCGATGATCCTGTGGGGCATGGGCGTGTCGCAGCACGTGCACGGCACCGACAACGCGCGCTGCCTGATCGCGCTGGCGCTGATGACCGGCCAGATCGGCCGCCCCGGCACCGGCCTGCATCCGCTGCGCGGCCAGAACAACGTGCAGGGCGCGTCCGACGCCGGACTGATCCCGATGATGTACCCGGACTACCGCCGCGTGGACGATCCCGTGGCGATCGCCAGCTTCGAGGCGCTGTGGGGCATGCCGCTGGACCGCCAGCCCGGCCTGACCGTAGTCGAAGTGATGCAGGCGATCGAGCGCGGCGAGGTGCGCGGCATGTACATCATGGGTGAGAACCCGGCCATGTCCGATCCCGACGCCGAGCACGCGCGCGAGGCGCTGGCCTCGCTCGACCACCTGGTGGTGCAGGACATCTTCCTGACCGAGACCGCCTACCTGGCCGACGTGGTGCTGCCGGCCTCGGCCTTCCCGGAGAAGACCGGCACCTTCACCAACACCGACCGCACCGTTCAGCTCGGCCGCCAGGCGCTGAACCCGCCGGGGCAGGCGCGCCAGGACCTGTGGATCATCCAGCAGATGGCGGAGCAACTGGGGCTGGACTGGCACTACGACGGCGTGGCCGAGGTCTTCGATGAGATGCGCCAGGCCATGCCCAGCATCGGCGGCGTGACCTGGGAGCGGCTGGAGCGCGAACATGCTGTGACTTATCCGTGCAAGGAAGAGGGCGACCCGGGCGAACCGGTGATCTTTATCGACAGCTTCCCGACCGAGACCGGCCGTGGGCGCTTTGTGCCGGCCGATATCATCCCGGCGGCCGAGCGGCCCGATGTCGACTACCCGATGGTGCTGATCACCGGCCGCCAGCTCGAGCACTGGCACACCGGCAGCATGACGCGGCGCGCCGGCGTGCTCGATGCGATCGAGCCCGACCCCGTGGCGCTGGTGCACCCGCTGGACCTGGACGCGCTGGGCGGCAAGCCGGGCGACGTGGTCACGCTGGCATCGCGCCGCGGCGAAGTCACGCTGTACGCGCGGGCCGACGCCGGCACGCCGCGCGGGGCGGTGTTCGTGCCGTTCTGCTATTACGAGGCGGCGATCAACAAGCTGACCAATGCGGCGCTGGACCCCTTCGGCAAGATCCCGGAGTTCAAGTACTGCGCGGTGAAGATGGCTCTGGGCGGCGAGGCGCCGGAGCAGTCGAGCTACGGCGGCGGGCAGATCCTGGCGGTGTAGGGCAACGGCAAGACCTGACGGGGCCGTCTGCGCGGGTAGCGCAGGCGGCCCTTTTTGTTGGGTGATTATCCTGAATTTCGGGAAATTGATTGTTGTAGTTTTCAGCTAATCAAATCAATCGTGACGGGCTACGCTTCAGATCATTCCCTACACATCCCGGAGCCCGCCATGAAAGCCATCGGCCTGACCCAGTACCTGCCCATCTCCGACCCGCGTTCGCTGCAGGACGTGGAGATCGACATGCCCAGCCCCGGCGGCCGCGACCTGCTGGTGAAGGTTGAGGCCGTCTCGGTCAACCCGGTCGACACCAAGGTGCGCGCGCCCAAGGCGCAGGTAGAGCCCACGCCGCGCGTGCTGGGCTGGGACGCGGCCGGCACTGTGGCGGCGGTGGGGCCGGAGGTGACCCTGTTCAAGGTCGGCGACCCGGTCTACTACGCGGGCAGCATCACGCGGTCCGGTGCCAACGCCGAATTCCACCTGGTCGATGAGCGCATCGTCGGCCACAAGCCCGCCTCGCTGGATTTCGCCAACGCGGCGGCGCTGCCGCTGACGGCGATCACCGCCTGGGAGGCTCTGTTCGACCGGCTGGGCATTTCGCCCAAGGGGGATCACGCCGGCAGCTCGGTGCTGATCATCGGCGGCGCGGGCGGCGTGGGCTCGATCGGCATCCAGTTGGCCAAGGTGCTGGCCGGGCTGACCGTGATCGCCACCGCGTCGCGGCCCGAGTCGCAGGAATGGTGCCGCCGCCTTGGCGCCGACCATACCGTTGACCATCGTGGCGACCTGCCGGCGCAGTTGAAGGCGCTGGGTTTTGCCGAGGTCGACTACATCCTCTGCTTCAACGATATCGACGGCCATTTCGCGGCGATGACTGAACTGGTCGCCCCGCAGGGCAAGATCTGCACGATCGTCTCGAATACGCGGCCGTTGCCGGTGGAATTGCTCAAGAACAAGAGCGCCACCTTCGTCTGGGAATTCATGTTCACGCGCGCCATGTTCAGCACGCCCGACATGGTCGCGCAGCATCGTCTGCTTAACGAGGTCGCGCGGCTGGTCGATGCCGGCCGCCTGCAGACCACGCTGGGCGAGAACCTGGGGAGCATCAACGCGGAGAACCTGCGGCGCGCGCACGCCATGCTGGAAGGCGGGCGGACCATCGGCAAGCTGGTGCTGGAAGGGTTCTGAGCTGGCGGGCTGCGCTCGGCAAACAACAACGCCCGCCGGGATGGCCCCGGCGGGCGTTGTGCGTTTCTGGGGCAGGGGTCAGCCCATCTTGCCGAGAATGCCCTGCATCTCGTCGCTGTTGAAGGCGCGCAGGGTTTGGGTGCGTACGTTGCCGGCCGCGCCGATGGTCAGCCCGAAGCTGGTCATGGTCTCGTCGTCGGGCGCTTCGACGGTGAGCACGATGTCGTATTCGCCCAGCGTCCAGTAGATGTCTTTCATCTGCACGCCCAGGCGCGCCCCCATCTCGCGCACCGCGGCGGCGCGCTTGGTGGTGTCCTTGACAGTGCGGATGCCCTGGTCGGTGAAGCTGGCTAGCACGATGTAGCGGGTCATGGCGGGACCTCCGGTTATGGTTGGATTGGTCGCCGTCCCGGCGGTGTGCACGGCGCAAACGGCCGGGGCAGTGGTTCAGGGCTTCGGGGCGTGGCGAGGCGCGAATGGCATGGCGCTTCGCCGTTGATGCTCGCGACGTCTGAGCAACTTCATGCCAACGCATATTGCGCGCCAGTCGGCGCGGCAGGCCAGGATGCGGGCCGCGGGCTCGCGGCCGGCTGTTCCGGCCGGCCGGTGTGTTTCAGTTGCGATACTGCGTGCGGCTCAGTCCTGTGGACTGCCACCGTCCGCGCTGTCGGGCGTGTCAAGCGCGCGCATGTTATCCAGCAACTTGAGCAGGTAATGCAGTGTGTGCGTCAGGTCATTGGTAGAAAACCCCGTCAGCGCCTGCTCGTAATAAGCCCGGATCTTCGGCTGCGCCTGGTGCAGCCAGACCTCCCGTCCCGGCTCGCTCATCCGGATCAACCGTGAGCGGCGGTCGCGGCCGTCCGGGGCCAGCGTGACGTGGCCGTCGCGTTCCATCCGGCTGACCAGTCCTGACAGGTTCTGCCGGCTCACCATCAGGTAGCGGGCCAGGTCGCCCACGCTCATGCCATCAGCGGCTTCCGGGCGCGACAACGCGCCGAGCACGGCCCACTGCTGCGTCGTCAGGCCCTCTGCCTCGACGGCTCGCGATCCCGTTTTATGCAACATATTTGCGCATTGGTACAGCCGGAAGAAAAGCCGGTTGGCCAGTTCCATGCGTGCGTTTGTCGAGAAATCTGCCCCTGATTCCGGGTTAACCATAGTCTTTTCCACAGTGTTGGCGTCTTGCGTAGGCAGCGGCTACCTCCTATTATAGGTAAACATATTTACCTATTTGGTGGTGCGATGTGACGGCGCCATGGCCGGCACGATAGCACCGGAATCCTGAAAGGAGAACGCTGTGCAAGGACTTGAAGGCAAGACGGTCATCGTGACCGGTGGTGGCGGAGGTATCGGCGGCGCAACCTGTTTGCGCTTTGCGCGCGCCGGGGCGGTGGTGGGCGTGCTCGACCTGAACCCGGAAGCGGCCGAGCGCGTCGCCGGCCAGATCCGAGAGGCTGGCGGGCGCGCGCTGGCCCTTCGCTGCGATATCACCGAGCGCGCCAGCGTGGATGCCGCGGTGGCGGCGGTGGAGCAGGGCCTGGGCCCGGTGGACGTGCTGGTCAACAACGCCGGCTGGGATGTGTTCAAGCCGTTCATCAAGACCGAGCCCGCGCAATGGGAGCGGCTGATCGCCATCAACCTGACCGGCGCGCTGCACATGCACCACGCGGTGCTGCCCGGCATGATCGAGCGCAAGCGCGGCCGCATCATCAATATCGCCTCCGACGCCGCGCGCGTGGGTTCGTCCGGCGAAGCGGTCTATGCCGCGTGCAAGGGCGGGCTGGTGTCGTTCTCCAAGACGATTGCCCGCGAACACGCTCGCCACGGCATCACCGTCAACGTGGTGTGCCCGGGGCCGACCGAGACCGCGCTGTTCGAAGACTACAAGCAGGGCGCGGGCAACCCCGAGAAGCTGGTCGAGGCCTTTACCCGCTCGATCCCGCTGGGCCGCATCGGCCAGCCCGACGACCTGCCCGGCGCGGTGCTGTTCTTTGCCAGCGACGACGCCGGCTTTATCACCGGCCAGGTGCTGAGCGTGTCGGGCGGCCTGACCATGAACGGCTGAGCAAGCAAACACCAGAAAACGGAGACCACCATGCAATACGAAGACATCCTGTACGAAGTGCGCAACGGCGCCGCCTGGATCACCATCAACCGCCCGGAAAAGATGAACGCCTTCCGCGGCCGCACCTGCGACGAGCTGATCCACGCCATCAACCGCGCCGGCTACGACCGCGAGATCGGTGCCATCGTGCTGGCGGGTGCCGGCGACAAGGCGTTCAGCACCGGCGGCGACCAGTCCGCGCATGAAGGGCAGTACGACGGCCGCGGCACCATCGGCTTGCCGATGGAAGAACTGCACAACGCCATCCGCGACGTGCCCAAGCCGGTGATCGCGCGGGTGCAGGGCTTTGCCATCGGCGGCGGCAACGTGCTGTGCACGATCTGCGATTTCACCATCGCCTCTGAAAAGGCCGTGTTCGGTCAGGTAGGGCCAAAGGTGGGCTCGGTCGACCCGGGCTATGGCACGGCCTTCCTGGCGCGCGTGGTCGGTGAAAAAAAGGCGCGCGAGATCTGGTACCTGTGCCGTCGCTACCCGGCCGCCGAGGCACTGGCGATGGGGCTGGTGAACGCCGTGGTGCCGCATGACCAGCTCGACGCCGAAGTGCAGAAGTGGTGCGACGAGATCCTGGACAAGAGCCCGACCGCCATCGCCATCGCCAAGCGCTCGTTCAACATGGACACCGCGCATCAGGGTGGTATCGCCGGCATGGGCATGTACGCGCTCAAGCTCTACTACGACACCGAGGAATCGCGCGAGGGCGTGAAGGCCTTCCAGGAAAAGCGCAAGCCCGACTTCCGCAAGTACGCCAGATAAGCGCTGGCATCCGACCAAGCGGAGACAACCATGAACCCCTACCTTGACGAAGACCTGATGGCGCTGGCGGAGCATGCGCGCCGTTTTGCCGATGCGCGCGTGGCGCCTGGCTACCTGGAGCGGGACCAGACCCGCGTGCTGGACCGCGCGCTAATGCGCGAGATGGGCGAGATGGGCTTTATCGCGCCGGAACTGCCCGAGGCCTGCGGCGGCCAGGGCATGGGCTCGCTCGCGGCCGGCGTGATTCATGAAGCGGTGGCGCGCGCCGACCTGAGCCTGTCGTATATCAACCTGCTGGCTTCGCTCAACGGCCAGATCCTGGCACAGCACGCGCGTCCTGAAATCGGCGGGCCGTGGCTGCAGCGGCTCACGCGCGGCGAAGCGCTGCTGGCGATCGCGCTGACCGAGCCGCGCGGCGGCTCCGACGCGGCCAACCTGCGCCTGCGCATGGAGCGCGACGGCGACGCCTATGTGCTCAATGGCGAGAAGACTTCGATCTCCGCCGCGGACCAAGCCGATGCCGCGGTGGTCTTTGCCCGCACCGGCCCGGTCGATGCCGGCGCGCGCGGCGTCTCAGCCATGCTGGTGCCGATGGACCTGCCTGGCATCACTCGCAACCGTTTCGACTGCCACGGCCAGCGCGCCATCGGCCGCGGCTCGATCTTCTTCGAGAACGTGCGCGTGCCGGCCAGCCACCTGCTGGGCGAGGAAGGCCAGGGCTTCGTGCAGGTGATGCAGGGCTTCGACTTCTCGCGCGCGCTGATCGGCCTGCAGGTGCTGGCGGTGGCGCAGGCCGCGCTGGACGAGACCTGGGCCTACGTGGCGGAACGGCAGGCCTTTGGCAAGCCGCTTTCGGCCTTCCAGGGGGTCTCGCACCCGCTGGCCGATTTCCAGACCCAGGTGACCGCGGCCCGGCTGCTGTGCCTGCAGACGCTGTGGCTGAAGGACCATGGCCAGCCACACACCGCCGAAGCCGCGATGTGCAAGTGGTGGGCGCCCAAGCTGGCCTACGACGTGGTGCACCAGTGCCTGCTGTCCTTCGGCCACGGCGGCTATGACCGCGGCGTGATGGAGCAGCGGCTGCGCGATGTGCTCGGCTTCCAGATCGGCGACGGCACCGCGCAGATCATGAAGACCATCATTGCCCGCGGGCGCGCCGGGCGCGAAGCCGTGCCGGCCTGAAGCCGCGCTCGCACGCGGCATCGCATAACGAGGAGACAAGCCATGGATTTCGACGCCGTACTGATTGCGCCCCGCCGAGCCGCCAGCGTGGCGGCAGGCCACTGGCACGACCGCACCGTCAACGACTACCTTGCCGCCTGCGTGAGCGGCCGGCCCGACGCGCCGGCCCTGACTGCGGTAAGCCTCGACAGCGGCACCGTGGCCCGCTTTACCTGGTCCGAGCTGGACCGGATGGCCGACCGGGTGGCGGTGGGGCTGAGCCGCCTCGGCGTCGGTGCGCAGGATGTCGTGTCCTGCCAGTTGCCCAACGGCTGGCACCTGACGGTGCTGTACCTGGCGTGCGCACGGCTGGGCGCGGTGCTCAACCCGTTGATGCCGATCTTCCGCGAGCGCGAGTTGTCGTTCATGCTGGCGCATGCGCAAAGCAAGGTGATGGTGGTGCCGCAGGGTTTCCGGGGCTTCGGGCATGCGCAGATGGTGCAGGGCTTGCGCGACGTATTGCCGGCGCTGCGCCACGTCGTTGTCACGGGCGGCGCTGGAGCGGACAGCTTCGACGCATTGCTCAGCGGTCCGCGCTGGGAGGATGAGCCCGATGCGCCGGACATCCTGCTGCGCGGCCGCCCGGGCGCTGACGACGTCACGCAACTGATCTACACCTCCGGCACCACCGGCGAGCCCAAGGGCGTGATGCATAGCGCCAACACGCTGTTCTCCAATATCGTTGCCTATGCCGATCGGCTGCGCCTGACGGTCGACGATGTGGTGCTGATGGCCTCGCCGATGGCGCACCAGACTGGCTTCATGTACGGACTGATGATGCCGGTGATGCTGGGCGCGCATGCGGTGCTGCAGGACATCTGGGACCCGGCGCGCGCGGCCGCGCTGATCCGCGAGGAAGGCGTGACCTTCACCATGGGATCGACACCGTTCCTGACGGACCTTGCCCGCGTGGTGTCGGAGTCCGGCACGCCCGTGCCAAGCCTGCGCACCTTCCTGTGCGCCGGCGCGCCGATCCCGGGCGCGCTGGTGGAGAGCGCGCGCCTGGCGCTGGGCGCCACGATCGTGTCGGCGTGGGGCATGTCGGAGAACGGCGCGGTCACCACCACGCTGCCGGACGATCCCGACGCGCGCGCATCGACCACCGATGGTCGCCCGCTGCCGGGCGTGGAGGTGAGGGTGGTGGACGGCGCCGATGCCGACGTGCCCACCGGGGAGACCGGCCGCCTGCTGGTGCGGGCGTGTTCCAACTTCGGCGGTTACCTGAAGCGGCCACATCTGAACAGCACCGATGCCGATGGATGGTTCGACACCGGCGACCTGGCGCGGCTCGATGCGCACGGCTACCTGCGCATCGCCGGGCGCAGCAAGGACGTGATCATCCGCGGCGGCGAGAACATCCCCGTGCTCGAGGTCGAGACCCTGCTGTACCGCCATCCCGCGGTGTCGCAGGTGGCTATCGTCGCCTACCCGGATGAACGGCTGGGCGAGCGCGCCTGCGCCTTTGTCGTGCCGCGCGCCGGCCAGGCGTTCGACCAGGCGGCGATGGTGGACTGGCTCAAGGCGCAGAAGATGGCGCTGCAGTACATCCCCGAGAAGCTCGTGGTGCGGGACGCACTGCCGGCCACGCCCGCCGGGAAAATCCAGAAATTCCGGCTGCGCGAGATGCTGCGCGGCGACCCGTCCTGAACCTGGCGCAGCGGTGGCCGGGGCGCCGGCCGCCGCGCAACGCAAAAAGCGCAATTAACCGCCAGGCATTGCACCCCACCACGACCGCGCATTCGCGCCAGGGCTGGCAGGGCGAGGGGTGTCCAGCTCCACCTGTCACCGGCCTGCACCGGTATAGCCGCGCCCATGCGGCGCCAGCAAGCGCCGCAGCCATTGCCGCCAGGCGCCCGCTGCCCGCCCGGCGCCTTGCCGGCAGCGCGTTACGTGCAGCGATGCCGTGGTGACGGCATACAGCTCGATATGGCCGCTGTCGGACAACGTAAAGCATTCGCTGGCCGTCAGCGCCGTGTCCTTCGGGTCGCCGTCGCGGATCAGCCAGAGCTCGCCTTCGGTGCAGCGCACGGCGACGTGTTCGCCGGGGCCCGCCACCAGCCGCAGCGAACTGCGTGCGGGCAGGGTGGCGGTCATGTCATTGCTCACCAGGAACATGATGGTCTCCAGGTTCAGTCGACGGCCAGGCCGTGCAAGGCGGACGGGATCACCGCGCGCGCGGGGGCTGTGCCGGGCCGGATGAAATCAGCGATGCGCCGGATCACGCCGGGATCCTGCAGGATGCGGCGATGCCCCAGGCCGCTGGTCGTGACCAGTTGCGCGCCGGGCCAGGAGCCGGCGATGGCGGCGCCGTCTTCCCAGCGCACTTCCTTGTCGTCGCGGTCATGGATCACCAGCGTTGGCGGGACCGGCCGGGTGCGGCCGACGTCGGGCACGTTGAAAGCCGACCATGGCAGTCCCAGCCAGCGCTCGCTCTGGCGCTGCATGCGCGCCAGCACGCCGGGGGTGAAGCCCATTTGCCAGGCCAGCGACGCACACGCGGCGTGCATGTCGGCCGGCGATCCGACCAGCACGGCGGCGCGGGCGGGCAGGCCTTCGCGCAGCGCCAGCGCGGTGGCTGCGCCGCCGAGTGAGTGCGCCACCACGGCGTGTACCTGCCCCGCGTGCCAGGCTGCGGCGAGCAGCGAGCGCGACATTTCCAGCACCGAGGTCTGCGCCGCGCCGCGCGCGCCGGCATCGGAGGCGCCGTGCGAGAGCGCATCGAAGGCCACCACCCGCATGCCGGCTGCCAGCAGGCCTTCGACCACCGCATGCCACTGGCCGGCATGGCCGCCCCAGCCGTGCGCGAGCATCACCACGGGACCGGACGTGCCCCAGCGATAGACGCGCACGCGCCGGCTCGGGCCCTGGCCCGTCACCAGCGCCCAGTCGGCGCGCGCACTGTCCAGCAAGTGCCGCGCTGCGGATGTGGCTGCGGCGCGCGGCGGCTTGAACCAGATGTGCTCCAGCGCGCGCGCTGTCGCGCCGGGCCTGACCACGCTGCCCGCCTGCCAGCGCAACCGCTGCCAGCCCTGAAAGGCCCGCTCCACCGGGCCGGACTTGCCGGTGCGCAGCGGCGCGTTGCCGGCGCGCGCGGGCAAGGGTGCGGCGGCGGGGGATGAGGAAACCGGGGAAGGAGAAGAGACTGCTTGCGTCACGACCTGCACCTCCAATGGATTCTGGATGGCACGGCATCATCGGCACCGGCCCCGCCGGTGGCATTCCGTGCTGTTGTTAAGACCGACCAGTCGTGCTTTTTAATATACAAAAAAAGCCCGCCCGAGCGGTTGCTGCCCGCCGGCGGGGTAGCGCCGGCGCCAATGTGTGGCTCAGTGGCGGCGGGCGCCCTCGGCGGCACGGGCCACCAGTGCCGCAAATGCGCGCCGCGCCATGGTCTCGGCATCCTCGCGGCCAAGCAGCTTGAAGGATTGCTGGAAGGCCATGCCGATGCCCGCGAGTTCGAAAGCAAATTGCCGCGGATCGGTGTCCGGCCCGAAATGGCCCTCATCGATGGCGTCGCCCACCACGCGCGCAACCGTGCTGTGCCAATCCTTCAGCGACTGCACCACCAGGTCGCGGATCGAGCCCGGCCGATCGCGGTATTCCTGGCCCAGCGCCGTGAACAGGCAACGTCCCTGCGTCACCGTGCCGCCCAGCCATTCCAGGTAACCTTCAAACAGCCCCTGTAGCCGCGGCATCCCGCGCGGCTGGCGCATCGCCGGCCGGATCACGATCTCGCCGAAGCGCTCCACGGCCAGGTCGAGCACTGCCTGCTGCAACACCTCCTTGGATTTGAAGTGCGCATACAGGCCGCTCTTCGACATATTGGTGTCCGCGGCCAGCGTGGCCAGCGACAACTGTTCGAAGCCGACCTTGGCAGCGGTGTCCAGTGCCTGTTCGACGATGGCGTTGCGGGTGAGTTGTCCTTTTTGCATGGTTTGGAGAATAGCACGACCGGTCGGTTTGTCAACGAAACCAGATGCATGGTATTTGCCCCGACTTGCGCACTTGTGTCCGCGAGGCCATAACGTCATATGGATAGGCATGTGACGTCAACGCAAACCGCCAAGGCCCGTTAGAGATTGGGCGGCTCAGCGATGTTGTGCACGATCCGGCTCTTTGACGTTCGCCAGTCGGCCGATGTCAGGGCGGGATGGCGGACTTCTAAGAAATCTGCACAAAGTGTTTCTGCGGTTACATACGGAACGCTTTGCGTGCTCTATACTCGAATGCACGTCCGCGCACTTTTTTTCACTGGTGACTGGAGACCGACATGAACAGTACAGCCGTGCCAAGAGGCGCTAGCGAACCGTTCCGGCAACTGCGGGCGTTGCGTCGCGCGCGCAAGCTAAAGCAGGAGGACGTCGCCCGTAAAGCGGGGATTTCCCGGGAAGCCTACCTGCGGGCGGAGTCGGGTCAGGCCGATCCCCGCATGTCGACGTTCCTGGCCGCCTGCGAGGCGCTGGGCCTGGAAGTCGTGCTGGCCCCGCAGCATCTTGCTGCAGACGTCAACGCATTTATTGCCAGCCGCAATGGCGGCGTGACGGCAGCTTCCATGGCAGGCCAGCCGGCCGCCGGAAGCACGGCCGCGCCGGCTGCGGCGCCGGCTTCCGGAGGCGCTTTCGGCTCCGGAACCGGAGAGGGCCACAAGCCGGTCTGACCCGCCACTGCTTGGCCGGCCCGGGTTCGCAACGCGCCGGCACCGGCAGCTGGCCTCCAGGCCACCGCATGACAACCGGCGCGGGGCGTTCCGCACCGCGCCGGTCGCTATTGTCCTGAGCGCCGTTCGAACGACGCCCGGCGTGGATGACGCCGCAGGCCCGGCTGCCTGCTTCGGCGCTTTCCCGGTTTTTCCCTTTCAGCTGCGTGAGCGATTGCTGCCGCGCCGGCGTCAGCGCGCGTCCCAGCGCCTGGCTGGTTTCTTCCCGCTTTCCCGTTTCCCACCTACAACTGCAATGCAAGCGGCGTCCGGCGCATGCGCACGCGACGCCGTTTGACACGTCCGATGCTGGAGATTACGATATGGTAAATGCATTACGTATTCCGTAATTCTTGCCTCGTGCACCACGCACAGGCTGAATACGAACCGGCAGGCACTCCCAGCAAGAGGCCGCTAGGCGCCAGCGCAGCGCCAGATGGATCGAGACCCAGGAACGCTGACGACACCATGACACTCACGCACACCCAGCTCGCCGAGCACGGCTATATGTCCGGCTTCGCCAATGAATTCGCCACCGAGGCGCTGCCCGGTGCGCTGCCCGTGGGCCGGAACTCGCCCCAGCGCGCGCCCTACGGCCTGTACGCCGAGCAGTTGTCCGGCACGGCCTTTACCGCGCCGCGCGCGCACAACCGGCGCTCGTGGCTGTACCGCATCCGCCCGGCCGCGATGCATACGCCGTTCACGCAGATCGAGCAGTCGCGTTTCCTGAGCCGTTTCGACCAGGTGCCGCCGTCGCCCAACCAGATGCGCTGGAGCCCGCCGGCAATGCCGTCGGTGCCGACCGACTTTGTCGATGGCATCGTCACTATGGCCGGCAACGGCGGCCCCGAGGCCATGACCGGCTGCGGCATCCACCTGTACCTGGCCAACCAGTCGATGCAGGACCGCTTCTTCTACAACGCCGACGGCGAGATGCTGATCGTGCCGCAGCAGGGCCGCCTGCTGATGGTGACCGAGCTGGGCCGGCTGGAAGTGGAGCCGCAGGAGATCGTGGTGATCCCGCGCGGCGTGCGCTTCCGCGTGGAGCTGCCCGAGGGCGAGGCGCGCGGCTATATCTGCGAGAACTACGGCGCGTTGTTCCAACTGCCCGACCTGGGCGTGATCGGCTCCAACGGCCTGGCCAACCCGCGCGACTTCCTGTCGCCGGTTGCCAGCTATGAAGACCGTGAGGGTGATTTCGAACTGGTGGCCAAGTTCCAGGGCAACCTGTGGCGCGCCGGGATCGGCCACTCGCCGCTCGACGTGGTGGCCTGGCATGGCAACTACACCCCGTACAAGTACGACCTGCGCCACTTCAATACCATCGGTTCGATCAGCTTCGACCACCCGGACCCGTCGATCTTCCTGGTGCTGCAGTCGCCGTCGGCCACGCCGGGCGTGGACACCATCGACTTCGTCATCTTCGGGCCGCGCTGGCTGGCGATGCAGGACTCGTTCCGCCCGCCCTGGTTCCACCGCAATATCGCCAGCGAATTCATGGGCCTGGTCACCGGCGTCTACGACGCCAAGGCCGAAGGCTTTGCCCCGGGCGGCGCCAGCCTGCACAACTGCATGAGCGGCCACGGCCCGGATGCGGAAACCTTCGAGAAGGCCAGCGCCGCCGATACCTCGCAGCCGCACCACATCGAGGACACCATGGCCTTCATGTTCGAGACCCCGGGCGTGATCCGCCCGACGCCGTATGCCGCGCAGTCGGCCTCGCTGCAGCAGGACTACTACACGTGCTGGCAGGGCCTGAAGAAACACTTCAACCCGAACACTCGCTAATCCCGGGCGCCTGGCCGCCCGCCCGGTTTTCTCTCCTCTCCCGCAAGCGGGCGAGGAGCCGGGGGAGAGGGCAGGCGCTCGTCAAGCATGACGCGTCACCACACGCGACAAGTGCCACCAAATTTTCGGAGTATCCCAATGACCGCCCCCAAGACCAGCTGGATCGCTTCCGCCAACGACGGCCAGTCCCACTTCCCGCTGCAGAACCTGCCGTATGGCGTGTTTTCGACCAAGGGCCAGGCCCCGCGCGTCGGCGTTGCCATCGGCGACCAGGTGCTGGACCTTGCCGCGCTGGATGAAGCCGGCCTCCTGCCGGCCGCTGCCAAAGGCACGTTTGCCGCTGGCAGCCTGAACCGCTTTATCGCCCTGGGCAAGCCGGTGTGGAGCGAAACCCGCAAGCGCCTGGGCGCGCTGCTGTCCGGTGATGACGCCGCGCTGCGCGACAACGCCGCACTGCGCGACAAGGCACTGGTGCCGATGGCGGCCGCAACGCTGCACCTGCCGGTGGAGATCCCGGGCTACACGGACTTCTATTCGTCCAAGGAGCACGCCACCAACGTCGGCCGCATGTTCCGCGACCCGGACAACGCGCTGCTGCCGAACTGGCTGGAAATCCCCATCGGCTACAACGGCCGCGCCAGCTCGGTGGTGGTGAGCGGCACGCCGCTGCATCGCCCCAACGGCCAGATCAAGCTGCCGAACGAGGCGCGCCCGGTGTTCAGCGCCTGCCGCAAGCTGGATTTCGAACTGGAGATGGGCTTTATCGTCGGCAAGGAATCGGCGCTGGGCGACCCCATCAGCACCGCCGATGCGCCGGCGCATATGTTCGGCATGGTGCTGCTCAACGACTGGAGCGCGCGCGATATCCAGCAGTGGGAATACGTGCCGCTGGGGCCGTTCAACAGCAAGGGCTTCGGCACCTCGATCTCGCCGTGGGTGGTGACGATGGAAGCGCTTGAGCCGTTCCGCCGCGACAACCCCGAGCAGTCGCCGCAGCCGCTGCCATACCTGCAGCAGCAGGACAAGAACGCCTATGACATCGCGTTGGAAGTCGCGCTGCAGCCGCAGGGAGCCGCGGCCCCCAGCACCATCTGCCGCACCAACTTCAAGGCGATGTACTGGACCATGGCGCAGCAGCTGGCCCACCACACGGTGTCGGGCTGCAATGTGCGCGTGGGCGACCTGATGGGATCGGGCACGATCAGCGGCACCACGCCGAATTCCTACGGCAGCCTGCTGGAAATGACCCGCAACGGCGCCGAACCGGTGACGCTGGCCGACGGCAGCCGCCGCGGCTTCCTGGAGGATGGCGACGACGTGATCATGACCGGCTACTGCCAGGGCGAAGGCTATCGCGTCGGCTTCGGCGCGGTGTCGGGCAAGATCCTGCCGGCGCGCTGAAGTGTTTCAGCCGGCGCTGCGGTCGGCGCTTTGACCGGCTGCGGCGGCATCCAGGATGACCGCCGCGCGGCCTGACAGCAGTGCCCGGCCCGCGGCGCTGACGGTGAAGGCGTACAGCACGCTGCTGCCTTCACCGCTGATACGCTGCGCCTCAACCTGCAACGGCGCGTCGATATCGTCGAGCCGCTCCACATGCAGCACCAGCCTGCGCACGCTGGCCAGGTAGCCCGAGCGCGGGCGCTGCGCGTCCTTGCCTGGCTCCGCTTCCGCCAGCAATGCGCCGTGCACGGCCATGGCCTGTGCCGCATATTCGATCCCGCTGACCGCGGCCAGCCGGCCCTGCGCGCGCAGCGGGTTGTCCGCGCGCGCATGCGTGGCGGACGTGCAGCGAACCGATGCCGCATCCCAGGCCAGCACGCCGTCGAGCAGGCACATCGTGCCCTGGTGCGGAATGCGTGCCGCGATCC
The DNA here is from genome assembly GCF_000219215.1 of Cupriavidus necator N-1. Taxonomy (NCBI): domain Bacteria; kingdom Pseudomonadati; phylum Pseudomonadota; class Betaproteobacteria; order Burkholderiales; family Burkholderiaceae; genus Cupriavidus; species Cupriavidus necator. Next base: position 1,790,990 of record NC_015723.1, on the reverse strand, counting down.
AGTCGCGGTCTTTCAGCAGCTCAGCCATTCGCCTGGCCACCGAGGCATTCCACCTCGGCTTCTAGCTGCAGCGTGTCCAGATAATCGAGCACCACGGTGGTAGTCTCGCCGCGGGCGATGGCCGTCAGCAACGGTAGCATGCGTGCAGCCGGCGCCGACCTGCGCAGCGCTTCCAGCGCGGCGTCCGGCATCACCGTGGCCGGTGCCTGCTTCAGCGCCACGCCGATGCGCGCGAGCGAACGCGCGGTCTGCCGCGGCGTGAGCAGCAGGGCCACGCCGAAGGGATCGGGGATCGGGCGGTGGCTGTGCAACGGCGCGGGATAGCCGGTGTCATAGGCGATCAGCAGGCAGGGCTCGGCATCGGCGGCGGCCTGCAGCACGCATTCGAGCAAGCCCGCGCTGCCACTGCCATCCATGGCGCACAGCACATTGGAGGTGCGCATCGCGCCCGCGGCGATCGACCAGTAGCCGGCGGTCGCGTTATGCACGGAGTTGTGGAAGCGCGTGGGCGACATCAGCGGCTCAGGCTCGGCCAGCGCTTCGCAGATCGCATGGAAGTTGAAGCCGTCGCTGCTGGACGAGGCAAAGATCGTCGGCAGCTGCGCGGCTTCGCAGTCGCTGGCGGCAACGGCCTGTTGGCCCACCCCCAGCGCCAGCCGTACGGTCGGGCCGGTGCGGCGGCGCTCTGCCGGCGGCAGGCCCGCGGGTGGCGGCAGCTCGGTCGGCGCGTGCGCATACGGCACGCGGCCGGCAAGGACTTCAGTGGCCTGCTGCCAGCCGGTCAGGCCGGGGCCGAGCAGGCCGATGCTTTCGATATACACGTGCTGCGGCATGGCGATGCTCAGTGGGATGCTGCGTCCGCGCGGGCGAACAGCAGGCTGCAGTTGGATCCGCCGAAGCCGAAAGCATTGGTCATTGCATAGCGCAGCGGTGCTTCGCGGTTGGCGAGCTGGTAGTTCACGTCCAGCGCCGGATCCACCTGCGTGGTGTTGATGCCACCGGGCACCAGGCCGTGGCGCAGCGCCAGCGCGCAAATGACGGCTTCGAGCGCGCCGGCGGCACCCAGCGCATGCCCGGTGGCGCCTTTGGTGGAGCTGCAAGGCGTGCCGGGCAGCACCGCGGCCATGGCCATCGCCTCCGCTGCGTCGTTGCTGCGCGTGGCGGTGCCATGCAGGTTGACGTAGCCGACCTGTGCCCGCGCTACGCCCGCGCTGGCCAGTGCCTGCTCCAGCGCCAGTCGCGCGCCCAGCCCGTCGGGGTGCGGGGTCGACATATGGTGCGCATCGCTCGATTCGCCGATGCCGGCCAGCAGGATGGCATCGGCTTGCGCGGTGCCGGCCACGCGCTCGAGCAGGCCGAATGCCGCTCCCTCGCCGATCGAGATGCCGTTGCGCGCCACGTCATAGGGCCGGCACGGCTGGTCGGACAACAGCTCCAGCGAATTGAAGCCGTACAGGGTCGTGTAGCACAGCGAATCGACGCCGCCGACCACGGCTACATCGATCAGCCCGGCCTCCAGCATGCGCCGTGCCGAACTGAACACCTTGGCGCCGGATGAACAGGCCGAAGATACCGCAGCCGCCGGGCCGGCCAGCCCCAGGTATTGGCGCAGGAAAGCGGGCAGCGAGTAGGGGTTGTGGGTGGTGGCGTAGTGGAAGCCCGGCGGCAGCGCGCCGCTGGCAGGATCCCGCTGGCGATAGGCCAGTTCCGTCTGCAGCACGCCCGCGGTGCTGGTGCCCAGGAAGACGCCGACCCGGTGGGCGCCGTAGCGCGCCGCCGCTTCGCGCACGCGCGCGGCAAAGCCGTCCTGCTCCAGCGCCAGTTGCGCCAGCTGGTTGTTGCGGCAGTCGAATTCGGCCAGTGCGGGCGGTAGTGCCACGGCGTCCAGGCCGGGTACCTCGCCGACGAAGGTATCGAGCTCGACGCCGCCGAAGCGGCAGGGCGCCAGGCCGCCGCGCTGCGCACGCAGTGCCGACAGGGTGGCGTCTATACCGGCGCCCAGGCAGCTGGTGGCCGTGAAATGCGAGAACAGGAGCGGGGACACGGCTTAGGTGGAACGAATGGAAGGAATCTCGGAGGGCTGTGCCAATTGTAACAAGCAGCAGCTCACTCAGGCTGGCGGCACGGCCGCGCGCAGCGTGACGCAGCGCAGGCCGGCTTGTTCGATGGCGGTGAGCAGGCCCGGCAGCACCGTGGTGCAGTGCGCATTGCCGGCGGCATCGGTGCCGGGATTGCCGTCGTGCAGCAGCAGGATGTCGCGCCCGGCGAGCTTGCCGGTGAGGCGCTGCGCCACGCGTGCTGCGTGGTCGCCGCAACGGGTATCGAAGCCGCGCCGGGTCCAGGCGGCAAGCTGAAGCCCGAGCCGGCACAGCACCGGCTCAAGGAAGGGATTGCGCAGCCCCGCGGGCGCGCGGAAGAAGCGCGGCGCCTGGCCGGTGAGGTCGGTCAGCACCTGCTGCGCGGCACCGATGTCGCGCAGTATGCGTCCGGGACCGAAGACGGAGAAGTGCAGCCGGTGGTACATGCTGTGGTTTTCCACGGCGTGGCCGCGGCGGACGATTTCGCGCACCAGTTCCGGATGCGCCGCGGCGCGCGCGCCGACGCAGAAGAAGGTCGCGCGCGCACCATGCTGGTCCAGCATGTCGAGCACGCGCGGCGTCAACGCCGGGTTGGGGCCGTCGTCGAACGTCAGTGCCACACAGTCACTGGCCGAGGGCGGCAGGCGCAGCAGGTTGGGGCCAAGCCACCGGCTGCGCGGCCACAGGCCGGCGGCGCACATTGCCGCATGGGCGGCGCCAACGCCGGCCAGCGCCATGCCCATGGCTTCAGGGTACGCCAGGATCGCGCCGGCGGCACCCAGGTGCACGGCGGCGGTGCCATAAAGCAGCGGGGTGGGGCGCCAGGGGCGGCTGTTGGAGGTGCCGCGCAAGGCAACGCGCGGTGCGGGATACGAATTCATATTGCACTCCCGGCTATGTCCGGCGCCGCGGGGCGCGCCAGGATTGCCGAAAACCACAGGGCCAGCACGGCACCTGGACCTACCGTCAGGCCGAAGGCCTTGAGCAGCGGCAGGCTCGACAGCGCCAGCAGGCCGAAGGCGGCCACCGTGGTCAGGTTGGCCAGCAGCAGCGACACCAGTGTATGCGGTGAAGCGCCCGCCACCTGGCTGCCCGCCGCGGGGCCGTTGAAGAATAGCGCGTAATTGGAACCCACGGCCATCAGCAGCAGCAGGCCCACCAGGTGCAGCAGCGTCAGCGGCTGGCCGAGCGCTGCCAGCCCGCCCAGCACCACCAGCGCCGCCGCGGCCAGTGGCAACACCGTGGCCACGACGCGCCGTGCCGAGCGCAACGCCACGGCCAGCAGCACGATGATCGCCAGCAGGCCGGCCAGCGACAGCAGCAAGGCCTCGCGTAGGTAGCCGGTGTAGAGGCGGTCGGATTCGCCCTTGAGGTCGACGAACAGCGTGTCAGCGACGCCGGCCCGCGCGACCGCGGCCCGCACTGCGCTGGTGTCGACGCCGTCGGCCGCGCCGGTGCTTTGCGGGGTGTGGGCCGGTGCACGCAGCGGCAGCGTGGCGCTCCAGCGCCCGTCGCGCTGCGCCAGCAACGCGTCGACAGCCAGCGCCATCGATGTGCCGCGCAAGTCCTCGCGCCGCAGCAGCGCACCGGTGCGCGCCGCCTCGGCCTGCGCCAGGAACGGCGCGAACAGGGACGCGCGCACCGGCTGCGTGGCGATGGCGGCGCGCAGGCGCTGCGCCAGCTCGTCGGGCGGCGGCAGGCTGGCCTGGCGCTCGCGCTGGGTCGCCGCGCTGGGCAGGTAGCGCGCCGGGCTCTCGTAGCCGCCGATGAAATTCTGCGCCACCAGCGGGTCCAGTTCACGTGCCACGCGCTCCGCGCCCTGCAGCACGGACTCCTGGTCCGGCCCGGACAGCACCACCAGGTAGCGCACGTCGGGTGCGCCAAGGTCCTCGCGCAAGCGGGTGTCGAGGGCCTGGTCGCTGGCCGACACCGGGCTCAGCGCCTGCAGCTCGCGGCCCCACAGCGTGCCGCGGTGCATGGCCAGCACCGTGCCGGCTGCCACCACCAGCACGAGCACCAGCCAGCGCACCCGGTGCGCGCGCGCCGCCAGCCACTGCAGCCGGCGGCCCAGCGGCGCCACGTCGCGCAGGTGCAGCGTGGCCGGCACCAGCTGCGGCAGCACGAAGCGCGTCACCAGCGCCGCGGTCGTCAGCCCGGCAATCGAATACAGCCCCAGCTGCGCCAGCCCCGGAAAGCCCGACAGCAGCAGCGAGGCAAAGCCGCAGACCGAGGTCAGCACGCCCAGGCGCACCGTTGGCCAGAAGCCGCCCAGCCAGGCGCGCTCGTCGCGCCGGCCGTCGCGCGTGTACTGCGCGGACTGTACGAACAGGTAGATCGAATAGTCGACCGCCTCGCCGATCAGCGTGGTGCCGAAGCCCAGCGTCAGGCCGTGCACCGAGCCGCCGAAGCCCAGGCTGACCGCGGCAATGCCCGCCAGCGCGCCGCTCAGTACCGGCACCAGCCCCAGCACCAGCAGCGGCACCGAGCGGTAGACCAGCAGCAGCAGCGTGACGATGATAGCCACGCCGATGGTCGACAGGCGCTCCACATCATGGCGGATGGTGTCGCGTGCATTGACGGAAAACACGCCCGGCCCGGTCATCACCAGCTGGTACTGGCCAGCCGTCGCGGCCTTGGCAAACGCCTCGCGCACGGCCCCGATGGCTTGTGCCTGCGCATCCGTGTCAGACCCCGCGGCGGCGGTCTGGGCCAGCAGCACCGCGCGCTTGCCGTCGCGCGACGCCCAGGCGCCGGCGTGCATGGGCACGCGCTGCCCGGCATCCAGCTGTGCCAGCATCGCGGCCACTTCGCCGGTGGGATCGCGCGGCAGCAGCGACTTGGTGAAGAGCCCGGCGGACGAAGCCAGCAGCTCGAACGATTCATTCAGCGCCTGCGCCAGGCCGCGTTCACTGAAGCGCTCCGGCGTGACCGCGGGGCTGAGCAGGTAGCGGTGCGCAAACACGTATTGGCGGTCTGCGGCCTGGTTGACCGGCTCGCCGTTCTGGATCGCCGTGAAGCGCGGGTCGCCGCGCAACTGTGCCGCCATGGCACGCGATACCGCGGCGCGGCCATCGGCATCGCCGCCTTCGATCCCGACCAGGACCAGGCGCGATACCAGTCCGTCGCGCAGCTGGTTCACCAGCAACTGCTGCTCGGCGCTGGGCAGCCGCGGCAGGAAGGCCGAGAGGTCGGCCGTGAAGGTGGAGCGGCTGATGACGGCCGCGCAGGCGAGCATGGCGAAGATCCACAGTGCCAGCGCGATCCGGCGCGTCGCTGGGCGCATCGTTGCGGGCGGCGCTGCGCTCATGGGCGGCCGGCAGGTCGGATCTTCATCACCGAGCGGTCGCCGTCGGCCTGCCGGATCTCGACGCGGTCGAGCACATCCTGGCTGCCGTCGATGCGCACTTGGCTGATCACAGCGGCCATGCGCGAGTCCGCCGGTGTCAGCGTCAGCGTCCAGCGGCTGGCGCGGCCTTCCAGGCCGAGCTTGTAGTAGCGCTCCAGCGTCTGGCGGTTGCCTGCCAGCGTGCCGCGGATGCTTTCGATAAAGGCGGCCAGCTCGGGGTAGTTCTGCAGCGGCATGGTGTAGCGCTTGCCGTCGCGCTCGACCGTCAGCATGTCGCCGTCGAGCACCATGTTCTCGGCCTTGGGCTCCAGTGTGCGCTTCTCCAGGTGGTCGGGCGCCGTGAACAGCAGTTCGCCGGTCGACTGCACCGGCTTGTCGACTATCGCCAGGTACTTGGTCTCGGTGAACAGCACGCGCCCCGACTTGCGTTGCGCCAGGGTGGACATCAGCTGGTCGACGCCAAACGTGGCGGCGCCGGACGGTGCGGCCAGCGCAAGCATGGCGCCGGCCAGCAGCATTGACAGCAGGAAGCGGAAAGGGCGTCTGGAAAGGGACATCAGGGGCTGCTCACGGCTCGCGGGTCATGGCTCGTTGCCCGGCGGCGGCTGTTCAGACAGCGGCGGGCCGGCGTGCCAGAAATCGTAGAAGTTGAACCAGTTGTATGGGGCGCTGCGGCAGAACTGCTCCAGCAGGCGCACGTATTCCGCCAGCGCGGTCTGCACGGCTGCCTCGCGCTGGCCGCGCGCGGTGTCGGTGAAGTCCGCCAGCGGCACGAAGTGCACATCGTAGCGGTTGCCGCCGCGGTACAGGCCGGTGATGAAGAACACCGGCCGGCGCAGCATCGCCGCCATGCGCAGCGGGCCGGTCGGAAGGCCCGTGGGCGTGCCGAGGAAGCTGCACTGCTGCACCGGGTCGGTGGCGCGCTGCGACAGCGTGCGGTCGGCCAGCATGCCGATCATGTAGCCGCGGTCCAGGTAGTCGCGCACCCGCAGCATGGTGTCGAAGCGACCCAGCGCGATCACGTCCTGGCGCATCGCCGGGTTGATCGACTGCAGCACGTCGTTGAGCTTGTGCGCATTCTCCTCGTACATGGTGATCGCGACTTCCATCTCCGGGTGCCGCCGCCCGAGCGCGCGCACCACCTCGAAGCTGCCCAGGTGCGCACCCAGCAGGATTGCGCCACGGCCGCGCGCCATCGCGGCTTCCAGTTGCGCCTCTCCGTGCAGGCGGATATCGAACAGGTCGAAGCGGCCGTTGAGCAGGTAGATGCGGTCATGGATGGTCGAGGCGAAGGTGAACACATGCCGGTAGCCATCGACCCAGTTGGCCTCGCGCCCGAGGGCGCGGTCCATGTAGGCGCGCGAGGCATGGCGTGCCGCCGGTGCGAACAGCATGAAGTACGCCGCAATCCCCCGCAGCACCACGCGCCCGACGGGGCGGCCGAGTGCCAGCGAGATCCACGTCATGACGCGCAGCAGCGTGATGCTGCCGCGCTCCTCGCGGTGCGACCATTCGGATTCCAGCGGCGGCTGCCGCTTCCACAGCCAGCTCAGCATGCCGATGCCCCCGCTTGCGGCGCGGCGCCACGCACTTGCAGCGTGCCGCTGGCGACATCGCGTCCGGCGCTGCGCAGCGTGAAGCGGATACTCTCGCTGCCATCGGCCGCTGCGTCGGCCTGGTGAAGGATCTCCACGCGCTCGCCCGGGGTCACCGGGCTCAGGAACTTGATGGCGCCGGCCTGGGTGACGGCAAGGCGGCGGCCCAGCGCCGCGCCGAGTGCCAGCACCGCGTGGTCCAGCAGCACCACCCCCGGCACGATCGGATGGCCGGGAAAGTGGCCGGCGATGGCCGGGTGATCGGCGTCGATGACAAAGCCGGGCCTTGCCACGCTCTCGCCGTGGTGTGCCGCGGCAAGCCTTGCGACCAGCGCCGCCAGGGCTTCGCGCGGCAGCTTGCCGGAGGCATTGCGCGGCAGGCTGTCGGCAAAGAGCAGCGGGCGTGGCAGGAAGGCCGGGTCGATGCGCGCGCGCAGCGCCTGCTGGAGCTGCGCCGGGGCGACGCCTGGCGCCACCGCCACCGCCACCAGCCGCACCACGTGGCCATGCGTGTCGCCTTCGTGCGCATCATCGGGCATGAAGAACGCGCCGTCGCGCACGCCGTCAATGGCCGTGAGCTGGTGGTTCAGGTAAGCCAGCGAGGTGCGCTTGCCGGCGATATTCAGCATGTCGGCCTTGCGGCCATGGAGCAGGAAGTGGCCGGCATCCAGCGGTGCGATGGCGTCGCCCAGCGACACCGGCTGTTCGATATGGCCGCCTTCGGCCCAGGTCTCGGTGTCGCCGCCGTCGCCCTGGCGTGCCTCCAGCCGCACGCCAGGCACCAGTGTCCAGGCATCGGTCTGCGCGGTGCGGCGCGTGGCGACCTGGCCGGTCTCGGTGCTGCCGTAGATCTCGCACAGCGGAGCGCCGAACAGGGTCTCGGTCTCGCCCGCCAGCTGGCGGCCAAGCGGGGCGGTCGCGCACAGCACCAGGTCTGCCGGCGGCATCGCCATGCCCGACTGAACCAGCGTGCGCAGGTGCACGGGCGAGCTGACCAGCGCACGCGGCGCCGGCACCGAGGCGAGGGCATCGCGCACGTCGGCCGGATAGAAGGCCGGGGCCGCCACCAGTGCCGCGCGGCCCTGCAGCACCAGCATGACCGTGGCTTCCAGCCCGAACATATGCTGTGGCGGCACCGTGGCCACCACGGTCCAGGCACGCCCATCCAGCAGGCCTAGCCGCTGTGCCGCGGCATGCGCGCACCGGGCCATCGCGCCCCAGGTCTTGCGGTGCGGCACCGGCGTGCCGGTCGAGCCTGACGTGAACACGTACGCCATGACCTGGGTCGCGGCAATCTGCGGGATCTCGGTCGGCCCCTCCGTGGCGGCGCCGCGCAGGCCGTCGTGATAGTGGAACGCCGGCATGGCGCACGCCGCGTCAGGCTGGTCATGCAGGCAGAAGGCGTCCGGGGCAAAGTCGGCCAGCTGGCGCACCATCTCCGGCGTATGGGACGGCGGCAGCAGGGTGGCCTTGCCCGCCAGCAGCGCGGCGCACAGGCCGACGGCGAAGCGGTAGCGGTCGGTGCAGGCGTTGAATACGTGCCCGCCTGCCGGCAGCGCGGTGGCCAGGCTGGACGCATCGGCCAGGAACTGGCGCACGCTGACAGGCCGCCCGTGCGCCCAAGCGATGATGTCTTCGGGCGAGGCATGCGCGACGATGGGGAGCGTGGTCATGGGGCGGAGCCTGTGCCTGTTGCCAGTGTAGGGGCCGGGGTGCGGCGCGTCAGCGCGGCAAACCGGGCCGGCCCGCACGGGCAGCCATGACTGCGCGATAGCCATGCACCGCGTCCAGCAGGCCGCCGTGGGCCATGCCCGGGAAAGCGATGCGGCGGCACACGGCCTCGCCCACGAACATCAGCGCGATCAGCAGCGGCGTGGCCAGATTGGCGAAGCTGGACCAGGTTGCCACCGGCGCCAGCACGAACAGCAGCGTCGATATACCCACCATCGCGGCAAAGAACAGCGTCCAGGCTTGGGTCACGCGCAGCGTGTAGCGCAGGTGCGCGGGGGGCAGTTGGCCATGGATTGCCGTCGCGATCTGCGTGCACAGTGGCGTGTGGTCGGGGCGCAGGCTCAGCGCGAACATCACGCCCAGCGCGGCGTTGATGCCGGCGTGCTGCAGGAAATAGGTCCAGCCGAAATGCGTGGCCAGCGGCAAGCGCCAGATCCACAAGGCGGCGCAGGCTGCCAGCAAGCCAGCCAGCGCAGGGAGGCGCCACCCGGCGCGGCGGCAGGCAAGGAAGCCGATTAGCAGGAACGGCGCCGCCCCGAGCCACAAGGCGGCGATTTCGGCACCCGGCTGGTGTGCTGCACGGTGCAGGGCGGATTCGTAGGCGACAAAGGCGGCTACCGCGGCAATCCAGCCATGGCGCTGGCCTGGCGGCACGGCATCCTGCCGCAAAGGCATGGCCGGCGCGGCGGGCGTGGAGGGGCGGTCGAATTGCTGGCTCGATGGCATCTGCGAGGGTATATTGTGTGTAGCGTAAGTCGCTTGGCGCAAAGCGTTGCCGGAAATGACGCTGCATGGTGCGCGAAGCGAACGCTTTATACCCCAAAAGACCGGCCCGACGTGATGATGATTCCCAAAAGGGCCGCCTTTGTTGTTACTAAACTTCTCTCAACTGGCTGGGATTTGCCCCTTTTGATAGCATCGGTTGCCCTGCCGTGCGGACTGGACAACCTTGCCCGGACCCATGCCGCAGCGGCATTCCAGCCACCTAGCGACATGACCGAACTCGAAACCGAACTTGCCCGCCTGATCATCGACGAACTCGACATTGCCGAGTTGCGGCTGGAGGACATCCATGCCACCACGCCGCTCTATGGCGAAGGCTTCGGGCTGGATTCCATCGATATCCTTGAGATCGCACTGCTGGTGTCGCGCAAGTACGGGGTCGAACTGCGTTCGGACAACCCCGACAACAAGACCATCTTTGCCTCGCTGGGCAGCCTGGCCACCTACCTGGCGGAACACCGCACGCGCTAGCCCGGCTCGCCGCACCCACCCTTTCGCCCTTTCCCAAAGCCAGGACCGGAGCACGACATGCCGCAGCAAGCCATGCCCGGGCCCGCACTGGTGACCGGCGGCAGCGTCTGCCCCATGGGTGGCACCGAGCCGTCCGCCACGCACCTGGTGCTGATCCCCAGCTATAACCCCGGCGTGCGCCTGCATGAAGTGCTGCGCGCGGCGCGCGCCGCCTGGACGCCGGTCTGGGTGGTCGTGGACGGCAGCACCGATGGCAGCGACCAGTGGCTGCAGGCGCAGGCGGCCACCGATCCCGGGCTGCGCGTACTGGTGCTGCCGCGCAACCAGGGCAAGGGCACCGCAGTGCTGCACGGCATCGACGCGGCCGCCGCCGCTGGCTTTACGCATGTGCTGGTGATGGATTCAGACGGGCAGCATCCTGCACACCTGATTCCGCAGTTCATGGCGATATCGCAGCGCAACCCCGGCGCCATGGTGCTGGGCCGGCCCGTGTTCGACGCCAGCGCACCGCGCGAGCGGGTCTACTGGCGGCGCATGTCCAACTTCTGGGTGGATGTCGAGACGCTCTGGGCAGGCATCGGGGATTCCCTGTACGGTTTTCGCGTCTACCCGGTCGCGCCGCTGCGCGCGGTCATGCGCGAGAGCCGCTGGATGCGGCGCTTCGACTTTGATCCGGAAGTAGCGGTGCGCCTGTGCTGGCGCGGCGTGCGCCCCATCAACGCCGATGCGCCGGTGCGCTACTTCGGCCAGCGCGAGGGTGGGGTATCGCATTTCCGCTATCTGCGCGACAACCTGTTGCTGACCGGCATGCATCTGCGGCTGCTGGCCGGCTTCGTGCTGCGGCTGCCGGTACTGGTGTGGCAGCGGCTGCGGCGGGCGACCGGCGGTGCGTCGTGCCGGCCGAAAGCCTGAACGGCATCCCGCAAAACAAGCAGAAAGGCCGCACGAAGCGGCCTTTCTGCTTGTTGGGCTCAGGGGCCAGGGTTTGCTTACTTGCCCAGTTCGTGACCAATCACGCCGCCCACCACGGCGCCGCCGATGGTCCCGGCGGTGCTGCCGTGAGTCAGCTCGTGTCCGGCCACGCCGCCGGCCACCGCGCCCGTCGCCGTACAGCCGGCCAGCGCCATGCTGGCACTTACCAGGAGCGCGCTTGCGAGTTTCCACATGATGGTCTCCTGCATCGTTGCCGGGCCAGTTGCAGGCAACCGGCCCCATGTGTCCAGCTTAGGCCCGTGCCGGGCAGGGGCCTCTCCGAGACACGCCGATTGCGCTGTAGGAATCGGACGACGGCAGGTGGCGCAGGGGTGGCGTCAGGCGTCCCCGGCGTGCTGGCGCAGGCGCTTGATCAGCGAAGAGGTGTCTGCGCGGCCGCAACCCATCTGCTGCAGGTCGGCATAGAACTGGTCGACCAGCGCCGTCACCGGCAGGCCGGCGCCGTTGCGGCGCGCCTCGTCCAGGCACAGGCCCAGGTCCTTGCGCATCCAGTCGACCGCGAAGCCGAAGTCGAATTTGTTGTCGATCATGGTGGGGCCGCGGTTCTCGAGCTGCCATGAGCCGGCCGCGCCCTTGCTGATGACGTCCAGCACCAGGCGCATGTCCAGCCCGGCGCGCTCGCCAAAGGCGATGGCCTCGGACAGGCCCTGGATCAGCCCGGCGATGCTGATCTGGTTGACCATCTTGGCCAGTTGCCCGGCGCCGGATTCGCCGATGCGCGTGACGGCGCGTGCGTAGGCGGCAATGACCGGTTCGGCGCGCGCATAGGCGTCGGCATCGCCGCCGCACATGATGGTCAGGATGCCTTTCTCCGCGCCGACTTCGCCGCCGGAGACCGGGCCGTCGACAAAGTGCAGGCCGTGCTCGCGCGCGGCGGCGTAGAGTTCGCGCGCCACGTTGGCGCTGGCGGTGGTGTGGTCCACGAAGATGCAGCCGCTGGGCGCGCTGAAGAAGGCGCCGTCATGCCCGGCCAGCACCGCGCGCAGGTCGTCGTCATTGCCCACGCAGGAGCAGACTACCTGCGCATCGCGCACGGCCTGTGCCGGCGTGGGCGCTGATTTGCCGCCGAACTTTTCGACCCATGCCTGCGCCTTGGCGGCGGTGCGGTTGTACACGGTGACCTCGTGCCCCTTGGTGGCGAGGTGGCCGGCCATGTGGAAACCCATGACGCCCAGTCCGAGAAATGCGACACGCATGCTGCTGCTCCGTTGCTTGTATGTTTGGGATCGGTGAGGCGCGGCCCCGTTTGCGTGATGCCACGCCGGGATCCTGCACCGGCGGGGCGGCTAGGCCGCCTCCGGCTCCAGAGTATACGAGGGCGCCGGGGCTGGGGACAGATACAGAGCCTGGCACGATGTTGCGCTACAGGATGCTGCTTCGGGCACATATAGTCATGGCATCGTTAAAATCAAAATACCCATGGCATGGGTATTTTAAAAATACCCATGCTGTCGCTAAAATAGAAGTACCTATCATATTGGTATTCCATCCAACGCGATGAAGCAAATTGTCTCTACTCCATGGCAGCTTGGCCAGATCCTGCAGGCAGCGCGCAAGGCGGCCGGCCTGAACCAGACCGAGGCTGCCGCGCGGCTGAATATCAGCCAGAGCCGGATGTCGCACATGGAACTGAACCCTGACAGCATCAGCGTCGACCAGCTGCTGGCGCTGGTTGGCGCGCTCGGCCTGGAGTTGGTGGTCCAGGACCGGGCCACGGGAGCCGCCGAGGTGTCCGAGGTGGCGTGGTAATCATGGCGGCACGCAGGTCACGTACGCCGGCGCTGTCGGTCTGGGCCAACGGGCAGCGCGTGGGCACCTGGCGCCAGCCATCCGGTACCGGGATGGAACTGGAATACGACGAGGATTGGATCCGCTCTGAAGCCGGGCGGCCCCTGTCTCTGTCGCTCGGGTATGGCCTGGGCAACCGGCGTGTGGTGCGTGGCGATGCCGTGCGCAACTACTTCGACAACCTGTTGCCGGACAGCGAGGCCATCCGGCGCCGGTTGGCGCTGCGCTTCCAGACCGGCTCGGTAGAAGCCTTCGAGTTGCTCGCCGCCATCGGCCGCGATTGCGTGGGCGCGGTGCAGATCCTGGGCGAAGATGAAGCGCCTGCGGGCATCGACCGGATCGAAGGCGAACCGCTATCGGACGAGCAGATCGAGCGCTGGCTGGAGGATATCGTCGCCACGCCCGCGCTTGGGCGGCATGAGCACGACGACGACTTCCGCATCTCCATCGCCGGCGCGCAGGAGAAGACTGCGCTGCTGCGCCATGACGGCCAATGGCTGCGGCCGCATGGCGCCACCCCGACCACACATATTTTCAAGCTGCCACTGGGCCTGGTGGGCAACCGCAGGGCCGACCTGAGCACGTCGGTGGAAAACGAATGGCTGTGCCTGAAGATCCTTGCCGCCTATGGCTTGCCGGTGGCCGATTGCGAGATGCTGACGTTCGGCCGCCGCAAGGTGCTGAGCGTCACGCGTTTCGATCGCCAGCCTCATCCGTCAGGCAATTGGCTGCTGCGGCTACTGCAGGAAGATTTCTGCCAGGTGTTCGGCCTCAGCCCGCTGCAGAAATACGAGGCCGATGGCGGACCCGGCATGATCGAGATCGCCACGGTGCTGCGCAACTCAGTGGCCCAGGCCGATGATCTGCAGACGCTACTGGCCGCGCAGCTGCTGTTTTGGCTGCTGGCCGCACCGGACGGGCACGCCAAGAACTTCAGCATCCGCCTGCTGGCCGGTGGGCGCTACCGCATGACGCCGCTGTACGACGTGATGTCGATCTGGCCGGTGGTGGGCCAGGGCGCCAACCAGTTCTCCTGGCACAAGGCCAAGCTGGCCATGGCGGTCGCCGGCCGCAGCCGGCACTACGGTCTGCGCGATATCCAGCGCCGCCATTTCAATGCGATGGCACCGCGCTGTTTTCTGGGTGCCGATGCCGAGGCGCTGATCGGGCGCATCATCGCGCGGACCCCGGCGGTGCTCGCCGAGGTCGGCGCAGCACTGCCCGCGGGTTTTCCGCAGAAGGTGGCGGACACGATCCTGGAGGGTTTGCGAACATCGGTGCAGCGGCTGGGAGAGATGCCGGCGCAGGTGGAGGGGTGAGCCCCGGGGAGCCTTTGCCGCCGGAGCTGTCCGCCGCGCACATCACCACAAGGTAAGAACCCGCCTACGCCAGCTTCCGCCCTTGTCCTATCCCTTGCGCATCGCGTGCTGCCTACATTGAAGCCAGGTTGCACCACCGCAAGGAGCCGACTCATGTCATTCGCGCTATACATTATCGGCCTGCTGGTCCTGGTTGGCGGCATTGCCTGGGGCATGGAAACGGCTGGCCTCGCGCCCGTCTATATCGGTATTGCCTGCCTGATCGTGCTTGGCATCGGCATCATGGCGGCGGTTTCGCGTACCCGTACCAAGGACCCTTCTTGAGGGCTGCGTGCCCGGTGCCGTGCCGGGCCCACTTTCCGTGACGCCGCGCAGCGGCGGGCGCACGAGGTTGGCTTGGAACCAGGCCAGCGTTGCCTGCGCGCCATGGCCAGCCAGCATCGCCACTAGTTCACCGGGCCTCCGTGTCCGCCGTGTCTTGCACGGGCGGACTCGTCAGCTGCGCGCGCACCGCCGCCGCCAGTTCGGCAGCCGCCGGCGACAGGCTGCGGTTGCGCGAGGTCACCAGCCCGATCGAGCGCTCGGTCACCGGCGCGGTCAGCAGGCGCTCGACAATGCCGGGCTGGCGCACGGTGCCGGCCGCGATCTCGGGCAGCGCGGCCACGCCGAAGCCGCATTCGACCATGGCCGCGATAGTGGCCAGGCGCTCGGCCTCGAACACCGGCTGGAAGCGGATGCGGTTCTGCAGGAAGGCCCATTCCGCGTACTGGCGCACGCTGCTCGGGTGCGTCATCGACACGTGCGGCGCGCTGGCGGTATCGGCCCAGCGCAGCGGCCCCGGGCTGCGCGCCAGCGGGTGCGCCGACGGGATCAGCAGCACGAAGCGGTCCGACAACAGCGGCTCATACTGCAGGTCTGCCTGTTGCGGGTCGGCGGCGGTCAGCGCGAAATCCACGTCACCGGCGCGCACCAGGTCGAAGGCCGGGCCGGAGAGGGTATCGAACACCTTCAGTGCCACCTCCGGGCGCGCCTGGTGGTAGGCCATCAGCACGCGCGGCAGCATGCGCGCCGCCAGCGAGGGCAGCGCCGCCACCGCCACCTGGCCGCGCTCGGCGCTGGCAATGCCGGTCACGGCGTCGATGGCGCCGCGGAACGCCGCCTGCAGCAGCGCGGCCTGCTGCATGAAGACGTGGCCGGCCGCGGTCAGGCGCACGGTGCGGGTGGTGCGGTCGAACAGGCGCACGCCGAGGGATTCCTCGATGCGCAGGATCTGCGTGGACAGGGCGGATTGCGACAGGTGCAGCTGGCTGGCAGCCTGGCGGAAATTGAGCGTGCGGCCAAGCAACAGCATGGTTTCGATGTCGCGCATCGACAGGTTGATTTTCATGGGCGGTAGCGGGTCGGCGGTGTCTGGTGCCGGCCGGGTCACGCTATTGATCTGATTTCTGGATCATTTTATCCAGAAATTCGACTTCTTCAATCAAAGCAAGTTCTCTACACTGCCTGGATTCCTGGGAGAACCTATGTCGAACCCGACCGCTCCGGTCATCCTGAGCCGCCCTGGCGCCGCGCACGCGGTGGTGGTGGGCGGCGGCACCATGGGCGCCGATGTTGCCGTGGTGCTGACCCGCGCGCTGTGCCGCACCACCGTGGTCGAGCCTGATGCCGGCCGCGCCGGTGCCCTGCCCGGGCGCGTGCGAGGCAACCTGGCCGCGATCGGCCGTGAACAAGGCGCGGAGCGCCTGGCGGTGGCCGCGGCGCTGGATGATGTGGACTGGTCCACCGTGGACCTGGTGATCGAATGCATCCCGGAACGGCTGGACCTGAAGCAGGCGCTCTTTGCCGAGCTGGTGCGGCGCGCGCGGCCCGATACGGTGCTGGCCAGCAACAGCTCCAGCTTCCCGATCAGCGCCATCGGCGTGGGGCTTGACTCGCGTGCGCGCATGCTCGGCCTGCACTTCTTCATGCCGGCGCACCTGGTGCCGCTGGTGGAAGTGGTGATGGGCGATGACAGCGACGAGGCCTGTGCCGATGCGCTGATCGCCTTCATGCGCCGCTGCGCGATGGTGCCGGTCAAGGTGCGCAAGGACCTGCCGGGCTTTCTTGCCAACCGGCTGCAGCATGCGCTGTCGCGCGAGGCCTTCAGCCTGATCGACCGCGGCATTGCCTCGCCCGAGGATGTCGATGCGGCGGTGCGCTTCGGCTTCGGCTTTCGCTTCCTGGCGGCCGGGCCGGTGCTGCAGCGCGACCACGCGGGCATCGACGTGCACGCGGCCGCCGGCG
The DNA here is from genome assembly GCF_000219215.1 of Cupriavidus necator N-1. Taxonomy (NCBI): domain Bacteria; kingdom Pseudomonadati; phylum Pseudomonadota; class Betaproteobacteria; order Burkholderiales; family Burkholderiaceae; genus Cupriavidus; species Cupriavidus necator. Next base: position 1,774,603 of record NC_015723.1, on the reverse strand, counting down.
CCACCATGTACCCGACCTTCTGCAACGACGACCATCCGGCGCGCTGCCTGTCCGAGCGCGCCGCCGACGGCCGCCACGGCATGAAGCGCGGCGAAGGCTTCTACCACTGGACCCCTGAAACCATTGCCGCCGAGCGCGCACGCTATGACAGCCTGCTGCGCGCCGGCCTGGCGCTGATCGCGCCTGAACTGCCCGAGATCGAGCCATGACCCAGACCCCTTCCCAAGCCCCTGTCGCCGCGGCCCGCGTGCCGCTGGCCGATGCGCCGCTGATCGTCACCGTGGCGCCCAACGGCGCCTACAAGCGCGCCAGCGACCATCCGGCGGTGCCGCTGACCGCCGCGGCACTGGCCGCTGAAGCGCGCGCCTGCCTGGATGCCGGCGCGGCCATGATGCACATGCATGTGCGCGATGCCGAAGGGCGCCACTCCCTCGACGTGCAGGCCTACCGCGACGCGCTGGCCGCGGTGAAGCAGGCCGTCGGCGAAGCGTTGCTGGTGCAGGTGACGAGCGAGGCCGCGGGCGTATACAAGGCCGCGGAGCAGATGGCGATGGTGCGTGAGCTGCGGCCCGAAGCCGTCTCGGTGGGCCTGCGCGAAGTGGCCGTGCCGGAGATCCCGGACAGCGAACTGGCAACGTTCTTCGCCTGGCTGGCGCGTGAGCGCGTGATGACGCAGGTGATCCTGTATGACGTGGCCGATGTGCGGCGCTGGCAGTCGATGCGTGAGCGCGGCATGGTGCCGCCGGGCGCATGGTCGGTGCTGTACGTGCTGGGGCGCTATGCCGCCGGACAGGTGTCGTCGCCGCACGACCTGCTGCCATTCCTGCAGGCCGCGGACGAGTCCGGCGACGCGTTGCCTTGGGCGATCTGCGCCTTCGGCCGCGAAGAGAATGCCTGCGTGACCGCGGCCGCGGCATTTGGCGGCCATGTGCGGGTGGGATTCGAGAACAACCTGCTGCTGCGCGACGGCAGCCGCGCACCCGGCAACCATGCGCTGGTGGCGCAGGCGGTGCAGGGCGGCCTGACGCTGGGCCGGCCGATTGCCGACGCCGCCGATGCGCGCCGCATCTACGGCGAGGTGCGCTGAAGCGCTGCCTCGCCGGGTGCCGTCAGGCGCCGTCGCTGAAGCTGTCGCGCGGGCCGTTGGGGTTATGCGCGCCGTCGGTGAAGGTGCTGCGCGGACCGGTTGCGGCGTTCGCGCCGTCCGTGAACGCGCTGCGGGTTTCCATGAGGCTGCGGGCGCCGTCGGTGAACGGGCTGCGGGGGCCGGTGGCGCTGTGCGCCCCGTCGCTGAACGGATCGACGTTGCGCGGTGCAGCCTGCGCAGTGCCGACCACGGCAGCGATAAGGGCGGTGGCCACAAAGACTTGCCTGAGTGCTTGCATGAGTCGCTTCTCCGTAAGGTTGCCGGCCCGGGGTGGGCGGCGGTGAAGCAAGTCTAGGCAGCGCGTGCCCACACGAGCATGACCGGCACATGACATTGGTGTCACTCGGCAGCGCACGTGCGCGGCAAGCGCAAGGCAATTGGCCGCGTGCCCGTGAGGGAAACGCAGCAGCGCCGGCAAAGGCTGTAGAATCACGGCTATCCGACCGGCCTGCGGTTCTATCGCCGGTTTTTCATTGCCCGCGGAAATGCAGCGGGCCTCTCACGAGAGTCATGTCCGAGTCTGATTCAGCCAAACTCGCTGCGGTGGCGTGGATCCGCGAGCAAATGGACCGTCATGCCCTGACGTTCGACGATCTTGTCGCCGCCGGGTGCTTTGATCATGTTGCCATCGACGCCGGGCATGAGCCGGCGCCTGAGGCCGCGCCAGCCGTGGCCCCGCTTGTCCCGCAGGCCGCCCCCCAGGCTGCCGCTGCACGCCCGCTGTACCGCAATGCGCTCGGCCAGAGCTGGGACGGGCAGGGCGAGTATCCAGACTGGCTGCAACGGGCCGTGAACGCCGGGCAGTCGATCGAATTCTTCCGAGTCGGATAAAAAGCGCAGGCGCGACAATTCGCCGCGCATTGCCGGTGCCGACGGAATTCCGCAAAACAGAAAAGAAGCGATGCGGGCGCTGTGCCCGCTATGACGCGCTCAGCAGCGTGCGGGCAGCAGGCGTTCCAGCGGCAGGATGTCGGTGAATGCACCCGGCGTGGCCATTGGCGCCGCGTGCGCCCAATGCCCCAGCACCTCCGCAGGCAGTTCGCGCAGCACGCCGGACGCGGCCGATGGCCGCGTCTCCAGCGGCGTGGCGCCCTGGTCGGTCGCCTGCGGCGCATCGGCATCGTGCAGCTGCAGCGGATGGCCGCTGCCGGAAGGCTCGGCCATCACCTGGACCGCGCTGCCGCGGCAAGTGCCCGGGCCGGTGCCGTCCAGTGCCGCTTCCGCCTCCATTTTTGCGGCCGCGTGCCGTTCCGGCAGCGACAGCCCGGCAGCCTGTCCCGCGCTGCACACCGTGGCCACTGCCGCCGCGGCACCGGAGACGGGCAGCGCAAGCATGGCGAGGGACAGCAGCAGGTAATTCGGCAGGCGTTTCATCGGCAGGGGACGGCGGGCAGGATGGGGGCAACGGTGGCGCAAACCGGCATGACGCCGGTAGTGATCGCGCATTTTACCGGGGTTTCCGCCTGCATTTCCCTGGCATGGCGATGACATTTCTGAAATCTTTGCCCATTGGCGGTCATCCTCGGCTAGCGTTACGCCATGGCGGCGCTGGTGCCGCCCGGAAAGTGATCGAACCATGCGTATCCTGATTGTCGAGGACGAACCCAAGGCGGGTGACTACCTGCACAAGGGCCTGACCGAATCCGGCTTCGTGGTGGACCTGGCGCGCGACGGCGCGGACGGCCTGGCCCATGCGCGCGAGCATCCCTATGACCTGATCGTGCTGGACGTGATGCTGCCCGGCCTGGATGGCTGGCAGGTGCTGCGCGAACTGCGCCGCGAGCGCGATACCCCGGTACTTTTCCTGACCGCGCGCGACGAACTGTCGGACCGCCTCAAGGGGCTGGAGCTCGGCGCCGACGACTATATGGTCAAGCCCTTTGCCTTTGCCGAACTGGTGCTGCGCATCCGCACCATCCTGCGGCGCGGCCCGCTGCGCGAGAGTGAGTTCATCGAAGTGGCCGACCTGCAGATCGACGCCATCCGCCGCCGTGTGGTGCGCGCCGGCCAGAAGATCGACCTGACCTCCAAGGAGTTTGCGCTGCTGTACCTGCTGGCGCGCCGGCGCGGTGAGGTGCTGTCGCGTTCGCTGATCGCCTCGCAGGTGTGGGACGTCAATTTCGACAGCAATACCAATGTGGTCGACGTCTCGATCCGGCGCCTGCGCGCCAAGGTCGACGATCCCTTCCCGCACAAGCTGATCCACACGCGGCGCGGCATGGGCTACGTGCTGGACGACAGCGAGGACCGGGGCCAGGACGCATGATGCGGCTGACGTCTTCGCTCACCACGCGGCTGGCGCTGGCGTACGGGCTGGCCACGGCAGTGATTCTTGCCAGCGTGGCGGCCTACCTGTCCGGGGCGCTGTCGGCGCAGCTGGAGGGGCGTGACGAGAGCGAGCTGGTCGGCGAAGTGCTGCTGGTGCGCCACCTGCTGCGCGAGGTGCGCAGCGAGGCCGAGATCCGCGCCGATACCCACCGCTTTGCCGATATCGCGATGGGCCATGAGGGGCTGATCCTGGTGGTGCGCTCACGCCAGGGCGAGCCGCTGGTCACGCTCAACCCGCGCAATGAATCCGTGCCGGCGCTGCGCGTGCTGCCCGCCACCACGCAGCCAGAGAAGAGCATGTTGCAGACCTGGTACCCCAAGAATGGCGTGCCCTCGCGCGGCATTGCGGCGTTGGGCCAGCTGGGGGATTCCGACAAGGCCGTGGAGATCGTGGTGCTGCGCGATGCCGGCTATCGAGTGGCGCTGATCCGCGAATACCGCCACCAGGTGCTGTGGGCCACGCTGTGCGGCGCTGCCGTGGCGGCGGGGCTGGGCTTCGTGCTGGCGCGGCGCGGGCTGCGGCCGCTGCGGCGCATGGCTGCCGATGCCGCCGCGGTCACCACCAGCCGCCTTGCCACGCGGCTTGACGTGGGCAGCGCACCGGCCGAGTTGCGCGAGCTGGCGGCGGCCCTCAATGACATGCTGGCGCGGCTGCAGGACAGCTTCTCGCGGCTGTCCGAATTCTCGGCGGACCTGGCGCATGATTTCCGCACGCCGATCAGCAACCTAATCGGCCAGACCCAGGTCACGCTGGCGCAGAGTCGCGGCGTGTCCGAGTATGAGGCGCTGCTCGAATCCAACCTGGAAGAGTACGAGCGCCTGGCGCGCATGATCGAGAACATGCTGTTCCTGGCGCGCGCCGACCATGCGCAGGTGGCGCTGGGCATCCGCACGCTGGACGCGCGCGAGGAACTGGACAAGATGGCCGAGTACTTCGAGGCCGTGGCCGCCGACCGCGAGGTCGCGCTGGCGGTGAACGGTACGGCAATGGTGCAGGCCGACCAGACGCTGCTGCGCCGCGCGGTCACCAACCTGCTCGACAATGCGCTGCGCCATGCGCCGGCCGGCAGCACCGTGCAGCTCGACGTGGAGCGCGCCCCGGCGCCGGGCGGCGGCACGACCTGCATCCGCGTGACCAATGCCGGGCCGGCGATCCCGCCCGAGACGCTGCCGCATATCTTCGGGCGCTTCTACCGGGCCGATCCGTCGCGCCGCAACTCGGCGGCGTCGACCGGGCTGGGGCTGGCCATCGTCGACACCATCATGCGGCTGCATGGCGGCAGCGTGACGGTGCGCAGCCTGGAAGGCGAAACGATGTTCTCGCTGCAATTTCCTGCCGAGGCATTGGCCACTGCCGTGCCGCCTGCCCCGGTCCCCGCCGCGGTTTCCTGAGTCCGGCCGGGCGCTTGCACCTAGCCGGCACGCGCGCATAATGGCGCGCGGGCGAACAGCCAATGCCATGCAGCCCGATCGACCATTCACAAGGAGAGCGACATGCAGGTGCAACCCTATCTGGATTTTGGCGGCCGTTTCGATGAGGCCGTGGCCTTCTACGGCAAGGTGCTGGGCGCGCAGGTCACGTTCGCGATGCGCTACAAGGACGCCCCGCCGAGCCCCGGCATGGAGGTTCCCGATGACTGGAAGGACAAGGTGATGCACGCCAATATCCAGTTCGGCGAAAACCAGGTGATGGCGTCCGACGGCCGGCGCGGCGAGCGCCCGGCGTTCAGTGGCTTCAGTCTGTCGGTGGGCGCGGTCAGCAAGGACGAGGGCCAGCGCATCTTCGACGGCCTGAGCGAAGGCGGCCAGGTGGTGGTGCCGTACCAGAAGACCTTCTGGGCCGAAGGCTTCGGCATGCTGGTGGACCGCTTCGGCATGTCCTGGATGGTCAACTGCGAGCACTGACCCGCCGCTGCGGCATGGCGCCGCGGTCGCTGCCATGCCGCTTGACTCTGTAGTCGCTACAGGGTCTTCAATGTCATCAGGTTAAACCAGCGGGAACAACAAGATATGGCTCGCACGTCACCTGAGGACGCACTTCCTCAAGATCACGCTGCCCACGCGCACGATGGCGCCACCCACCGGCATGGCGGGCATGATCACGACCATCACCATCACCATCACCACCACGACCATGATCATCATGGGCATGGCCATGCGGAGGCCCGGCAAGCACCGGCGGCTTCCGCCTGCTGTGGCGGCGGCTGCTCGGCCACGGTTGCGCTGACGCCCGCGGCATCGGTCGACATTCCCGCCGGCGCGCAGACCGCTGCATGGCGCATTGACGCGATGGACTGCCCGACCGAGGAAACGCTGATCCGCAGCAAGCTGGGCGGCATGGCGGGCGTGGCGGCGCTGGAGTTCAACCTGATCCAGCGGGTGCTGACGGTGCATCACACCTTGCCGTCGCCGGAGCCGGTGGCTAGGGCGATCGAGAGCCTGGGCATGCAGCCGGTGCCGCTGAGCACCGAGGCCGCGCAGCAAGTCTTGCCGCAATCCACGACAAGCAAGCCCTGGTGGCCGCTGGCGCTGGCCGGCGTGGCCGCTTTGGGTGCCGAAGCGGCGGAGTGGCTGGGTCTGGGCTTGCCGTGGCTGCCCGCCGCGCTGGCACTGGCGGCAGTGGCGCTGGGCGGGCTGACCACCTACCGCAAGGGCTGGATCGCGTTGCGCAATGGCAACCTGAACATCAATGCCCTGATGAGCATTGCCGTCACCGGCGCACTGCTGCTGCGCCAGTGGCCGGAAGCGGCCATGGTGATGGTGCTGTTCGCGCTGGCCGAGCGCATCGAGGCGGCCTCGCTGGACCGGGCGCGCAACGCGATCCGCGGCTTGATGGCGATGGCGCCGGAACAGGCCACGGTGCGTCGCGCCGATGGCAGCTGGGACACCGTGCCCGCCGCCGGCGTTGCCGTGGGGGCGCTGGTGCGGCTGCGGCCGGGCGAGCGCGTCGCGCTTGACGGCAAGGTCGTGCGCGGCCAGTCGGCGCTGGACCAGGCGCCCATCACCGGCGAAAGCGTGCCGGTCGACAAGGCCGAGGGCGATGTGCTGTTCGCCGGCTCGATCAACCAGTCCGGCGAGCTGGAGTACACCGTGACGGCGCCCGCCAGCGATTCCACGCTGGCCCGCATCATCCACGCGGTGGAGGCCGCGCAGGGCAGCCGTGCGCCCACGCAGCGCTTTGTCGACCAGTTCGCGCGCATCTACACGCCCACGGTGTTCGCGATTGCGCTGGCGGTCGCGGTGGTGCCGCCGCTGGCCATGGGCGGTGCCTGGGTCGACTGGATCTACAAGGCGCTGGTGCTGCTGGTGATCGCCTGCCCCTGCGCGCTGGTGATCTCCACGCCGGTGACCATCGTCAGCGGGCTGGCCGCGGCCGCGCGCCGCGGCATCCTGGTCAAAGGCGGGGTGTACCTGGAGCAGGGCCGGCACCTGGCCTGGGTGGCGCTGGACAAGACCGGCACGATCACGCACGGCAAGCCCGCGCAGACCGACCACGCGCTGCTGGCCGAGGACGCGCCGCATGCCCGCGCCATTGCTGCCAGCCTGGCGGCGCGCTCGGACCATCCGGTTTCGCGCGCGGTGGCCACGGCGGCCACGGCCGACGGGATCGGCACGCTGCCGGTGGACGACTTCGAGGCGCTGGCGGGGCGCGGCACGCGCGGCAAGGTGCAGGGCGTGGCGTACTGCTTGGGCAACCACCGCCTGGTGCATGAGATGGGCGCCTGCTCGCCGGCGCTGGAGGCGCGGCTCGAAGCGCTGGAGCGCGAGGGCAAGACCGTGGTGCTGCTGGCGCGCGTCGACGGCAACGGCGCCGCCACGGCGCTGGCGCTGTTCGCGGTGGCGGATACCGTGCGCGACACCAGCCGGCAGGCGATTGCCGAGCTGCATGAACTGGGCGTCAGGACACTGATGCTGTCGGGCGACAATCCGCACACGGCGCAAGCCATTGCCGCGCAGGTCGGCATCGATGAAGCGCGCGGCAACCAGTTGCCGCAGGACAAGGCCGACGGCATCGCGGCGCTTGCCGGCGCCGCCCACGCGCGCGGCGGCCGCATCGGCATGGTGGGCGACGGCATCAACGACGCACCGGCGCTGGCGCGTGCCGATATCGGCTTCGCCATGGGCGCAGCCGGCACCGACACCGCTATCGAGACGGCCGACGTGGCGCTGATGGACGATGACCTGCGCAAGATCCCGGCCTTTGTGCGCCTGTCGCGCCGCACCGCAAGCATCCTCACGCAGAACATCACGCTGGCGCTCGGCATCAAGGCCGTGTTCCTGGTGCTGACGGTGCTGGGGATGGGGACGATGTGGATGGCGGTGTTCGCCGATATGGGCGCGAGCCTGCTGGTGGTGTTCAACGGGCTGCGGGTGGGGGCGGAGCGGCGCGGCTAGCTGTTGCCGGCAGACGTCCTCCCGCTGGCGGTTTGCTCCCCTCTCCCGCTTGCGGGAGAGGGGCAGGGGGCGAGGGCAGGCGCAGGCAATACCACAGGTTTTAACTTCGTGGATACGCCCGGCCCTCACCCCAACCCTCTCCCGCAAGCGGGAGAGGGAGCGGACAATCGGTAGTCGGGACGATGTGTCAGCTCACCTGCGGCTGCACAATCAACTCGCCACTGCGCCCCGGAATCTCTCCCCAAGTTACCGGCAACTCCGGCAGCCTCTGCCGGTCCAGCCCGCGATACCACGTCGCCATCGACACCAGCTCGTGCCCCTGCGCACGCCATCCCGCCAGCAGCCGCTCGAACACCGGCGCCAGCTTGCCGCCTTCCAGCTCGGTATGCAGCGTGAAGACATGGTCGCGCGTGCCTTCGGTCAGCTTCAGCAGCGCGGTGTGGACGTTATCTTCGGTCAGGTCGTCGGTGCCGATCAGTTCATCCAGCGTCGGCAGCGTGGTCGGCATCTGCACGTGCCGGCAGGGCACGCCGTCGATGGTCGGGATATAGGGCGCGGTGCCGCGTCCGTCGGACGCATAGGCCATGCCCCAGTCATCGATCTGACGGAACGCATCCTCATTCATCTGCCAGCCTGCCGCGCCGTGCGTGGCCGGTGCTTCGCCGAAGATCTCGCGGTAGCGCGCGAACGCCTGCTGCATCTGCCGGCGCGTCCAGACAGCATCGCGCTCGCGCACGTTGTCCTGCCAGTAGACGTGGTCCCAGGTGTGGATGCCGCACTCATGGCCGGCCGCGCGCGCCGCGCGCATCTCGGCGGCGCCCTTGCGGCCGATGTCCGGCCCCGGCAGCAGCACGCCGTACATCAGCGTGCGCAGGCCATAGTTGGACACCACCGAGGTGCGCGACACCTTCGTCAGGAAGCCGGGCCGGAATACGCGCCGCAGCGCCCAGCCGGTATGGTCGGGACCGAGGCTGAACAGGAAGGTGGCCTGCGCCTGCGCAGCCGCCAGCATCGACAGCAGCTTCGGCACGCCTTCGCGCGTGCCGCGCAGCGTGTCGACGTCGACCTTCAGGGCAATGCGTGCCATCTGCGTTGCGCGCTCAGTTGGCCGAATCGACCAGCGTGCGGGCCTCGACCACCTTGCCGCGATACGCCTCGAAGATGCGGCGCAGCGCCGCTTCCATGCTGATCCCAGGCTTCCAGCCCAGTTCTTCGATGGTGTTGTCGATCTTCGGCACGCGGTGCTGCACGTCCTGGTAGCCCTTGCCATAGAAGTCGCCCGAGGAGGTCTCGATGATCTGCGTCTTGCGCGCTTCGTCGGCGTATTCCGGATAGTCGGCGGCCATCTTCAGCATCATCTCGGCCAGCTCGCGCACCGAGTGGATATTGCCCGGGTTGCCGATGTTGTAGATCTTGCCGCTGGCCACGCCGTTGGGGTTCTCGATGATGCGCATCAGCGCGTCGATGCCGTCGGCGATATCGGCAAAGGCGCGCTGCTGGGCGCCGCCGTCGACCAGCTTGATCGGCTCGCCGCGCACGATATGGCCGAGGAACTGCGTCACCACGCGCGACGAGCCTTCCTTCGATTCGAAGATCGAATCCAGCCCGGCGCCGATCCAGTTGAACGGACGGAACAGGGTGTAGTTCAGGCCTTGCTCCATGCCGTAGGCGTGGATCACGCGGTCCATCAGCTGCTTGGAGCAGGCGTAGATCCAGCGCGGCTTGTTGATCGGGCCGTAGACTAGCGGCGAGGCCTCGGGGTCGAACTCTTCGTCGCTGCACATGCCGTAGACCTCGGAGGTCGACGGGAACACCAGGTGCTTGCCGTACTTGACCGCGGCGCGCACGATCGGCAGGTTGGCCTCGAAGTCCAGCTCGAACACGCGCAGCGGCTGGCGCACGTAGGTGGCCGGGGTGGCGATGGCCACCAGCGGCAGTACCACGTCGCACTTGCGGATGTTGTACTCGATCCACTCCTTGTTGATGGTGATGTCACCCTCGAAGAAGTGCATGCGCGGATGGTCGACGAGGTCGCCGAGGCGGTCCGACGACATGTCCATGCCGTAGACCTCCCACGGCGTGGTTTCCAGGATGCGGCGCGTCAGGTGGTGGCCGATGAAGCCGTTGACGCCAAGAATCAGGACCTTTTTCATCGGTTTTCCTTGTTGGATTGTTCGGTATGGATAAGTTTGGCGAAGGCCTGCGGCGTGAGTGCCGAGCCATCTTGTGCCAGCAATCGGGTGACCATCACCAGGCCGCCGTCGCCGCACAGGCCGATGATCTGGCCGTCGTGCACATGCAGGCCGGGCGCCGTACCGGCGGGCAGCGCGAGCTTCGTCAGCGGCCGGCGCGCCTGCGCCACAATGAAGCGGAGCCCGGCGAGGTCGGTGAACGCGCCGGGATAGGGCGGTGCGACGGCGCGCACGAGATTGTAGACCTCGGCGGCCGGGCGGCTCCAGTCGATGCGGCCGTCTTCCGGCTTGCGCCCGGAGAAGTAGCTGCCCTCGGCCAGCCGGTTGGGGTGTTGCGGCGTCTGTCCGGCGATCATCGCGGGCAGGGCACGCCACAGCGTCTGCTCGGCGGCAACGGTGACTTTCTCGAAGACTTCGCCGGCAGTGTCGTCCGGCAGGATCGGCACCGCGGTCTGGTCGACGATATAGCCCGCGTCAGGCTTGGCTTCCATGGCGTGCAGCGTGGCGCCGGTCTCGGTCTCGCCGCGCAGCACCGCCCAGTTCACCGGCACGCGGCCGCGGTACTTGGGCAGCAACGAGCCGTGCATGTTGAAGGCGCCGCCGGGGGCCAGCGCCAGCACGCCCGCCGGGATCATGGCGCGGTAGTAGAACGAGAAGATGACGTCCGGGCGCGCGTCGCGCACAGCCTGGGCGATGGCGGGATCGGCAGGGTCCTCGCCATAGACGAAGGGGATGCCCAGCTCGGCGGCGGTGTCGGCCACGCGGCGGAACCAGATATTCTCGTCGGGGCGGTCGCGGTGCGTAATCACCAGCGCCACCTCCACGCCGCGCGCATGCAGCACGCGCAGGCAGCGGTCGCCGACATTGTGGTAGCCAAAGACGACGGCGCGCATCATTGCTCCGCGCCTGCGGCTGCCGGCGTGACACGCTGCGGGTCCGCTTCCAGCACTGCCTTGATGCGGTAGCGCGGGCGGTCGCGCACTTCCTGGTAGATGCGGCCGACGTACTCGCCCAGCAGGCCCACGCCGAACAGCAGGATGCCGATCAGGAAGAAGTTCATGGCGAACAGGGTGAACACACCCTGGACTTCCGAACCGAACAGGAAGCGCCGGACCAGCAGCACCACCACCAGTACGCCTGAACACAGCGACAGGATCGTGCCGATGGCCGAGAACCACTGCAGAGGCACGATCGAGAAGCCGGTTACGAGGTCGAAATTCAGGCGGATCAGCTGGTACAGCGAATACTTGGATTCGCCTGCATGGCGCTGTTCGTGACCGACTTCGATCTCGACCGGATTGGAAGCAAAGGTGTATGCAAGCGCGGGGATGAAGGTGTTGACCTCGCGGCAGGCATTGATCGTGTCGATCACATTGCGGTCATAGGCGCGCAGCATGCAGCCCTGGTCCGTCATGCGGATCTTGGTGATGCGCTCGCGCAGCCGGTTCATCGCGCGCGAGGCATAGCGGCGGAACGCGGTGTCGTTGCGCTGGCGGCGGATGGTGCCGACGTAGTCGTGGCCGGCGCGCATGGCTTCGACCAGGCGCGGGATTTCTTCCGGCGGGTTCTGCAGGTCGGCGTCCAGCGTGATCACGATCTTGCCGCGGGTGTGCTCGAAGCCCGCCAGGATCGCCATATGCTGGCCGAAGTTGCCGGCGAACAGCACCACCCGGGTCACATCCGGGCGCTTGTGGAACTGCGCCGCCAGCATCTGCGCCGAGCGGTCGACGCTGCCGTCGTTGATGAAGATGATCTCGTACGACTCGCCGAGGCCATCCAGCGCCGGATAGAGGCGGTCGAACAGGGCTTGCAGCCCGTCTTCTTCGTTGTAGACCGGGATGACGACCGAGACTTCGACCGGGCTCATTTGGAGAGACGTTTGCATGTTTCGCTGAGGATTGCGCAGACCCGCTCGACATCGGTGGCTTGCATCGCGGGGAACAGCGGCAGCGTGACGATGCCGCGCCCGATGCGTTCGGCATGCGGCAGCATGCCTTCGCGCCAGCCGAGCGAGCGGTAGTAGGTGAAAAGATGAATGGGCGGGTAGTGGACGCCGGTGCCGATGCCGCGCTCGCGCATGGCCTCCATGACCTGCTGGCGCGCCTGGGCCGGGCCGCCTTGCAGGCGCTCAGTCGGCAGCACCACCTGGAACATGTGCCAGTTGGTGGTGGCGGCGTGCGCATCCAGCGCTTGCGGCAGCTCGATGCCCAGCGCTTCCAGGCCGCTGTCGGCGGCACAGCGGAAATACGTCGCGGCCAGTTCGGCTCGGCGCGCGGTGATGGCGTCAAGCTTGCCCAGCTGCGCCAGGCCGACCGCGGCGTTGACGTCGGTCAAGTTGAACTTGCCGCCGGGCTCTTCGACATCCATGCCATCCATGCCGGTGCGGATCACGCCCTGCAGCCGCAGGCGCTCGGCGCGCACGGCTTCTTCGGGCGTGTTCATCACCAGGCAGCCGCCTTCGATGGTGGTGATGTTCTTGTTGGCCTGGAAGCTGAAGCTGACCAGGTCGCCAAAGGCGCCGATGCGCTGGCCGCGCCAGCGCGAGTCGATTGCCTGCGCGGCATCCTCGATCACGCGCAGCCCGTGCTTGCGGGCAATGGCGTACAGGCGGTCCATGTCCACCGGCAGGCCCGACAGGTACACCGGCATGATGGCGCGCGTGCGCGGCGTGATCGCGGCCTCGACGGCATCCAGGTCGAGATTGCGCGTGCGCGGGTCAATGTCGACGAACACCGGCCGCGCGCCCACTGCCAGCACCACGTTGGCAGTGGCGACCCAGGTGATTGGCGTGGTGATGACCTCATCGCCCGGCCCGATATCGGCAATGCGCAGCGCGATTTCCATCGTTGCCGAGCCGTTGGCGAAGGTGCGCACCGGGCGTCCGCCGAACAGGTCCGACAGCGCGGCCTCGAAGGCCTGCATCTTCGGGCCGGAGGTGATCCAGCCCGAGGCCAGCACCTTGCCGACTTCGGCAATGGCGGCGGCGTCGATGTCAGGCCGGACAAAAGGCAGGAATTCAGGGGCAGATGCGGTCATGGCAGGGCGAAGGAGAACGGTCGGTGTCGGACCTGGCGGCGCGCAGGCGCGTCATGAGCGCGCGATCAGGAAGACGCCCGCCAGTATCAGCAGGATGCCGGCCACGCGCAAGGGGCCGATCATCTCGCCAAACAGCCACCAGGCGGCCAGCGCGTTGACCACATAGCCGAGCGACAGCATCGGGTAGGCGATCGACACGTCCACGCGCGACAGCCCCACGATCCATACGCCCACGCTGACCACGTACAGCGTCAGCCCGGCCAGCACCGGCCATTGGGTCAGCACGCGCAGCGCTGTCACCAGCAGCGTGCCGCGGTCCATCGTGATGGCGCCGACGGCGTTGACGCCGGCCTTGAGCAACAGTTGCGCTGCCGCATTGAGCAGCACGCCGGTCAGGATGAAAGCGAAGGTGGAAAGCGTCATGGCGCTGCGTAGTGCAGGGGTTGCAGGTTACTGTCCTGGGGGTTGCGTCTGCGGGCCGTTGCCCGGCAGTGCGAAATTGGCGACCGCCACCCGACGGCGGTCACCGGCGATCCGTTGCAGCGGCACGCCGCGCGCAGCCAGTGCATCGTAGGTCGCGGGCGACATGATCGCTACCGCGCGCTTGCCGTCCTGCCAGCGGGCGATAAAGCCATCGATGGTCGGGATCCACTTCTGCGGTTCCTGGCCGACGCCGAATTCCAGCTCGTCCGGATGCTCCACCATGATGGTGGTGCGGCGCAGGTAGAACGGCAGCGTGTGGTCCAGCATGCCCACGCTGTACAGCGGCATGTCCGGCGTCAGCACGGCATTGATGGCGGGCACCAGGTCCACGCCGGAACTGGGCCGGCCCATGGCCTCGTGACCGCGCAGCGCCACCGTGGAGCAGAGGAACATCGCCAGCGCATAGGCCACCACGCTGGGAAACACCCCGCGCGTGCGCAGCAGCCGGCGCGCCAGCAGTGCGCCGGCCAGCAGCACCGCGAAGGCGATGCCGATCCACATGGCGAATTCGCGATAGACCACATTGGGCATGCCGGGCTTGTCCATCATGCCGACGAACGGGCACGCCAGCAGCCCGACCACGCCCAGCGCGATCATGGTATTGACCTGCCAGCGCCAGGTGCGTTCCGTCACCGTGTCCAGTGCCACGCCGGCCAGCAACGCCAGTGCCGGGAAAATCGGCACGATATAGCCGGGCAGCTTGGAGCCAGACAGGCTGAAGAAGACAAAGATCGCCACGGCCCACAGCGCTGCCAGCAAGGCGGGCTGGAATGGCCGCGGCGAGGTGCCGCGTTCGACCCCGGCGCGCTCGCGCACGGCCTTCCACATTTGCGGAAACAGGCCCAGCCAGGGCAGGAAACCGGCCAGCAGCAGCGGCACGAAGTACCAGATCGCGCCTTCGCGCTGGTGCACGTTCGAGGTATAGCGTTGCCAATGCTCGTGGATAAAGAAGAAGCGCAGGAATTCCGGATTGCGCTCCGACACCAGCCAGAACCACGGCACCGTCACCACCAGCATCGCGACGATGCCGCCCGGCAGATGCAGGCGGCGCCACAGGCCGAAGTCGCGCGTCACCAGCGTGTAGACCACCAGCACCAGCCCCGGCAGCGCCAGCCCGACCAGCCCCTTGACCAGCACCGCCACGCCCATTGCCGCCCAGCAGGCGAGCATCCAGTTGCGGCGTTCGGCGCGGGTGGCATCCGGGTGCTGCGCCAGCAGCATGAAGGCCAGCACGCACGCCATGGCGCCGGCCAGCGTCATGTCCAGCGAATTGAAGTGGCCGGCGATATTCCACATCGGCGCGGAAACCAGCACCAGCCCCGTCAGCACCGCCACGCGCCGGCCGTACCAGCGTGCCGCGGCCAGCATCGACACGCCCAGCCCCAGCATGCCGGACAGCGCCACGCACAGCCGCGCCTGCCAGTCGCCCACGCCAAACAGCGTGTAGGCCAGCGTGGTCACCCATAGGTGGAAGGGCGGCTTCTCGAAATACTTGAGTTCCTGGTAGCGGATCGTCACCCAGTCGCCGGTGGCGAACATCTCGCGGGCAATCTCGGCGTAGCGGCCTTCATCGGAGCGCAGCAGGTGGCGCATGTCGAGGGTGCCGAACCAGACCAGCAGGATAAACAGGCTGGCCAGTGCTACCGCACCGGCGGTGGCGGCTCCAACGGACAGCGCGGCAGCCCGCGAGGTCGATGAACTACGCATAGATCTCCTGGAAAAGCGCGACGGATCGATGATCGATGGTCCTGCGTGGGCGCGCGGTGAGGGGAAGCCATCACAACGCATGGCCTTGCCTGTTGGTGGACACCGGGCAGGCAAGCCGCCCGCGGCCGGCAGGCTGGCATGTGCCCGGCGCGCCACTGCCGCCTCGGCCACGCGAGGCCGGCAATGGTAGCACGGCGGGCAGGTTGCCCCCGCGGTGCCGGGGACGGGCCTGCAGGGGGCGGCGGGATTGCCGCTGCCAGGGAAAGGAAAGTGCTGTTCAGGCCGGACGCTGCACGCCAGGCGCCGTCGGGCGGGCGCGACGCAGGCGCAGGCCCACGCCGATCAGCAGGATGCCGCACACGATGGCCCAGGAACCGATCAGCCACAGTACCGCCAGCGCCCCGGCCACTGGCCGCCACAGGACCAGGAAGGCGAAGGCGATGCTGACCAGCCCGGCCAGGATCAGCCACCACTCGTTCGGGATCTCCTTGCGCAGCTTGATCGCCGCCACGATCTGCAGCACGCCGGTGGCGAGCGTCCAGGCGGCGATATAGAGCAGCAGCGACAGCGCGGGGATGGCCGGGCTGAACCAGGTCAGCGCGCCCACGCCCAGCCCAAGCAGGCCCTGCAGTGCCAGGATCCAGCGGTCGCTGGTTTCGCGGTCCTTGCCGGAGACCGCCATCAGCAGCGCCATCAGGCCATCCGCCGCGGCATAGGCGCCGAAGACAATGACCAGCGCCGCCAGCGTCGCGATCGGCGCAAAAAAGGCAAAAAAGCCGAAGATCACGGCAAACAGCCCGCGCAGGGCAACTACCCACCAGAGTTTCGCGTAGTACTGAAGCATGGAATCTCCCACTGGGCCCGGAATGGGCCGGCATCGAGAAAACCCGGCGGCACGGAAATTACTGACGGCCTGACGATATGGCGTCTGGCCTTGCAGGCCATGCTGCGCGAAAAATCCGAGTTACACACGCAACAAAACGCGATAATTTCGGTGTCCAGGCGACCGCCTGGCAAGCCGGGCGCTGGGTCGGGGGGCGCCTGGACATTCTAGACGGGGATTCATGTGAAGACAAAGGCGCAGCAAGACTGGCTGGCAGGCCTGGTGGCGGGCGCGGCCATGGCCCTGGCGCAGGACGCCGGCGCACAGGGTGCGGCGGCGCTGCCGGGCGCGGGCCCGGCCGTGGCGCAGGCCGCGGCAACCCAGGCGCAGGCATCGGCGGCGGCCGTGCTGTGCAGTGCCCCGTGGTTCCGCTCGGGCTCGCACGTGCAGATGGAAGGCGACGGCGTGATGCCAATGTCGGTCGGCATGACCCTGCGCGACGTGGTGCGCAGTCCAACCGGCTGCCGCGCCCAACTGGAGATCAATTCCAAGACTGCCCTGTCGGCGCTGATGGGGCCGCCGGTGATTACCACCCAGGTGCATGAAGTGGTGATCGACCGCCGTTCGCCCGGCGGCCAGACCAGCATCGAAAGCCAGCATGCCGTCATCAATGCCCGCGCCCGCTACGCGCGCATGTACGGCGAGGCGGCCTTCCGCGGCATGGGCGTGTTCAACTATGCCGGCCTGGACCTGCGCGAGGGCGCCACGCTGGAGGGCGAGACCTTTGAATCGAGCGTCTCGCTGAAGGTCTACCCGCTGGGATCGGATGACGTGGTCAGCACCGTGCGGGCGCAGCATGCGTCGATCCATATCGGCTCGCGCCACGTCGGCAAGCGGCAGACGATCAATACCGTCCTGGGACGCAAGGAATGCCTGCCGGTCACCTACGAGAAGCGCACCTCGCTGGGGCCGGTGCTGGTTGGCGAAGAAGTCGTGCAGGTCGAGCCGACCGTGATGCACGTCACCGACTGGTACTGCCCGGCCGACGCCTTCGTGCTGCGCACGGAAGTGCGCCAGGATGACAAGGTGCAGCGCATCGATGTCACCGCGCTGGAGAGCGACACGCAAGCGCCATAGGCTGGTGCGCCCGGGCAGGACGCAAAAAAACCCGCCAAGGCGGCGCCAAGGCGGGTTTTTTTGCGTCAGGCGCTTGCGGCTCAGCTGGCAGCCGGCGCCGAAGCGGCCTTCTTCTTGCTCTTCTTCTTGGTGGACTTCTTGGCCGGCTTTTGCTCGGCGGCCGGCGCGGAAGCGTCGGTCAGCTCGCTGCGGGTGCTCTTGTTCGCGCCCTGGGTGTACGGGTCGAACTTGTCGCCGGCCTTGGCCCCCTGGGTGTACGGGTCGAACTTCTCACCCGACTTGGCGCCCTGGGAATACGGATCGAACTGCTTCTTGCCGCCGGTCTGTGCCTGCACGGCCAGCGAAGCGGCGCCAAGGCAGAGTGCGATCGCGGTCGCGACGAACTTGTTCATGGTTTCTCCTGAAAAATGCCGCCGTCGGGCGGTCGTGTATGTGGCCTGTCCCTTGCACGGGACGGCTTGGCCCAGTGTCGCCAACATCGTTGATCGCTGTCAACTTGGGGCTTGCCCAGGCGCCACGACCTCATGGAAACCCTGAATTGCGGCCCCAGGCCGATTGAGGTTGGGGACCGCTTGCTGGCTTACTCCGTGACCGCGTCCGACGGGTGCTTCCAGGCCGCGCGCACCTCGCCGGACGGCGCCAGCGCCAGGTTGATGCCGCGGCTGCCGATGGGCTGCTGGAACCAGCGCTTCTGCAGCGCCGTGACCTCCGGGCCGGCAAAGGTGTTGGCCAGCGCCTGGTCGACCAGGCGCTTCCATTCCGGATCGGCCTTGGACAGCATCAGCGCATTCTGCTCCACCGACAGCGCCGGGCCTACGATCACGTACTGCGACGGGTCCTTGGCGCGGGCGCGCAGGCCGGCCAGCAGCACGTCGTCCATGACGAAGGCTTGCGCACGGCCGGATTCGAGCAGCAGGAACGATTCGCCGTGGTCCTTGGCGTAGACCTCGTGGTAGCCGTACTGGGCCTTCATGCGGCGCACGTGGCGGTCGCCGGTCGACCCGGCGCTGGTGACCACGGTCTTGCCGCGCAGGTCGCCGAACGAGCGGATGCCAGAGTCGGCGCGCACCAGCATGCGCACGGTCGACACGTAGTGCGAGACGCTGAACGCAACCTGCTTCTGGCGCTCGAGAGAATTGGTGTTGGGGGCGCAGTCCAGGTCCACCAGCCCGTTGACCACGGCAGGAATGCGGTTCTGCGGCGTGAGCGGCATCCAGCGCACTTTCAGGTCTTTCAGGCCCAGTTGCTGGCGCGCCGCTTCGGCCGCGCGCAGGCACAGGTCGACCGCATAGCCGGCAGGCTGGCCCTTATCGTCGGCAAACGAGAATGGCAGTGCCGACTCGCGGTAACCGAGCACGATGGTGCCGGATTCACGGATCTTGTCGAGCACAGGGCTCTGGGCGTTGGCCAGCGCCGGCGCCAGCGCGGCAGCGGACATGACGGCGAGGGCGACAGCCGCCAGCGAGCGGCGGGCGCGGAAGAGTCGGGCGGACAGTGCGGGCAGGGTGAAGGCAGGCATGCGGGGGAAACCGGAAAGCGGCCGGCAATGCGGCAAAGACGCAAGGGTATACCCCTGGTCAGGGGCGGGCGAAGGACATTGTTGTCATAAGCAAATTCCTGCCCCGAAAGCCCTTTTTTCCCCGAGGTCCGAGTGGGGGCCATACGTCTGGTTCGGGCACGCCATTGAGATGGCGGCGCTGAAATCTAGCCGCGATGCTGCGCGAGTTGGGCTACGGCAGACACAGGCGCAGCTGTGCAGCCTGCAGCGGCAGGACATGCTGTTTTCGCCGCGGTACTGGATGCCATCGGCGAAGCCTGCTTCGCGTCCAGTCTAGCGATAGCCCTTGAAAGCGAAGCAATCTTCGCGCTCCTGTCGTCCGCCCATCGGCAAAATTCCCCAATAAATCAGCGGCCTATCGTCTTGTGACGCGATGGCACGGCTCCTGCGTTAGCTGGTTCGCGAGGTTCTCTCTCGCCTACCTCAACGGAAAGGAGCCGCAAATGCACGATATCGGAAGCTCGAGGCCTGGCGGTTGGAGCGCTGGCTACAACGAGTTTGAACACGAACTCGCCACGGAAATGTCGGGTGAATTCGAGCAGGAGAACGAATTCGCCAACGAGTTCGAGAACGAGTTCGAACAGGCCGAGCATGAGTTCGAGAACGAGTTCGAGCAGGAAGTCTCGGGCGAGATGCATGAGCTCGAGCTCGCCGCGGAGCTGCTGGCGGTGAACAGCGAGCAGGAGCTCGAACAGTTCCTTGGCGGCCTGGTCAGGTCTGTAGGCCGTGCGGCCACGGGATTCGCCCGGTCGGCGGCCGGCAAGGCGCTCGGCGGCATTCTGCGTTCCGCTACCAAGTCGGCACTGCCGATCGTCGGATCGGCGCTCGGCAATCTGGTGGTTCCAGGGGCGGGTGGGTTGATCGGCGGCAAGCTCGCGGGCATGGCCGGCAGTGCGCTCGGGCTCGAGCTCGAGGGACTCAGTAACGAGGACCGCGAATTCGAAGTCGCGCGCCGGCTGGTCAGGATCGGCCAGCATGCGACCAACCACCTCATGTCGATGCCGCGCAATATGCCGCCCGCACGCGCGGCGCGCATTGCGTTCCTGCGCGGTGCGCGGCAGGTGGCGCCGGGCCTGCTGCCAGCGATGCGTGCCATCTCGCAGAACGGTGTGGCTTCCGCACGCCAATTGCCCATGCCGATCTTCGGCGGGGCAACGGAAACTGTGCCCGCGCCCCCGACGTTCGGCGGCGTCCCCGCTGTCAACGGCGCGACCGGCGCTCCCGGCGTTACGGGCATTGCCGGCGCGACAGCGACCTGCCCCACCTGCGGCACCCGCCCGACGGGCCATGTGCATGCGATCCCCGCCCGCGGCACCTGGCGCCGCTCGCGCAATGGCCGCGCCATCATTCTGTATCTCGCGTCGCCGCGGCCGGCGTACTGAGCGCGCGGAGACCCGCCGTGACCAACGCATGCACACACGCGCTGCGCCTGCTCGAGCAGGAGGTGCTGGGCATACGCGCCCGGCTCGATGCCCAGCTACCCTATGCGCTGCAGATGCCGATGGTGCCCGCCGCCAATGTCAGCGACGAAGCGATGGGGGCCATCGAGCGTCATATGCAGGCCGCGCGCAGGCAGTTGCGCATCCGCATCGCGCGGTTCCTGCGCGATCTGCGGCACGCGCTGCCGGTGCCCGTCGACGTGGCCCGTGCGCAGCAACGCTACGCCTTGCTCAAGCTCTATTTCCATGCGGCACTGACGCACTTCGAGATCTTTGCGGAAGTGCTGACGCAGCGCAGCCAGCATGGCACGGGCATCTGGCTGTCGGGGCTCGACGTGGCGGCGCAGGACGGGCTCAGGCAGCCGGGCCTGTCGATGGCGCCGCCACCGGTCATCTGCTACGTGGAGCGCGGGCATGGCGGTGCCATCCGGCGCGCACGCACGCGCCTGCCGGGCGGTGGCGCCAATCCGGTCGCGGTGATTCGCATGCCGCGCGAACGCATGGTCGGCACCGGCGTGGCCGCGTCGCTGTTTCATGAGGTCGGGCACCAGGCAGCGGCGTTGCTCGATCTCGTGAACAGCTACCGGCGCGCGTCGGCGGCCAGCTTCGGGCGCGGTCCGGCACATTCGATCTGGCGGGTCTGGGAGCGCTGGATCAGCGAGATTGTCGCGGATCTGTGGGCGGTGTCGCGCGTTGGCATCGCGGCCACCTGCGGGCTGATGAGCGTGGTGAGCCTGCCGCGCGCGTTCGTCCTGCGCATCAATCTCGACGATCCCCACCCGGCGCCGTGGATCCGCGTCAAGCTGTCGATCGCCATGGGCAACGCGCTCTATCCCCATCCGCAGTGGGCCGAACTGGCGCAGCTGTGGGAGCGACTGTATCCGCCCTCGCAAATGTCGGCCAGCCAGCGAAAGTCGTTCGAGACGCTAGGCGCGGCCATCCCCGCTTTCGTGTCGGCGCTGCTGTCAATCCGCCCGCCGTCGTTGCAGGGACGCATGCTTGGCGAAGCCTTGCGTTTGCCCGACCGCCATCCGCGCCTGCTGCTGCAACGCTGGCACATGGTCAGGTCCAGGCCGCAGCAGTACCTGGCCGATACCCCCACGCTCGCGTTCGCGGTACTCGGGCAGGCGCGCTTCAGTGGGCTGCTGCCCGCCAGTCAGGAACTGGGCGTGATTTCGGAACTGCTGCAGCGCTGGGCACTGGCGGGGTATCTGCCGTGGCGCGCGGGAGACCCGCAACTGAGCGTAGTGCTGAACCAGCGGCGGCCGGTGCCAGCGCCGCGCCAGAGTCATGGGTTGCCGTTTGCGGCGTATGCGTGAAGCTCGATGATCAAGGAGAACGAAGATGAGCGAGATCTATCTGCCGGTCCAGCTTCGCCCGCGTGCGGCGATTGGAAAAGGGAAGCACGAGCTACCGAACCCCCGCAGCGTGCTCAAGCACGCCTGGGTTGTCGTCCGAGACTGTCAGTACATCGCTGATTCCATGCCCGATTTCCTGAGTTTCCCCAAGGAAAGTAGCGTGGACTACGATCCCACGTACCGTGTCGAATTGAAGATTTGGCTTAAAGGGCAAGGGGTTGAGAGGGGCCCAAACGGGCCGGACATCGACAAGCAAATAGTCGAATTCAGGCACAAGCTCCAGAGCATGTTCACCTTATCGGACTTTGAATCGCACGCGATGCCGTATACGATTCTGAGCGCGACGCTAGATCATGACAACGGAGTGATGATCTACGCGACATTGGCCGCAGATCAACCGGAGACGGTTGCGGCACCCGCCGTCGTGGCGCCGGCGCCCACACCGGATCCGACGATCATCGCTACGGCCACTGCTCTGCATGCTACGCCGATCGCGATGCCTGCCGAAGCCGCCGCCTCAGCCAATCTGCCGGCGGTAACACCTAAGACGCACCGCTATCTCCCGCTCCCCGACCCCATCACCGAGCGCTCCGGCCCGATGTCGCGGGAACACGACGGTCATCCCAGGCCCGTCACGCTCCAGCGCACCACCCGCGCATTGACCGGTGACGTCGGCTTGTGGATGCTGATCAAGCTCAATTCGGTGAAGCTCGGGTGGGACAACTACATCGAACAGATGGACCGCCTGTTCTTCCCGAAATCGTTCGCTAAATCAGGGGATGTCGGCAGGGACGTCGGCACTAACGCACCGCTGTACAAAAAGGCCGTCGAACTCAGTCACCGCCGCTTTCTGCCATTCACGGACACTGATGCCTATCGCGCCCTCAAGGTCGCGACCGAAGCATTCGTCGTGACCTGGGGCGCTGTGGTACCGCCGGCCTCGGAGCTGCAGACGATGGTAGACCTGCTGATTGCCGATCCCGCTGTTCGCGACCTCGCGAATGAACGGTTGGGGCTGAACCTCACCGAGCCCGATATCAAGGCACTGGCCCTCAAGTACTTCGGCGAGGAAAACAACATTCCGCCGGCCATTCCCTACCTGCAGCGTGTGGCGTTGGCCATGGGCGGTACCGATGCCGCGGGCATGATCGAGAACATGGTCGACGATGAAATCACGCTCGCCGGCGAGGAGCGGGACATGTGTGGCGAGGGATGTCTCTGGCTGCAATTCTGGAACCGCAATGTCTCGGCCAAGCTCGCGCAGCCGCCCCTCGTCGAACTGATCTGGAGTTACTGGATGGAAGAGCTCCAGCTCGTGCAGACGATGAACGCCATCTCGCGCCGCTTCCAGAACGTAGCGTCGGGCCCGAACGATCCGCTTGGCGCACTCGAGATGGATCCGCTGCGGCCGCTCAACAACATGATCTGGGGCTGGGTCCAGGACGAGCAGCACCGGCTGCCGATCGAGCGCCGCGCCGCGGAGTATCTGCACGAATACGGGTTCCAGCTGATCGGCAAGGCGGTGCCGCGCATGCAAGCGGCCGACACGCGCAGCAAGTTCCTCGCCGCGTTCCATACGCTGCTCAATCTGTGCGTGCCGTTCTTCCGCCAGGCCGACGACACCACGGTGGTGCCGGACGGGTTCCCGCTGCTCAACGCGCTGCGCGAAGTCCACCTGATTCTTTCGGAAGGCGCGCACAACCAGTTCCGCGATCTGCCCACTACATCACGCGTGGAAATGATGATGCAGCAATGGATGCTGGCGCGGCCCGAGTTCCGCGAGTTCCTGCCGCGGCGCTCGATGATCGCGTACCCTGAGCCGTGGATGCATTCGGTGGAAAGCATGCGCAAGCTGCAGGGCTGGGGCGACACCAATCCCTACCAGTTCTGGCAGCTCGCCACCATGGGCGAGCAGATCGTGGCGTCGATCCGCTGGAGCGACTGGAACTCGATCCACGATCCCGCGAATGCTGCCAACTGGGCCGCATTCTTCCGGCCTGAGATCCAGGCGTATATCCACTCGTATCGCGCGGTAACGGGCGTCGACGTGGGTGCTGAGCCGGTGGACGTGCAGGTCCCGGGCATGCATCTGCTGCGCCGGTTGCACGAGTACAAGGGAAGCGGGTGGCGTGAGGGGCCGCGGCCATGATCGACTTTGCCTCGGCGTTATACCTTGGCATGACGCATCCGGCCGCGCGCCTCGGCGACTATGCCGCATTGACGAGCGGTGTGCCCGCATCGCTCGCGGCATCGCCGCAGGCGCGTGGCGTTGCCGCGCGCGCAGCCGAGTTGCAGGGTTGCGAGGCCGGTGCGGTGGCGCCGTCCACGCTGCATCTGGCGATCGATACCTTCGACCGCCTCGCGCGCAGCCACGTGTTGATTGCCGACGAAGCGCTATATCCGGTCATGCGCTGGAGCCTCGAGCGCGTAAGTGGCTTGGGCGCATCGCTGTCGTGGTTCGCGCATGGCGATCCTGCCGCACTGGTACGCGTATTGCGCCGTAGCAGGGCGGGCAAGCCGCCGGCAGTCATCACAGACGCCACACTGCGGAACGGCATGCCGATCGCGCCGCAGGGATATCTGGAAGCCGTCGCTTCACGCGATGGCTTGCTCGTGATCGACCATAGTCAGGTCCTTGGGCTCCTCGGTGAGCATCCCATACCAAAGCAGCCGTGGGGGCTGGGTGGTGGTGGCATCGCCGTGCACGGCGGCCTGGGGCCATCGGACCCGGTCCTGCTGTTGGCGTCATGGGCCAAGGCATTCGGCGTGCCGCTGGCCACGCTGTGCGGGCCCGCCGCGTTGGTCAGTGACATTGCGTGCAATGGTCCCACGCAGTCGCATTGCAGCGCTGCTAACCAGGCCGCGCTGTTGGCGGCGCTCGATGCACTAGACGCCAATCGGCGCACCGGAGACTGGCTGCGTACGCGCCTGCTCTACTTCGTGCGGCGGCTGCGTGCGGGCCTGCTGTCGCTGGCTCGTACCGTGCTGCCAGATCTGTCCGCAACGCTGCCACTGCATCCGATGCAACGTATTCATCTGAGTACGCCGGGGCGAACACAGGCGCTGCATGCCTCGCTGCGTGCGTGTGGGTTTCGTACCGCGTTATTGCACGATGCCGAGAACCGCCATGCGGTGGTCGCGATCGTGCGTGCCGATCATCGGCTGTCCGATATCGACGGACTGGTGCAGACGATGGCAGCGACGGCGCCTGCGCTGCCCGCGTCCGACGAAACGCTATCCAAGTCCATGGGGAGGCATCATGTTTAAGACCGCAGACGGCGAAATCCTTGACCTGGCACCGTGGCGCATGCGCCGGCTGATGCGGCTCGTGGCCGACGCGCGCCGCTATCCGCCCGGAACGCCGCCGCAGATGCTCGTCAACGACCTGCGCCAGATTGTTGCGCGTGCTCGGCGCGTCAGCACCCAGCCGCGGCTGGGTACCGCGCGATTCGAGAGCCGGGGCGAGGGTGCATGTTGCCAGGCGTGTCTACTGGCGCGCCAGCAGCAGGGCGTGCTGTCGCTGGTGGGACTGAGCTTGTCCCCGATGCCGTCGCTGGGGCACCTGTCCGAAGCCTTCGATGAGGAATTGACACATCTGCGGCCGAAGTTGGCACCGCCGCCCGTGTCATTGGATATCGAACTGAAGTGGAGGCGCTGGAGCTCCCTGGAAGACGCTTCTCGCGGCGTTGCGGGACCTGGGGTCTACATATTCAGTGATGGCGCGGTGCCCACCTACATCGGTCACTCCAATGCGCTCGAAGCCCGGCTTAGACAATGGTTTCAGTACCAGCGGGCGCTTACATGCGTGGGACCGAAATTCATCTGGACCGCTCCTACGCGGAAGAACCCGGTAGCGGCGGCAATCGAGCACACATTGCTCAGCTGGGTGGATCGGAAGCTGCGATTGAACGGAAGGCTTAGATCGGGAATGCCATCGACGCTGGCGAACCGGGTGCTGACCAATCTGGTGACAGTCGGTGAGAAAGACCTTGTCATACGCAACGCCATGCCCCCGGAGCTGGCAAAGGACTTTCGGCCGACGGCCAATACGATGCATATCAAGGCGGGAACGCAGTTCGAAGTGCCTTTCGATGCCTACGCCGCGCCATGATCCTCGACTTCCACGTCCACGCCGGGCAGGGCGATGGCATGACCGGTCCCTGGGACACCACGGCACCGTTGGCCGCTTACGCACGCCGGGCGCGCGAAGCGGGTATCAGCCATTCGATTCTGCTGCCGGTATTCCAGTCTGACTATGCGCAAGGGAATCGCGACGTCGCTGCGCTGGTGCGTGCCGATCCGGGTCGCTGGACCGGCTTCGCGATGGTCCACGCCGTGCGCGACCGTGACCGTGTGCACGCGATGATCGAGGAGGCGGTCCTGCGGCTGGGACTGCGCGGCATCAAGGTGCATAACCACGACGCACCCATCCATCGACAGGTTTGCGATGCTGCGCAACGTTGGCAACTGCCGGTACTCTACGACCCCGGTGGCGATGTCGGTGCGCTAAGCCTGCTGGCGCAGACGCACCCCAGCGTCGCGTTCGTGTTCGCGCATCTTGGTAGTTTCGCCGACGACTGGGCGGCCCAGCGCCGCGTGATTGACCTGATCGAACGGCATCCCAACCTGTTCGCCGACACCGCCGGTGTGCGCCGCTTCGATCTGCTTGAAGAGGCGCTGCATCGCGCGGGGCCGCACAAGCTGTTGTTCGGCTCCGATGGTCCCTGGTTGCACCCGGGCCTCGAACTTGCCAAGATCCGCGCTTTGCGTCCATCCGCCGACGCGTTCGCGTGGATCGCGGGCGGTAATGCCTTGCGATTGCTGCGACGTGTATCGGTTGCGTGAGATCGGGTCCTACGCGCTGCCACCGTCGGGCCGCACCTGCCGTCGCAATTGCAAGGCGCGCGGCGTGACCTGCAATAGCTCGGCGGCGCGGTTGGTCGATCCCGTGCGTCGTTCGGCAGCCTGCACGGCGATGGTCTCGGCAATTTGCCCGATATGTTTTAGACCCAGCCCTGCATCAAGCGCGCCTTCCACCGCAAGCGCCAGCATCTGCGTCCATGCCGCGAGCGTATCGGCAGCGGCAGGGATGGACGGACGATCGAGCGATCCTGTGCTCAATACACCGAAGCCACGCTGACGCTCGGCCATGCGTAATACCACGTTGCGCAACTCGCGCACATTGCCGGGGTAGTCGCGGCACATCAGCTGTTCCATGACCTCCGGCATAATACGCGGCGCGTCGTCATGCTCGCTCAGGAAGTGCCGCACCAGCAGCGGGATATCTTCGCGTCGTTCCGACAATGACGGTGCACGTACGGTCCATTGCGAGATGCGGAAATACAGGTCGCGGCGAAAGCGCCCGGCCTCCACCTCGGCTTCGAGATCGCGATTCGTCGCACAGGTGAGGCGAAAGTCAGAGCGCCGCCAGGTGTCTTCCCCCACGCGCTTGTACATCCGCTCCTGAATCACGCGCAACAGCCGCGCCTGGAGCGGCAGCTCGAGTTCGCCGATCTCGTCAAGAAACAGCGTTCCGCAGTCCGCCAATGCCACGGCGCCGTCGCGCGCCGTGACGGCATGCGTGAATGCACCCTTGGCATGGCCGAACAGTTCGCTGCCGGACAATTCGGGACTCAGCGTCGTGCAGTCGACCACGACAAACGGACCACGCCTGCGCGAAGGATCGAGATCATGCACCAGCCGGGCCAGCAACTCCTTGCCGACGCCACTTTCCCCAAGCAGCAGACAAGCGCCGCGCCCAAGCCGGCCGGCCTCCGCCACCGCACGCAAGGTGCTGCGCCATGCAATCGATTCTCCGACAGCGCGCCGGCGCAGCCAGTCGGACGTGACGATCTCCTCGAGCTCCGCCAGCCGGGCAAGCCGCAGCGCCAGTTCTTTCAGCAGTGAGTCATCATCGACAGCGGTCACGATATCGCAGACCGACGATGGCCACCAGGATTCGGGGCGGCAATGACAGCGGGTCTCGTCCGTGCAGCCGACGATAAAGGCATCCGGCAACGGCCGCCCGCGCAGCCATTGCTCCGCGGCCTCCGCCACGCGGCTGGGCGCAGCACGCACGACGACCACGAGCAGCCCGTCACCGCTTGCGGATAGGCTCACTCCGTCAGGCAACCCTTTCCTGCACAGCGCGTGCGTGACTTGCCCGGCATCTTCCTGATAGAGAACAGTACGCATTCCGCACCCCGGAGCAATATGGAAGTTCGGTGATGGACTGCGGGGGAGTCGAGGCGCGGTATGGCGGGCGAGCCCTGACAATGGAGTTATCGTAGGTGGCCGCTGTCGGAGTGCAATTGAGGGGTGTTTTATGCTGATATGCAGTTGGTTTCTGGCGTGACTTCAAGCCCGAATGGGTTTTACCAGGACCATCCTTTGGGGGCCCACCGTTTGGATGATTGCCGCGGGCGCATTGCTGGCCAAAAATCAAGAAGAAAGAGGGGGGACCACCATGCGACGACTACGTCTCGTTGATATATCCTTGTTCTTCGCCATGATTGGGTGTTGTGCAAGCGCACACGCCCAGTCAGGCGTGACGCTGTTCGGTATTGCCGACGCCGGTATCGAATTCAACAATAATGCAGGGCGCAACGGCAACAGTCTCGTGCGGCTGGTTTCCGGGAACCAGTCTGGCTCGCGTTGGGGGCTGCGGGGCGTGGAGGAGTTGGGCAGCGGGCTGAAGGCAGTCTTTCTGCTAGAAAGCGGCTTCGACATCGATACCGGCAATTCGGGCCAGAGCGGGCGTCTGTTCGGCCGCAATGCCTATGTAGGGCTCGATAGCCTACACGGCTCACTGCTGTTGGGGCGGCAGCAGACCGGCATGCGCGAATTCGGCAATCTCTATGATCCCAATGCGATTGCCGACCGCTACAGCATCCTCTCGATTGCGCCGGAGTTTGGCGCGCGCGCGGACAATGCCATCAAGTATGTCGGCAAGTTCGGAAAGCTGACTGGACTGGCTTTCTACTCATTCCAGGCTAATGGCAGCGAAGTGGCTGGCAGCAACGTATTCGGACGTAATTTCGGCGCGTTCGTCAACTATGCCTCCGGCCCCTTTGCGCTGGGCGCGGCCTATGACGATGCGCACGTCGGCACGCCGTCAAACCAGGCGCCGGTCCTGAGGCGCGTTTCGGTGGCTGCCACATATGCGGTGGGTGATGCCAAGGTTTATGCGGGCTACCGTCTGGCGAAGGCCCATGATGGTGCTATCGTGCCGGGCGCGCAGGCGGCTGATGCCGGCTCGAACCTCTACTGGCTGGGCCTGGCTTACAAAGTGACGCCGGCTTTCTCCCTGACTGGCGCGGCTTACTACCAGGACTTCCGGCAGACCGGATCCGACCCGTGGCAGTTCGTGCTTACTAGCGATTATTCGCTCAGCAAACGCACCGACCTCTACGCGTCAGTCTCCTACGCGCTAAACAAGGATAACTCGGCACTAGGCGTCAACGGCTTCAACAGTGGCAGCGGCACGTCGGCCGTCTTCAACGTACAGCCTGGCAAGGATCAGGTGGGTGCGGTGATGGGCGTTCGTCACCGGTTCTGATGCGCCTTGCCACGGAGCGCGCGCCAAACCGGGGGCCCAATATTCTGGCAAAGGGACACCCGGGTTTCCTCTGCCAGAGCCAGTCCCTGCCTACATCACGCGCCCGAACCACCACAACGACAGCAGCCCCGCACACGTGGCCAGCAACGCCCCCAGCGCGGCAAAGAACGCAGTAATTTCAACCTGTTCGCGCTTGCCAAACGCCAGCCGCATATTGAGCGCCCGGTACACCCTCTTCAGTTGCGCGGCATCCGCAAGCGGGAAATACTCCGCCCCTGTCGCATCGGCGACTTCCTTCAACACCTTCTCATCCAGCCTGACGCGCGCCGACCAGCCATTGACCGAAAGCACCACACCCTCGGTCGTGCCAACCCCGACGGTATAAACGCGCACGCCGTGCGCGGCGGCAAGCTGCGCCGCCTGCGTCGCGGCCGGGCCAGTGTTGCTTTCACCGTCGGAAAACAGGACGATCGCCCCGGAGGGATAGGAGCCGGGCGTCACAGCCTCCCCACTGTGGGATGCGTCCGGCTTTTGCAGCGGCGTGGTGTCGCCGTTCATGAGGCGCTCGGCGTCATCAGCCGTCTGCGGCAGCAGCGTCGTCAGCGCGATGAGCAGGCCATTGCCCAGCGCGGTGCCGCCTTGCGGCTTGAGGCGGTCGATTGCCGTGGCCGCGGCATCCTTGCCGCGACTGGGCGCCTGTGCCACGGCGGCGGTGCCGGCCATCGCGACGACTCCCACGCTGACGCCCGCGGGCAGTGCGTCGAGCAGAACCTTGGCCGCTTGCTGGGCGGCGCGGATGCGGCTGGGCTGGATATCCTGCGCGCGCATGCTGCCGGACAGATCGATGACCACGACGACGGTCTCGATGCGCGAGGGCAGCAGCATCACCGCCTGGGGTCGGGCGATGGCGAAGATCAGCGCGGCTAGGGCCAGCAGGAGCAGCATGGGCGACACGTGGCGGCGCCAGGTCGCGCCGCCCTTGATGGCAACGCCGACGGTTTTCAGGGTGGGATAGTGCACCGTCGCGTGGCGCTGGCGCCTATCGAGCCATACGTAGCCAGCGGACAGCACGAGGACGAGCGCGAGCAACCACAGCATGCCTGGCCACAGGAAGCTGAAGACGGGTAGCCGGCTTATGGCATCGGTCATGCTGCCCCCTTTGGCCCGTTTTCCTGCTTTGCTACTGCAGCGGCCCCTTGACGGTGGCGGCGCCGGCGGGTGAAGTGCAGCAGGGCCAGGTCCAGGCGGGCGTAGGTCGACAGCGTCAGGCACGCCACGCCAGCCTGGGTGAAGGCCAGGCGCAACTCGGCCTCGCGCGCCTGGGCGGCGGCGGCGAAGCGTTTGCGGAAGGCCGGGTCGTGCGTGTCGACGAACATCTGCTCCGCGGTTTCGGCATCCTGCAGCACGACCAGGCCCAGGTCGGGCAAGGCCATCTCCAGCGGGTCGACCAGCCGCACGGCGACGACCTCATGGCGCCGGGCCAGCATTCCGAGCGATGCCTGCCAGCCCGGGGCGCTGATGAAGTCGGAGACCACGAACAGCACCGATCGGTGTTTCGCGACCGCCCGTGCGCGCTCCAGCAGGTCGCGCAAGCGGGTGTCGCCCGGCAACGCGGCGGGTGTGGCATGCATGCGGTCGAGCAGGTGCAGCAGATGCCGGCGCCCCGAGCGCGCCGGCACCACCGACGCGCCCGCGTCTGTGGCCCCGCCGTAGAGCAGGGCGCCGACCCGGTTGCCGTAGCGTGTCAGCAGCAGCGCCATGACGGTGGTGAAGTCGCTCAGCAGGTCGCGCTTGCTCACGCTGCCAGAACCGAAACCGACCGATCCGCTCAGGTCCAGCAGGAACCAGACGGAGACCTCCCGGTCTTCCTGGTACTCACGCACATGCGGTGTCTGCAGCCGCGCCGTCACGTTCCAGTCGATGTGCCGTACGTCGTCGCCGGGGCGGTATTCGCGCAGGTCGGCAAGATCCAGCCCAAAGCCGCGGAACAGCGTGCGGTAGTCGCCCTGCAACAGGCCATCGAGGCGGCGCACCACGGTCCATTCCAGGCGGCGCAGCAAGGCCTCGGCCTGCCTTGCGTCGACGCTGGCCAGCGCCGTGCCGGCGGGTGCGCTACCGGGTGCGCTATCGGGTGCGGCTTCCGGGCCGCTCCGGCGCCTAGCGCGCAGGCGCCCGAACATGGGATTCCAATGGGCGCTCCGGAACCGGCAGCGCCTGCAGGATGCGGGTGACGAGCTGGTCGGCAGTCACGCCGTCGGACATGGCCTCGTATGAGAGCACCAGGCGGTGGCGCAAGACATCCGGCACGAGGTCGACCACGTCTTCGGGCAGCGCATAGTGCCGGCGGCGCAGGAACGCCAGGGCGCGCGCGCCTTCGATCAGGCCGATGGTGGCGCGGGGGCTGGCACCGAACGCTATGTATCGATCCAGGTCTTCCAGCCCGTAGCTTCCCGGCTTGCGGGTGGCCGACACCACGCGCACTGCATACTGGACCAGGCTCGGATCTACATAGATCCTGCCGCATTCCTCCTGCAGGCTTGCCAGGCGCTCGGGCGTGGCGATGGGGCTCACGCTGATGCGGGGGCCGGTGACACGGTTGACGATGACGGCCTCCTCCTCTTCGCTGGGATAGCCCACCAGGACCTTCATCATGAAGCGGTCGACCTGCGCTTCGGGCAAGGGGTAGGTGCCTTCCGTTTCTATCGGGTTCTGCGTGGCCATGACGAGGAAGGGCGTGGGCACCAGATGGGACTCGCCGGCGATGGTGACCTGCTTTTCCTGCATGACCTCCAGCAAGGCGCTCTGCACCTTGGCCGGCGCGCGGTTGATCTCGTCGGCCAGCAGCAGGTTGGCAAAGACCGGGCCCCGCACGGTGGAGAACTCGCCCGTGCCCTGGTTATACATGCGCGTGCCGATCAGGTCGGCCGGCAGCAGGTCAGGCGTGAACTGGATGCGCTTGAAGGAGCCGCTCATGGTACTGGCCAGCGTCTTGACGGTCAGCGTCTTGGCCAGGCCCGGCACGCCTTCCACCAGCAGGTGGCCACCCGCAAGGATCGCCACCAGTACCCGTTCCAGGAACTGGTCCTGCCCCACCACCACGCGCTTCACCTCATACAGCAGGCGCTCCATCAAGTCGGCGCTGTCCACAGTGCCCCTGGCTTGGTCGTTCATTTAAGGCCCCCGCGTCTAGAAAGGAGAGGATCCGATGGCAATGCCGGCGCTTTCGATCGTGACAGCAAAGCCGATGCCGAGGAAAGTGCCGCTCTGGTTGGGGTTGAGGATGGCGGTGACGATCCCGACCACCTCGCCATCCAGATTCACCAGCGGCCCGCCCGAGTTGCCCGGATTGGCGGCGGCGTCGAACTGGATGAGCTTGTCCAGGTCCCGCTTGCCGTCCGGCGAAACGAACCTGCGGTCGAGCCCCGACACCACGCCGGCAGACACCGACGGACCGATGCCGAACGGAAAGCCGACCGCGACGACTTCGGTCCCGGGCGCGAGGTTCCGGCTGGAACCGAGCGTCGCCGGCGGCAGGTCGTCGGGGATTGAACTGGGCCGGATCACGGCGAGGTCTTTCTCCGGGAACGCCTGCACCACCGAGGCCTCGGCCGTGTGGCCGTCGTGGAATATGACCTCCAGGCGCAGGGCGTCGGCGACGACGTGGTAGCTGGTGAGAATGATGCCGCTTTCGGTCACGACCACACCCGAACCGATGTTGCGGACTTTGCGCTTGCCGCCGGACTCGTCCTTGCCGCCCGATGGGTCGCCTTTTGCGAGTTCATCGCGAGAGGGCGGCGGGGATGGCGGGTGCGATTTGGTTTTGGGGCGTGTGGCAGGGGGATCACGTTTGGCGTTTCGGGCGGATGCCGCTTCCGTCGGCTTGTCCGCCGCCTTTTCCGCTGGCGCATAGCTGCGAACTTCCACCACCGACTCGCGAACCGCCTCTGCGGCCCTGGCTGTGCGCGAAGGCAGACGCCTGGTCTCCAACGTGTGCAGCACTGCCGCGTCGATGTCGGATTGCTTTAGGACGCGCGGCGACGGTTGCAACAGCCAGGCAGAGCCCACGACCGCGGCGAGAACCAGCGCGACCGCTGCCGAGACCCATCCGTAGATCGATACCCGTTTCATTGCCGCCCCCGAGGTCCCGTCCCGCCGTGGAAAATACAGTACCATCGTCTTACCCACGCGCCAAGGAGCACGGGTATGCAGTTTCTCTGGCCGCAAATGCTCTGGCTGCTGCTCGTGCTGCCCCTGCTGGCAGCCGCTTACCTGTACCTGCTTGCGCGGCGCAAGAAAATCGCCCTGTTGTATGCCAGCCTTGCGCTGCCGCGCGCCGCCCTGGGTCCCGGCCAACGACTGCGGCGTCACATCCCGCCGCTGCTCTTCCTGCTCGCGCTGGGCGTGGCCCTGCTGGCTTGCGCCCGTCCTACTGCGACGATCACGCTGCCGTCCGACGCCATCACCCTGGTACTGGCCATGGACACCTCCCGCAGCATGGCGGCGACCGACGTTGCACCCACCCGGATCGCCGCATCCAAGCAGGCTGCCCGGGATCTCATCGTCGGGCTGCCGGCCAGCGTGCGCCTGGGCATGGTCTCTTTTGCCGCCACGGCGACCGTGGTACTGCCCCCCACCGACAACCGGCAGGACATGCTCGATGCAATCGATCGCTTCCAGCTCCAGCACGGCACGGCGACCGGCAGCGGGCTGATCCAGGCGCTGGCAGTGTTGTTCCCCGACGATGGCATCGACCTGGAAGCAATCCTTTTCAGCGGCGAGTCGCTCGCACCCGGGCCCGGCGGCAGATCGCTGGCAGAGGCCGCCGCGGCGGACGCCGTCCGCAAGCGCGAACAGGAACGGCCGGCGGCGCAGCCCGGCTCGTATCGGCACGGTGCGGTGATCCTGCTCAGCGATGGCCGCCGCACCACCGGCCCCGACCCGCTGGACGCCGCGCGCATGGCCGCCCAGCGCGGCGTGCGCGTCTATACGGTGGGCTTCGGTACGCCGCAGGGCGCAGCCACGATAGAGTCGGGCCTGTCTTACTACATGCAGCTCGATGAACCCGCCTTGCGGGCGGTAGCGGCGATAACGGACGGCGAGTACTTCCAGGCAGGCTCGGCTGCGGACCTGAGCCGAGTGTATCGCCAGCTCAGCGCCCGCTTCGCGCTCGAGCGCAAGGAAACCGAGATCAGTGCATTGTTCTCGGCAGCAGCGGTCCTGCTGCTGGGGGTGGCGTGCGGGCTCTCGATGTTGTGGTTCCGGCGGTGACCTGAAGCATGCTTGATGTAGCGGCCGGGTTCATTCCCCGAGCCATCCATAGGCGCAGCGGGTGTATTTCCAGCCTGGATTTCACCCGGGAACCGAGACGGACAGAGAGGCGCGCCACGCGAGGTTGACAACATTGTGCTGACCCTTACAGACGTCTCCAAGACATACAACGGCGCCCGACCGCGCACCGTTCTCCGCGGAGTCAGTCTTGCGCTGGACGCCGGCGAATATGTCGCCGTCATGGGTGAATCTGGCGTGGGCAAGTCGACGCTGCTCCACCTGATCGCCGGCCTGGATCGGCCCGACAGTGGCTGCATCCAGTTCGACGGACAGGACCTGGGCAAGCTGGACGACGATGCCGCAACCTTGCTGAGGCGGCGAAAGCTGGGGTTCGTGTTCCAGGCCTTCCATGTTCTGCCGAATTTGAGCGCGGCGCAGAACGTGGCGCTGCCTCTGCTGTTGAACGGCCTCGAGTGGGAAAAGGCGTCGGCCCGCGTTGCCGAGATGCTTGCCGCGGTTGGGCTTGAGGGGCGCGAGGACAGTATGCCGCGCGAGCTTTCCGGCGGGGAACTGCAGCGGGTGGCGATTGCACGTGCCCTGGTACACCGGCCGATGCTGCTGCTGGCAGATGAGCCCACTGGCAACCTTGATCACGAGACGGCTGCGCGGGTGCTGAGCCTGCTGCGCGAACTGGTCAACGCAAACGGCACGGCCGCGATTATCGTCACGCACTCGGCACTGGCTGCGGCGACGGCGGATCGCGTCTTGCAGTTGACGCCAGGCGGATTGACGCCGCTGGGGCCCCAGCCGCCGATGAGCGCGGCAGCCTGAGCCATGCGAACGCCGCGCTCGCTCGGCCTTGCGCTACTTCTGGGCGAATTGGGCGCCCATCCCGGACGCGCCATCATCGGCATCCTTGCCGTGGCCATCGGTGTGGCAATGGGCTATGGCGTGCATCTGGTCAACCACGCTGCACTGGCAGAGTTTTCCCAGGCGGTGCGCTCGTTGATGGGGAATGCCGATCTGGAGATCCGCGGGCCGCGCATGGGCTTCGATGAATCGCTCTATCCGCGCATCGCGGGCCTGCCGGAGGTGGCGGCGGCCAGCCCCGTGGTGGAAGTCAATGCGCTGGTGCCGGGGCGCACCGGTGCGCTGACGCTGTTTGGCATCGATGTGTTCCGGGCGGCGCCTGTGACCCCCAATCTGATCGGGCGGCCCGCCGAGGAGCGCGCGGGCAAGCTCGAGGTTCTCGATCCCGACGCCGTGTTCCTTTCGCCGGCGGCGCTGAGCTGGCTCGACCTCAAGCCCGGGGATCCGCTCACCGTGCAAGTCGGGCTCACCGCGCTTACGCTGCGTATTGCCGGCACGCTGCCGGCGGCGGGCGAGGGCATGCGCCTGGGCGTGATGGATATCGGTGCGGCGCAGTGGCGCCTCGACCGGCTTGGCCTGCTGCAGCGGATCGACGTCAAGCTCAGGCCGGGAGTGGACACCGACAGCTTTGCGCAAGCGGTGGCCGCGCTGCTGCCGCCAGGGGTGGTGGCGGGATCGCCGCAGGACAACGCGCGGCGAACTTCCAACCTGTCGCGCGCCTATCGGGTGAACCTGAACGTGCTTGCGCTGGTGGCGTTGTTCACAGGCGCCTTCCTGGTGTTCACGATGCAGGCTGTCTCGGTGCTGCGGCGGCGCTCGCAGCTTGCACTGTTGCGCGCCCTGGGGGTGACACGCGGTGGCCTGCTGCGGCTGCTGCTGGCGGAAGGCGCGGCTCAAGGCGCGCTCGGCGCGATGCTCGGCCTGGCGCTTGGCTTCGTCCTCGCTGCCGCGGTGCTCGGGTATGCGGGGGGCGATCTGGGCGGTGGCTACTTTGAAGGTGTAAAGCCCAAGGTCCGCTTCGACGCGCCGGCAGCGCTGATCTTCTTCGCGCTCGGGCTGTCGGCGGCGGTGCTCGGCAGTCTCGCGCCGGCATGGGAGGCCGCCCGTGCGCGGCCGGCGCAGGCGCTCAAGGCGGGCGATGAGGAGACACCGCTCAAGCGGCTGCGCTCGCCGTGGACCGGGCTTGCGGCGATGGCAGCCGGGCTTGGGCTGACGCCACTGCGGCCGGTGGCGGATCTGCCGGTCTTCGGTTATGCGGCGATCGCGCTTCTGTTGGTGGGCGCTATCCTGCTGATGCCACGGCTGGCGCATCTTGTGTTCGGCTTGCTGCCCTCTTGGCGACAGGCTGTGCCGCAGCTTGCCCTGACCCAGCTCGCCGGCGCACCGGGCCGCGCGGCCATCGCCCTGGCCGGCATTGTCGCCAGCTTCAGCCTGATGGCCGCGATGGCGATCATGGTGTCAAGCTTCCGCATCTCGGTGGACGATTGGCTGCACAATGTCCTGCCGGCTGACCTCTATTTGCGTGCTTCGTCAAGCGGCGATAGCCCGTATTTCTCGCCTGACGACCAGGCGGCCATTGCCAGCGTCCGTGGCGTTGCGCGTGCGGAGTTTCTACGTTCGAGCCAGATCCTGCTTGATCCCGAGCGTCCCCCCGTAACGGTCATTGCCAGGCCGATCGATCCGCGCAATCCGGGCGCACGGTTGCCGCTGACGGCTGCGCCCGTCGCGGCGCAGCCGGGTGATCCGCCGGCGGTATGGGTCAGCGAGGCGATGGTCGACCTCTATGGCTTCCGCCCCGGGCAACGTATCACGTTGCCGCTGCAGGGCCGGCCCGTCGCCTTCCTGGTGGGCGGCGTGTGGCGCGATTACGCGCGCCAGCATGGTACGGTGGTGATCAGCCAGGACGACTATCGACGGCTCACGGACGAGCGGCGTGTCACTGACGTCGCCCTGTGGCTGGAGCAGGGCACCGGCCCGGCGCAGGTCAAGGAGAGGCTGCGCCAGCGCGTCGCCGGCGGTGAACACATTACCTTCGCCGAGCCTGGCGAGATTCGCACCATCACCCTGAAAATCTTCGACCGCAGCTTTGCAGTGACCTACCTGCTGGAGGGCATAGCGGTCATGATCGGCCTGTTCGGCATCGGCGCCAGCTTCAGCGCGCAGGCCCTGGCGCGTGCGCGCGAATTCGGCATGCTGCGGCATCTCGGCTTCATGCGTTGGCAGATCGGCGCGATGCTGGCACTGGAGGGCGCATTACTCGCTCTGCTTGGCGTGGTAGCCGGTCTTGCGCTGGGATGGGTCATCGCCTTGATCCTGGTTCACGTTGTCAACCCGCAGTCGTTCCACTGGACCATGAGTTTGCATATGCCTTGGGCATTCCTGGCCCAGGTGGCGAGCGCGGTGGTGGCGGCGGCCTCGCTGGCTGCGCTGGCGAGCGGGCGGCACGCGATGTCGCGTAGCGCCGTGCGCGCGGTTCAGGAGGATTGGTGAAGCGGCGCTCATTCCTGCGGTTGTTGCCGGGTTGCGGCGTGGCGGGCGCGGCGCTGGGCGCAGCGCCCGCTTATCCGCCAGTCGACGCAGGCCGAACCCTGGCTTTCCCGCGCGACCACGGCGCACACCCCGACTATCGCACCGAATGGTGGTATGCCACCGGCTGGCTGCAGACGCCGGCAGGAGCGCCGCTCGGCTTCCAGGTTACGTTCTTCCGCTCGCGCCCGCAGTTCGACCAGGCCAACCCAAGCCGCTTCGCGCCGCAGCAACTGCTGTTCGCCAATGTCGCCCTGAGCGATCCCGTGGCCGGCAAGCTCCAGCACGACCAGCGCGCGGCGCGCAGCGGCTTCGGCTTGGCGCTTGCCGACACTGCCGATACCGATGTCTACATCGACAACTGGTCGCTGCGCCGAGAGGCGACGGGGCGCTACCGAGCCAGATTTCCCGCGCGGGATTTCACCCTCGATCTGACAATGGAGCCAACCCAACGGTTGTTGCTACAGGGCGAACGGGGTTTCAGCCGCAAGGGCCCTCTGGCGGCCCAGGCGAGCTATTACTACAGCCAGCCGGGGCTCAAGGTGAGCGGCACCTTGAAGCGGGGCACCCAGCAGGAAACCGTGCATGGCACTGCCTGGCTGGATCACGAATGGTCGTCGACCTTGCTGGCCGACGAGGCCGTCGGCTGGGACTGGATCGGCATCAACCTGGATGACGGCGGCGCGTTGATGGCCTTCCAGATCCGGGACAAGGCGGGGCGCAAGTTCTGGGGAGGCGGCACGCTGCGCGGCAGCGACGGGCGCGTCCAGGTACTGGCTCCCGAAGAGGTCAACTTCATGCCGGCGCGCCGTTGGCGCTCGCCTCGTACCGGCACGAGCTATCCGGTTGCCATGCGGTTGAACGCAGGCGATCTCACACTCGAACTGGTACCGCTGATGGATGATCAGGAACTCGATAGCCGCGCGAGCACCGGCGCGGTCTATTGGGAGGGCGCGGTGACTGCATTGCGGGGAGGCAACGCGGTCGGACGGGGTTACCTTGAACTAACTGGGTATTTCCAGCGCCTCAATCTTTGAGGCGGGATGTCCAGGATGGTGACCTCTGCGAGGCCCGTGTGGCCATGCGCGTAGCTGCAGCTGGAGTCAGAAGCGGCTTGATATCCGGTCGATGGCCGATGAAGGCACGGTATGCCAGTTGCACGCGCACTGACATACCGATTCTGGGTGTTGCAGCCAGATGATTGGCTTTGTTCTCGCGGGCTCGCCACCCCCCTCTTTGGTGGGACCTTCTCCAGGGGAAAGCCGATTGCCCTGCTATTTCCGTCACGCTATGATGATTTTCAAATAGCGCGCCGCGTGCTCCCTACTCCTTGGCAATTGCGGGCAGCGTAAAGAAAGGCCCCGCCGGGCAATGGAGGGGTCAATTGGTAAAGGACGACTACAAGCACTGGAGACGCCGGTGGCTGCGGTGGCACTCGCGGTCTCTGCTGGCAAGCGCACTAGTATTGCAGCGAGGTGAGTGTGATGCCTACCTTAACGAGATGCTGAGGGCATACCTTGCCTACGGCGACTTCACCGAAAACGAAGTTGATTTCATTTTTCGACGAGTCTCCCACGGCGTACGGATGCTCGGGTCACACCTGGATGCATCAGTCTTTGCCCGGCGTGCCCAGGAACGAATCCGAGCCCATGGGCTTAGACTGATGACGGACGCATCCGAGGTCTTCGGCTAGGACCCATAGTGAATGCGAGGCGGGCTACAGTGTCGTGGCCAGTCACACCTCATGCAGTACAGTGTCAAGCCTTCGTGCCGCTGAAACGCCCGCGAAGCTCGCACTTCATCCGGGAGATTGCTTCCCGGAGCCAACAGAAAGCCATGGCGGCTAAAGTAGCTCGCACAGCGGTTCCACAAGAACACTGCCTGCCGGTAACCACTGGCCCGTGCGCTCTCAAATTCTATTCGTTGGCCGCATAAGCCAACCATCACCGCTGGCTTCTTGTCGACTGATCTCTCTTGTTGCGACAAAACTGCGAAAAACACTAAACTTCAATACACTGGCTGAACGATTTCATTAATCCGTTGCATCGACCCGTTTAATCCACAGCTTCCAGTCAGGCAATCACCATTGCGAAAGGTATGCCGCGGGTATCCGGCATCATGAAGCGTCAACGAGACGAGTGAACAGGGGCGAGTTGCCTATCACCAGCTGCGACTGCGGTCACCGTGACCTGCGTTACCCGTTTTGCAGCTGTCGCCCGGTTTAGCCACTAGCCTAGTGGGCCCCGATACGGGGAGCGTGCATCCGGCCGAGCGCGGGAATGGCCGCCAAGTCGACAAGCTGTATTGGGTGCAATGGATTTTTAAGCGGAGGACGGAAGCGTGAGCCAACTCGTCATCGCCTTGATCACGTTCCTGTGCATCTTCTGCGCCGCACTGCTTGGCCTTTACGTGCGCCGCATGTTGCCGGAGCATCACCTCAGCGAGGAATCGAGCAACGCCATCAAGCTAGCGACCGGGCTGATCGCGACCATTGCCGCCTTGGTGCTTGGGTTGCTGATCTCATCGGCCAAAAGCACGTTCGACACGGTTAAGGGTGACCTTGTGCACAATGCCGCAAGCATTGTTCGCCTTGATCGCCTGCTGGTCCAGTATGGGCCTCCAGCGCAGGAGCTCCGTGCCACTCTTCGGCGCGACTATGCGTTGTGGGTCGATCTGCTGGCATCCGACGACGCAGGCCGCACGGCACGGCTGACTAACCCGGAAATCAGCGCCCGCGTGGAGGCGTTCCAACAGAAGGTAGCGGAACTCTCGCCCACCACCCCCGCGCAACGTGAGATCCAGGCGCGCGCCCTCCGGATCTCCGATGAAGTCTTCGCGTCCCGCTCGCTGGCGCTGCTGCAAAGAGAAGGCTCCGTGGCCCTGCCGCTGCTGGTTGTGATGGTGTCGTGGCTCGCCATTATCTTTGGCGCATTCGGATTGCTCGCGCCGCGAAACGGGACCATTGTGGTCGCCTTTCTCCTGTGCGCGCTGTCAGCTTCAGGGGCGATCCTCCTGATCCTGGAAATGGATACACCGCTCGATGGCGTGATCAAGGTCTCGCTGGGGCCAATGCGTGAGGCGCTAGCGCGGCTGGGGAACTAGACAGAATGTATTGACCTGTCGCACCTCAAGCGACGTGGATTAGGCTTGAGGTGGGTTAAACCAACAACCCAGAGCCACAATTGAGGGGGCAGGTCATGGACAAGTTTAGCAAGTACGTAGGCTTGGTCGTACACCAGGAAACGATCGCCGTTGCGGTGGCGCAGGCAGGCAGCGAAGTCCGGTACGTGGGGGGATCATGAATACCCCGAAGGCCTGCTCGTCGATGTTGGCCGGATTGGACGCGCCAACGCGAGTATAGTCACGAATGGCGCTCGCGCGGGCTTGGGTGTTGGAGAGTTCCCGCACGAGCGCTACCGCAGTGCGCACCGTACGCTGCCTACAGGAGCTCCCCATCGCTTTGTGCCGCATTGCGCTCCAGCATGACTTCCCAGGCCCGCTTCTCCGTACGCTTGTTTGGCGAGTTCCAGCTCGACGGCGCTGACGCGCCCCTGTTCAACGCAAACTCCCCCCGCTTGCAGGCACTGCTCGCCTGCCTTGTCCTGCATCGCGACGCACCGCAGACGCGGCAGCAGCTCGCCGTGCTGTTCTGGCCTGATTCCTCGCAGGCGCAGGCGCGCAATGCCCTGCGTCAACTGCTGTTTCAGCTGCGCAAGACCTGGCCGGAGGCAGATCAGTTTGTCCATGCCGATGCGCAAACGGTGCAATGGCTGCCCGATTCGGCGCCCGACCTCGATGTAGCGCAGTTCCAGTCCGCGCTTGCGGCTGCGGCCAGGGCCTCGAGGCACGGCGACGCCGGCGCTGAAGAAGAGCTGCTGACGCATGCCGCGGATCTCTATCGCGGTGACCTGCTGGCCAACTGCTATGACGAGTGGATCCGCCCCGAGCGCGAAAGGTTGCGCGAACAGTGCATCGCGGCGCTTGCGCGCCTCGGTCAACTGAGTGAGGACCGGCGCGACTATGCAAAGGCGTTGAAGCACACACAGCAGTTGCAGCGGCTCGACCCGTGCCGCGAACCTACCTGCATGGCGCTGATGCGCCTGCACGCGCTGAACCACGACCACGCATCGGCCATGCGCGCCTATCGTAGCTGTGTGGAAACGCTCGCGCGCGAACTGGGCGTCCTGCCCGGCGAACCCATGCGCGAGGCCTATGCGCGGCTGGCCGGCCAGGCCGCGTCAATGCAGCGCCAACGCCCGCGGGATGCGATGCTGCCAATGATTGGCCGGCATGGCGAATGGCGCCGGTTGCTTGAAGTCTGGCAGCGTACCCAACTGGCCGACAAGCAGTTTGTCCTGATCCTGGGCGAAGCCGGCATCGGCAAATCACGCCTGGCGGAGGAGCTGCTCGTCCATCTGGCCGAGCAAGGCATCACCGTGGCGCATTCGCGCGCCTATGCGGCCGAGGGACAGCTCGCGTTTGCGCCGGTGACCGGCTGGCTGCGCAGCCCTGGCCTGAGTGGCGCGATCGGCAATCTCGACAGACTGTGGCTGACCGAGGTCACGCGCCTGTTGCCCGAACTCCTCACGCAGCAATCCGGACTGTCGCCGCCGTCGCCCCTTACCGAGTACTGGCAACGCCAACGGTTCTTCGAGGCGCTTGCGCGAGCGGTGCTTGCACAAGGCGGGCCACTGCTGTTGCTGCTCGACGACCTGCAATGGTGCGACGGCGAGACGCTCGAATGGCTGCGCTTCCTGATGCGTTTCGACGGGGCGGCAAGGCTGATGGTGGTCGCGACGGCGCGCTCCGAGGAAATCATGCCGCTGCACGCGGCGAACCGGCTGCTGGACGCACTGCGCCGCGACGACCAGTTCATCGAGATCTCATTGGGGACACTCGATGCTGCCGAAACGGCAAAGATTGCGGCCCAGATCCTGGACCGTCCGCTGGCCGACGCGGAGGCAACCCGGCTGTTCGAAGAGAGCGAGGGTAACCCGCTGTTTGCGGTCGAAATGATGCGGGCTCGCT
Source organism: Cupriavidus necator N-1 (assembly GCF_000219215.1). Lineage (NCBI taxonomy): Bacteria > Pseudomonadati > Pseudomonadota > Betaproteobacteria > Burkholderiales > Burkholderiaceae > Cupriavidus > Cupriavidus necator. The sequence continues at coordinate 1,731,750 of NC_015723.1, read as the reverse complement.
CCGACACCATGCCGGTCGGGGACGCACAGGGCGGCATGGCGTCGAAGTTGCCGCCCAAGGTTTACACGGTCATCTCGAACCGGCTGGCACAGCTTCCTCCGGGCGCCCGCGATATCGTCGGGGTTGCTGCAATCATTGGACGGGCGTTCACGACCGACATCCTCGCCCAGGCAAGCGACCTCGGCGAGGATGCCCTGGCAGGCGCATTGGACGAGCTGTGGCAGCGGCGCATCGTGCGCCAGACCGACGGTGGTGGCCTGGCCTTTGACTTCAGCCATGACAAGATCCGCGACGTGGCATACGCCGACGTGAGTCCGCTGCAGCGCCGCCGCCTGCATTTGCGCGTGGCGCGAGCGCTCGAGCAGGCGCCAGGCGATGCGCCCGACGCGACAAGCGCGCAGATCGCCTCGCACTATGAGCGGGCGGGCCTGCCAGCCCAGGCGGCGGCATTCTATCGGCGCGCGGCCGGCGTTGCGCAGAGTGTGTACGCCTATGACGATGCCATTGCCTTGCTGACGCGCGGGCTGGCGCAAGCGGACCGGATTGCCGATCCGCAGGAGCGCGCCAGTCAATCGCTGGCCCTGCAACTCGACCTTGCGCCACCGATTCGCATCGCCCGAGGCTGGGCAGCCCCCGAACTGGAGGCGCCGCTGCGGCGCGCGGTGGAACTGAGCCGGCTGGCGGGTGACACCAGTCAGCAAGCACGCGCCCAGGTCAGCCTTTCATTTTTCCTGGTGGTGAGGGCGGAACTCGCACAGGCACGCAGCCTGAGCGAGGAACTGATTGCGGGCTGGGGGCCGTCGGGCTCCGATACTTACTCGGTGATGGCATGGACCAGCGTCATGGGTAGTCTGGTCCAGCAAGGCGACTGGATGGCTGCCGAGCCCGCGTATCAACGCGCGCACGGCGCTTATGACGAGGCCCAGCACGCCGAGCATGCGTCCCTGATGGGCGGTAACTTCGGCGTGCTGGCCGCCGCGTGGTCGGCGCATGGATTGTGGTTCAGGGGGTTTGCCGATCAGGCCCTTCAGCGTGGACGCGAAGCGCTGGAGGTGGCGAACCGCGTAGCACACCCGTTCTCCCAGGCACTCGCGCTGTCCTATCTTGCGACGCAGCATGCGCTGCAGCATGAGTACGGTCACACGCTGCACTATGCCCGCCAGGCACACGAGATCGCCGAGCAGTACCACGTAGGCTATTACCTGGCCTGGGCAGGCATCCTGCTCGCCTGGGCGAACGCCAAGCAGTCGCCCGGCGCCGACGCCGTGGTGGCGATGCAGGCGGCGATCGAGGGCTTTCACGCGACCGGGGCGCGCCTGCGTCTGCCGCTCTATCTGGGCATGCTGGCTGAGTGCCTGGGCGACGTAGGAGAGACCGAGGCTGCGTTGGCGGCTTTGGACCAGGCGTTCGAATGCGCCGGGCGCACTGGCGAGCACTGGGTGGACGCCGAGCTGTACCGTCTGCGCGGTGAATTGCTGCTGCGCAGCAGGGCAAACCTTGCCGAAGCCGAGTCATCGCTGATCAAGGCGATCGAGATCGCCACGGCCCAACGCGCGCTCCCGCTTGAACTGCGTGCCACTTTGTCATGGACAACGCTGCGAACGTCGCAGGGACGCACCAATCCGCATGAGGTGGTCGAGGCGCCGCTTGCGCGATTCACCGAGGGCTTCGATCAGCCCGACATCGTCAAGGCGCGGGCGCTACTCGCGCGTTAGTTTCGGCTCGACCACCGTGCGCCGGTCGGGAGGCGGAATCGCCCATGTAACGGCTCGCCTAACGCTTTCGAAACGCCAAGGTTGCTAAAACTCCTGCATACCAACCGGACAGGAGACAACCATGGAAGCTTCGTTGAGCGAACCCGTTGCAACCGCGCTCAATGCGCATTTTCGGGGACAACTGATTCAGCCGGGCGACGCGGCTTACGACCAGGCGCGTGCCGTGTACAACGGAATGATCGACAAGCGTCCTGCGATCATCGCGCGCTGCGTTGATGTTGCGGACGTCATCGCGGCGGTGAACGCCGCGCGCGACAGCGGGATGCTGCTGGCGGTGCGTGGCGGCGCGCACAATGGCGCCGGGCTCGGCACATGCGATGGTGGACTGGTGATCGACCTGTCGCCCATGAAGGGCGTGTTTGTCGATGCCGGACGCAGGACGCTGCGGGTTGGCGGTGGCTGCACCTGGGGCGATGTGGATCACGCCGCCAGTGCCTACGGGCTGGCGACGCCGAGTGGCTTCATCTCGACCACTGGCGTGGGCGGACTGACGCTCGGCGGCGGCATCGGCTACCTCAGCCGCGCCTATGGCCTGACGATCGACAACCTGCTCAGCGCCGAGGTCGTGCTGGCCGACGGGCGAGTCGTCACCGCAAGCGACGACGAAAATGCCGACCTGTTCTGGGCGTTGCGCGGCGGCGGTGGCAACTTCGGCGTGGTGACGTCGTTCGAGTTCAAGGCTCATCCCGTAGCCACGGTCTATGGCGGCCCGATGCTGTGGCCGATGGAGCAGGCACGCGAGCTGATGACATGGTGGCGCGACTTCATCCTGAGCGCGCCGCAGGACATCAATGGCTGGTTCGGTTTCGTCACGGTGCCGCCCGCAGCGCCCTTCCCGGAGGAAGTCCACCTGCGGAAGATGTGCGCCGTAGTGTGGTGCTACACCGGACCGCTCGACCAGGCCGAAACGCATTTCCGTCCGATTCGCGAGGCCATGCCGCCGGCGGTGGACTTTGCCGGGCCAATCCCCTGGCCTGTCCTGCAGAGCCTGTTCGACGGACTGTATCCGGCGGGCTTGCAGTGGTACTGGAAAGCCGACTTCGTCAGCGACCTGAGCGACAAGGCCATCGATCTGCACATCAAGTACGCGCAGCAGTTGCCGTCGATGCACTCGACCATGCACCTGTATCCGATCAATGGTGCAGCGCATCGCGCCAGTTGCGACGACACGGCCTTCAGCTACCGCGATGCCAGTTTTGCCAGCGTGATTGTCGGCGTGGATCCCGACCCGGCCAACAACGATCGCATCGTGCAGTGGGCAAAGGACTACTGGCTGGCCCTGCATCCGCACTCTGCTGGCGGCGGCTACATCAACATGATGATGGACGAGGGCAATGACAACGTGAAGGCGTCCTATCGCGACAACTATGCGCGACTGGCCGAGATCAAGCGCAAATACGACCCGGCCAACCTGTTCCGCGTGAATCAGAACATCAGGCCCGCCTGACGCAACACGCTTGCGACATCGGGCGCAAGTACCCCTTATCCAGGAGTCCGGCGCGACGCCGCTGCCACGATGGGATGGCAGCCGGCCCACGCCAGGAAACGGCTTGCACGGCAGAGGCGATCCCGTGCGGGCGATACCGTTCCGTAGCTGATCGCCTGCACGAGGAGTGCCGTCGCGGCAACGCCGCCGACACCCCTGTTGGAGATTGCAATGCATAAGACCCTTGCCAAGACCCTGCTTGCCGCTGCCGCACTTGCCGCCGGGCTCAGCCAGACCGCCCACGCCGGTGCATATGCTGATGCGCTGATCGTTGCCGCGCCGGAACACAACGGCCAGCGCGACGCCTTTACCGATGGCGCGCACAGTCCGGCCACCGAGGCCGCCATGCTGCCCGTGGTCGCGCATCAGGGCAGGTCCGTGTGTGCGGTCCGTGGCTTTGATCCGTACCTAGACGGCATGCGCAAGCCTGACCCCTACACCGATGGCGCCCGCATCAGCTCGCGCGATGGCTTCACCGACGGCGCGCGCAGCGACGCGCGCGACAGCGGGGAGTGCCTGTCCTGAGCATGGCAGGGCAACGGGGCGGTTGGTCTGAGCCCGCTCCGTTGTCCAGGCGCGGGAGTATGCGCCATGATTCGGGCATGCCCCGATATGCCGCAACCCTGCTGTCAGGCAACCAAGTCCCAATCGGCCAGCCGGTAGTCCACCTTCGGCGGCACCTGCAATGTGGAGGGAAGCGGCGAGGAATCGCTGCACTCTGAGCTTCTCTGATTGAGTTGGCGAACGTACCACATACCAATAAGAAAGCGCTGCGGAAGAGGGGGCAGCATCTCAGTCGCCGACTGATCGCGCTTGGACGCAACATAAAGAAGAAACTGACCTCTATTATGTAACGCCACTCGTGCGGTTATACTCCGCGCTTCACTCACAACTATGAATAACAAAACATGGTCGCAACAACTAAAACGACACGGGTAAGTGCAACTGCCAAGGGCAAGCCTGCCGCAAAGAAGGTGGTCGTGCCAACGAAAAAGGCCAGCGTGCTTGCCCGCGAGGCACAGGCAGCGAAGAAGCGCTTGCTGAAGCTGCGCGCCGACACGAAGAAGGCAATTGAAGCGGCTAAGCGCGAGGTTGCCCAGGCAGTGGAAGCCGCAAAGGCCGCGGCCCGTTTTGAAAAGCAAGCGGCAAAGGACAAGCTCTTGGCGAAGAAGGCCAAGGCTGCAGGCGCCAAGAAGGCGACGAGCAGTAAAGCTGCCGTAACGAAAGCAGTCGCGAAAAAGGCCGCACCCGGTACTAAGGGCAAGGTTGCCGCGAAAGCAGGCCCGAAGGCGGTCGCAGTGAAATTTGTGACGAAGAAGCGGGCTTCGGCAAAGAAAGTGGTTCCGGCTGTAGCGTCGCCTGAAGCGTCGGCGTGATCCTTGCCTCGGCTGGTAACGCGATGTCGCCAACCAGCCGATTGATGCAAGATGGGGGCACTGCTGAGAAATGCTGAAGCCGACGAACTTTGTGCTGACGGCTTTACCCCCCTTCTTTCACTAGAGCATCGAATGAGCTGTCTTGCTGCAAGCAATCACGGCCGATGATGGCACTTCCATAGATCCATGGTTTGCGCTTGGTCATAGGTATCGGACATTTGATCGAGGCGTGACTGTAGCTTGCCATAACGCGGTCACCGCCGCGTGGGTCGTAGCAAGTCTCGTCCTGGCCGAAAGCAGACGACTAAGTGATCAGCAATTTCGCGACCGTGAGTATCGCCGCAGCGGTCGATGCCTATGGGTTCCCCTTCGCCAGACGCATCGGGTTCACCAGCCGGTCAAATTCCTCACCGCTCAGAAATCCTAGCGCAATCGCGGCTTCCCGCGGCGAAATTCCCTTCGCAACGGCAAGCGTCGTGATCTGCGCTGCACGGTCGTAGCCCAGCACCGGGTTGAGCGCGGTCACCGCAAGCAGCGGACTGTCCAGGTTGCGTGCCAGCTGATCTTGGTTGGGGACCAGCCCCTGCACCAGCCGTTGCGCGAACACCCGCGCACTGTCGGCCAGCACGCGCACCGACTGCAGCACGTTGTAGATCAGCACCGGCTTGGCCACGTTCAGTTCAAAGCTGCCGGAGGCGCCAGCCATGGTCACCGTGACATGATTCCCGGCTACCTGCATGGCGGCCTGCACCATCACCTCGGCGATGGTCGGGTTGCGCTTGCCGGGCATGATCGACGAGGTCAGGCCGTCCTCCGGAATCAGCAGCTCGCCGAGCCCGCAGCGCGGGCCCGAGCCGAGCCAGCGCAGGTCGTTGGCGATCTTGGTGAAGGAGACGGCGATCACGTTGAGCACGCCGGACAGTTCGACCAGTGCATCGTGCGCGGCCATGCCCTCGACTTTGCACGGGTTGGGGCGGAAGGCGAGGCCCGTCAGCTGGCTGGCTTCCGCACAAAACGCCTGGGCGAAGCCCGCCGGCGCGTTCAGGCCGGTGCCGGCCGCAGTGCCGCCCTGCGGCAGCAACAGCATGCGGGGCAGGGCGTCGCGCACGCGCTCGATGGCGTGATCGACCTGCGCGGTGAAGCCTTCGAAAGCCTGGCCCATGGTCATGGGTACGGCATCCATCAGGTGCGTGCGCGCGATCTTGAGCACATCCGCAAAGGCGTGGGCGCGCTCGAGCAGGGTGTCGCGCAGCAGCGCCAGCGCGGGCAGCAGGCGGTCTTCCAGTTCCAGCGCGGCGGTCATGTGCATGACGGTCGGGAAACTGTCGTTGGAAGACTGCGACGCGTTGACGTGGTCGTTCGGGTGCACCGGCGCGCGCGTGCCCAGGGACTGGCCTAGCCGCTCGTTGGCGCGGTTGGCGATGACCTCGTTGGCGTTCATATTGGTCTGCGTGCCCGAGCCGGTCTGCCAGATGGTCAGCGGAAAATGGCTGTCGAACTGGCCGCTGCGCAACTCGGCCGCGGAGGCGATGATGGCCTCGGCGATGGCGGCATCCAGCACGCCGCAGCGCAGGTTGGCCTGGGCCGCCGCCATCTTGTGCGCGCCGAAGGCGTGGACCAGGCAGGCGGGGAAGCGTTCTTCTCCGACCTCGAAGATCGCCAGCGCCCGCTGCGTCTGGGCGCCCCAGTAGCGGTCGGCGGGGATGTCGACCGGCCCGAAGGCGTCGTGTTCTATGCGCAATCCGGACATGGTGCTCAGTCCAGCGAGATGTTGGCCTTGGCCGCCACGGTCTTCCAGCGGGTGATCTCGGACTGGGTGTGCTTGCCCAGCGCCGCGGCGGTGTATTGCTCAGGCGGCAGCATCTGGATTGCCTGTGCGGTCATCTTGCCGGTGAAGGCCTTGTCGCTCATCACCTTCAGGTAGGCCTGCTGCATCTTGTCGACCACGGCCTGCGGCGTGCCCCTGGGCGCGTAGATGCCGTACCACGTGCTGGCTTCAAAGCCGGGCAGCCCCGACTCCGCCAGCGTCGGCACATCCTTGAGCTGCGCCACGCGGGTGGCCGAGGTCACCGCCAGTGGCCGCACCTTGGACTCGGTGATCTGCGGCAGCGCGGTATTGGTCTGGTCGAACATGCCATCCACCTGCCCGCCGATCACGTCGATCAGCGCGGGGCCGGCGCCCTTGTACGGCACCAGCGACACCTGCATACCCGCCGACGCGGCGAACAGCGTCGCCACCAGGTGCGAGGTGGAGCCCATGCCGGCGTTGCTGATATTGAGCTTGCCCGGGTTCTTCTTGCCGTACTCGACCAGCGCGCGCACGTCCTTGGCGGGATGGTCCTTGCGCACCATCAGCACCATCGGCGTATCCGGGAAGCGGAACACCGGCGCAAAATCCTTGACCGGGTCGTAGGGCAGCTTCTTGTACAGCGCGGGGGCCGCGCCCATGTAGCCCATGTGCCCCACCAGCATGGTGTAGCCGTCAGCCGGCGCGCGCGCCGCCTTGGCCGCGCCGACAGTGCCGCCGGCGCCCGGCGAGTTTTCGATGATGATCGACTGGCCGACCTCGCGCGAGACGCGCTCGGCAATGGTGCGCGCCAGCGCGTCGGTCGGTCCGCCCGCTGCGAACGGGACGATCCAGGTGATCGGCTTGGTCGGCCAGGCCTGGGCCAACGCCGGGGTAGCGGCCGCCGCCGTGGCGATGGCCAGTGCCGCGCACGCGGCCAGCTTGCTGATGGGGTTCATGGGGTTTGTCTCCTGTGTCGGTGTTCTTGTGATGGCAGATCGCCTGTGCCTTGTTCAGCGGCATGCCGGGCGACTGGTCTGCGGTTTCAGGCTGCGGATTGCTTGGAAAGGGCAATGGCGCGGTCGACCATCTGCGGCGCGAGGCCCAGGTAGTTGGCCGGATCGGTCATGCGGTCGATGGTGGCGCGGTCGAAGTGTTGGGTGACCTCGGGCAGCGCGGCGAGCGCGTCGGCCAGCGTTCCGCCGTGTTCGTTGACGGTGCGGCAGGCGTCGTAGACTACGTCGTGCGCCTGCTGGCGGCCGATATGGGGGGCCATGCCCATCATCACGGCCTCGGCCACGATCAGGCCCTTGGAGATGCCCAGGTTGTGCTTCATGCGGGCTTCATCGACGATCAGGCCGCCCAGCGCGAACCTGGCCTGGTGCAGCGCGCCGGCGCTCAGGATGAAGCTCTCGGGGATGGCGATCCATTCCGCATGCCAGGGGCCGGTGGCGCGTTCGAAGTCCTGCACCATCGCGTCGACCATCAGGCCGGCGTGCTGGCGCACCGCCTTGGAGGCCGCCAGCATCAGCTCGCTGGAGATCGGGTTGCGCTTCTGCGGCATGGTGCTGCTGGCGCCACGGCCCTTGACGAAGGGCTCGTAAACCTCGGCGAACTCGGTCGACGCCATGATCATGATGTCGAGCGCGATCTTGCCGAGCGAGCCGGTGATCAGTGCGAGCAGGTTCACTGCCTCGGCAAAGCCGTCGCGCGCCACGTGCCAGGTGGTTGCGGGAACGCCCAGGCCCAGTTCTTCAGCCAGGGCTTCCTGCACGGCGAAGCCTTTGTTGTCGCCTTGTCCGCCCAGCGACGCCAGCGTGCCCGCGGCGCCGGCGAATTCGACCACGGCCACGCGGGGGCGCAGTTCTGCCAGGCGCTGCTGGTGGCGGTCGAACATGGCCAGCCAGATCGCCACCTTGTAGCCGAAGGTCACCGGTAGCGCCTGCTGCAGGTGGGTTCGGCCCGCCATCGGGGTGTCGCGGTGCTTCACCGCCAGGTCGGCCAGGATGCCGCGCAGTTCGCGGATATCGGCGTCGATGCTGTCGAGCGCGTCGCGCACCTGCAGCGCGACCGCGGTGTCCATGATGTCTTGCGTGGTGGCGCCCCAGTGCACGTAGCGCCCGGCCTCGCCGCACATCGCTACCAGCTGGTGCACCAGCGGCAGGATCGGATAGCCGACAATGTCGGTCTCCTCGCGCATGTGGTCGAAGTCGATGCGCTCCAGGCGCGATTCGCGGGCGATGACCTCGGCTGCTTCCGCCGGGATCACGCCGACCCTGGCCTCGGCCCTGGCGAGCCCGACCTCGACGTCGATATAGCGCTGGATCAGCGCCACATCGGAGAAGATCTGGCGCATCTTGGCGGTGCCAAAGGCATCGCGGAACAGGATGGAATCAACGACGGTGCTGGCGGTGGGGGCAGAGAACAGGGTCATGGTGCTACCTTGAGGGGAAAGGGGCAGTCCGGTAATATGTTCGAACATATCCACATTAAATATGTTCGAACATATTTAGAAAATGAGGGTTAACCCGCGTTCAATGGTTGTGACGCGGCAGGCGGTCATGAATAAATCCAATCCAGCAGAGATCAGCAGGCAACTTATCGAGGGGATCACCACCGGCCGCTACGCGGTCGGGTCGCTGCTGCCCACCGAATTCGAGCTGTGCGAGCAGTACCAGGCCAGCCGCTACACCATCCGTGCGGTGCTGCAGGAGTTGCAGCAGCTGGGACTGGTGTCGCGGCGCAAGAATGTGGGCACGCGGGTGGAATCGGCCAGGCCGCGGCCGGTGTTCCGGCCGTCGCTGGCGTCGGTGGATGACCTGGTGCAGTTCGGCGCGGAGCACCTGCGCGTGGTGCAGTCGGTCGAGGAGGTTGCCGTGCCGGCCGACGTCGCGGCGGAAATCGGCTGCGCGCCCGGTGCGCGTTGGCTGCGCATCTCTAGCCTGCGCATGGATGGCGGCAAGGACGGCACGCCGATGGCGTGGACCGATGTCTACGTGGATCCTGCCTATGCGGAGATCGGCGAGATGGTGCGGGAGTCGCCCGACACGCTGGTCAGCACGCTGATCGAGTCACGCTATGACCGGCAGATTGCAGAGATCTACCAGGATGTGCGCGCGGTTGCGGTCAGCGACCGGCGCGTTGCTGACGCGCTCAGGCTGGACCCTGGCGCCGCGGCGCTGAAGATCGTGCGGCGCTATATGGATGCGGCCGGCGAGACGTTCGAAGTCTCGGTGACGGTGCATCCCGCGGACAGCTTTTCGGTATCGATGCGCTTGCAGCGCTCGGCCGGCTAATCAGGCCGCGGTTGCTGGGGCGCGGCCGGCAAATGCCGCCTACGGAGTGCGCGCCGCAGGTCTCGTGTCGCGCACCGTGGTCGGGGCGGGGTACACGTCGTCGCTGGGCGCAATCGGTTGACGGGGCGGTGGCGGTGTCGCCGCGGTATCCCGCGGGACTCCCTCGCATCCCGCCAGGGCCGCGGCCAGAAGGGCGATGAGGGAGCACACAGCCAAGCCGCAACGGAAGGCGTGACCGGCGCGGGAGAAGAGCGTGCGGTGCTGCATAAGCGGGCCCCAGTGGCAATGGTGATTGTAGCTTAGCCTACTGGCGCACAAAGAAACGTCCCTTGAATACGTGGTTCAAGCCTGACGTCCCCCCTATCCACCCGACAGTTGAATTTTGGGCCGCGACGGCAAACTCGCAACAAGCCGGGGCAGTGTGTAACGAATCTATAGGTAGTGGCGTATGCGCCATATTAGAGCCGGTGCAAGCAGGTAGAATCGCGCCTTCCGTGGCAATTGCAGCATTCCTATAACAATGAGCCCTCGTCCGTCGCGCCTGCCTTGCATCGACGCCCTGAAAGCGGTCAGCTCCCAGTTGATCGTGCTCCATCACCTGGCCTTCTATGGCCCGATGTCCGATACCGCGTATCGGCTGGCCCCGGGGCTGGTGGACTGGCTGTACGACTACGCCCGCATCGCTGTGCAGGTCTTCCTAGTGATCAGCGGCTTTCTCGCCGCGCGCAGCCTGGCGCCGCATGGCCGGCTGGAGATCCGCCAGCATCCGCTGCTGGTGCTGTGGCGGCGCTACCAGAAGCTGGTGGTGCCCTTTGCCGCGGCGCTGCTGCTCAGCATTGCCGGTGCCGCCCTGGCGCGCCATTGGATGGTGCACGACTCGATCCCCGCGCCGCCCGGCCTGCTGCAGTTCCTGGCGCACGTGACGCTGCTGCATAACGTGCTCGATGTCGATGCGCTCTCGGCCGGGGTCTGGTACGTGGCTATCGACCTGCAGCTGTTTGCGCTGCTGCTGGGCGCGCTGTGGGCCGCGCGCGCCGTGGCGGGCGGGAAAGCGCCGGCGGGTGCCGGGGCCAGCATCGGCATCGTGGCGCTGGTGGCGGTGGCGTCGCTGTTCTGGTTCAACCGCGATGCCGCGTGGGATATCTGGGCCGTGTACTTCTTCGGCGCCTATGGCATGGGGGCGCTGGCCTACTGGGCGTCCAACCCCGGCCGCCCGGTGTTGCCGCTGCTGCTTATCGGCGCGGTCGCGCTGGCGGCGCTGGCGGTGGATTTCCGGCTGCGCATCGCGGTGGCGCTTGCCACTGCGCTGCTGCTGGCGGTGGCGCGCCGCGGCGGCTGGCTGGAGCGCTGGCCGCGGGCGCGCGTGGTCGGCTTCTTCGGGCGCATTTCCTATTCGGTGTTCCTGGTTCACTTTCCGGTTTGCCTGCTGGTCAACGCGCTGGTGTCGAACCTGGCGCCGGGCCAGCCGGTGCTGAACGCGCTCGGCATGGTTGCCGCGTGGGGGCTCAGCAATGTGGCCGGCGTGCTGTTTTATCGCTACATCGAAAGCGCCCAGCCGCTGGCGGCGCTGCGTGCGCTGCTGGGCAACGGCCGCGACCCCGCCGGCCGGCAAAGCGTGTAATGCTTGCAGGCACTGCCGCGCAGCGGCGGCACGGTTTGCCCCGGACGGCGCCGTGCCCGCATGGCCGTGCGCGCCTTTTGTTGGTGCGTATGCACCCGCGATGTCTCGCCGCCGGCACGCGATGCGTGCATGCCGCCAGCGCGGACTTGCGTTCGGCGCCACACACATTGCCGCAACACTCGCGTAAACGGGCATTGGGCGATGGCACAAAGGTTGCCTAGTATGGAATCGTAAACCTGACCATTTGGTCAGGATTCCATCGGGAACCGAGGGTGCCATGTCCGACCATATCGTCCTCACCTCACACGCACGCCGCGACAAGCCGGCCGAGCCCATCCACTGGGGCGCCCCCACGGCGGCCGAGCGCGGGCCGGTCATCGCCAGCCTGGCGAATCCGGCACAGCGCAATGTGATCGGCACTCATGCTGGCGCCTACGCCATCTACCGGGCCCTGGCGGTTGCCGCGGGCGCTTTGCAGCGCGACCATCGCACCGACCTGACCGATACCGCGCCGGCGGAAGCCATTGGGCCGCATCCGCAATGGGGCGACCCGGAGAAAATTGTCTCGCTGGATCCCTGGGGCCACCTGGTTTCCACCGTCTTTGCCGACCGCATCGCGGCCGGCGTGGATATTCGCCCGACCATCGCCGTCACCCGTGCGCATATCAACATGCCGGAGCTGGTGTCGGCCATTGCGGCCGGCCGGCTCAAGCCCGACGGCGACATCCTCCATGCCAATGGCGACGTGCGGGTGACCAAGGCGGCGGTCGACCCGGTGTGGTACCTACCCGGGCTGGCGGCCCGTTTCGGCATCAAGGAAAGCGTGCTGCGCCGCAGCCTGTTCGAGCAGACCGGCGGCATGTTCCCGGAACTGGTGACGCGGCCGGACCTGAAGGTGTTCCTTCCGCCCATCGGCGGCATGACGCTGTACTTCTTCGGCGACGTCAGCCAGCTGGGCAAGCCCGAGACCCGCGTGGCGTGCCGCGTGCACGATGAATGCAACGGATCGGATGTGTTCGGGTCAGACATCTGTACCTGCCGGCCGTATCTGGCACATGGCATCGAGGTGTGCATCGAGATGGCGCAGCAGGGCGGTGTCGGGCTGGTGGTCTACAACCGCAAGGAGGGCCGCGCGCTGGGCGAGGTGACCAAGTTCCTGGTCTACAACGCCCGCAAGCGGCAGGTGGGCGGCGACCGTGCCGAGACTTACTTTGCCCGCACCGAATGCGTGGCAGGCGTGCAGGACATGCGTTTCCAGGAGTTGATGCCGGATGTGTTCCATTGGCTGGGCATCCGCCGCATCGACCGCTGGGCGTCGATGAGCAACATGAAGCATGGCGCGCTGGTGGCGCAGGGCATCGAGGTGGTCGAGCAGGTGGCCATCCCCGAGGCCCTGATCCCCGCCGATGCCCGTGTCGAGATCGATGCCAAGGTGGCCGCCGGCTACTTTACGCACTACACGCCGCCGGATGCGAACGAACTGGCCCTGGCAAAGGGCAGGGGGTTGAACGAATGACGATGTTTCCCGAGGATGGCAAGCCCGGCATGGACCGCCAGGGCACAGGTAACGAGATGCGGCCGGGTGCCGGCTGGCTGAGCCCGGTGCCGGAAGGGCATCCCGCCTCGGCGCTGCTGTGTGCCGAGGCGGTGCGCACGCATTGCGCGGCGGTCACCGAACACGTGGCCAGCGGCGCGTCCGAGCTTTTCACCTGGCATCCGGACCGCGTGCATGCAATTGCCGACTATGTCGCCAGCACCATCCGCCAGCGCTATCCGGACCTGCAGGTGCCGTACCACAGCCGCTGGCGCCATTTTGAAAGTGGCGCCGTCGACCAGCGCGCGGACCGCTGGCAGGTGTTGTGCGAGCGTGCCGCGCTGAGCGGGCCAGAGCACCGCGAGGAGCGCGCCCGCATCGGCATCGACCTGGTCATTCCAAGCGTACTGCTGGATGCCGGCGCCGGCCCGGACTGGCGTTACCGCGATCCGGCCAGCGACCTGGTGCTGACGCGCTCGGAAGGGCTGGGCGTGGCCAGCTTCGTCCTGTTCGCGCGCGGCGGCTTCTCGGCCGCGCCGGGCGATCCGCTGCGCGCGGACGCCGAGCGGCTGCAGCGCATCGATGCCGACAGCATCGCCCACGCCTTCCAGGTCGCGCAGCACAACCCGCTGGTGGGGCTGGAAGGCCGCGCCGGCCTGCTGCGCCGCCTGGGCGAGGTGATGGAGGCGACTCCGGCGCTGTTCGGCCGGCCGGCGCGGCTGGGCAACCTCTACGACTACCTGAAGGCGCATGCGGTCAACGGGCAGCTCGACGCCGGCTTCCTGCTGCGCACGCTGCTGGTCGGCCTGGGGCCGGTATGGCCGGGGCGGATCATTGTCGAAGGCGTTTCGCTGGGCGACTGCTGGCGGCATCCGGCCGCGCCGGGCGGGCTGGTACCGTTCCACAAGCTCACGCAATGGCTGACCTATTCACTGCTGGAGCCGCTGGAAGACGCCGGCCTGACCGTGACCGGGCTGGACGCGCTGACGGGCCTGCCCGAATACCGCAACGGCGGCCTGCTCTACGACTTCGAGCTGATGGTGCCGCGCGACCCCGGTTTTGCCGCCGTGCCGCATGCGGTGGATGAGCCCGTGATCGTCGAATGGCGCGCGCTGACAGTGACCGGCCTGGACCTGGTGGCCGACGGCGTGCGCCAGGCGCTTGGCTTGCAGGAAGAAAATTTCCCGCTGGCGCGCGTGCTGGAAGGCGGCACCTGGGCGGCGGGGCGCCGCATTGCCGCCAAGCGGCGCCCGGGTGGCGCGCCGCCGTTCGCCATCATCAGCGACGGCACCGTGTTCTGAGCACGTCGGCCGCCAGGCGGCCGACGTTGCTGGCAGGCATTGCATGTGAAACGTGGCATCAGGAGCGTCACCATGAACGACATGTCCGCTGTTCCCGCTGTTGACCCACTCGATGCCGATGCTGCCGGCCTGCCCGGCGTGCTGGTCGTCGACCACCCGCTGGTGCAGCACAAGGTCACCCTGGTGCGCAGCGAGGAGACCACCACCGACAACTTCCGCCGGCTGGTGCGCGAAATCAGCCAGTTGCTGACCTACGAAGCCACGCGCGACCTGGCCATGGAGACCGTCGCCATCCGCACGCCGATCGCGCCGATGCAGTCGCGGGTGCTGTCCGGCAAGAAGCTGTGCCTGGTGTCGATCCTGCGCGCGGGCAACGGCTTTATCGACGGCATGCTGGAACTGCTGCCGGCGGCGCGCGTCGGGCATATCGGCCTGTACCGCGACCCCGAGACGCTGGAGCCGATCGAGTACTACTTCAAGATGCCGGAAGACATCCAGGAGCGCATGGTGATCGTGGTGGACCCGATGCTAGCCACCGGCAACTCGGCCATCGCCGCGCTGAACCGCCTGAAAGAGGCCGGCGTCACCACCATGAAGTACGTGTGCCTGATCGCCTCGCGCCCCGGGCTGCGCGCGCTGCGTGCAGCGCACCCTGAGGTCGGCATCGTCACCGCGGCCATCGACGACACGCTCAACGAGCACGGGTATATCGTGCCCGGGCTGGGCGACGCCGGCGACCGCCTCTACGGCACGCGCTGATGGACGCGCCCGCCAGCGCCACGGCGCGGCGCCCGCTACCCGCGTGCGATGCCCCGGGCGGGCGCATCCGGCAGGAGAACCAGGCCATGATCCTGCACGCGGCCGAGCATGTCTTCGCGCGCGCGGGCTTTGCCGGCGCCACCATGGCCGAGATCGCAATGCGCGCCGGCGTGCCAAAGTCCAACCTGCATTACTACTTCCGCACTAAGCAGGCGCTGTACCGCGCCGTGCTGGCGCATACGCTGCAGCTGTGGCTGTCGGAGACCGATATCATCCGCGCCGAGCTGCCGCCTCAGGTGGCGCTGGAACAATACATCCGCGCCAAGATGCGGCTGTCGGCCAGTCATCCGGATGCATCGCGCGTATTTGCCAATGAACTGCTGCACGGCGCGCATGAGATCGGCGAGGTCCTGCGGCAGGTGCTGCGCGAGCTGGTGTCGCGCAAGGCGGCGGTGGTGCAGCAGTGGATCGACCGCGGCCAGATGGCGCCGGTCGACCCGCAGCACCTGTTCTTCACGATCTGGGCGGCCACGCAGACCTATGCGGATTTCGAGTCGCAGGTATGCGCGGTGCTCGGCGTCAGCCAGCTGAAGCAGCAGGACTATGCGCAGGCCACCGAGCACCTGGTGGCGCTGCTGCTGCGCGGCTGCGGACTCGAGCCCGAGCCTGCGGCGCCCGACCGGCGCGTATGACGCCTGGACCCGCCCACCGTGGCGCCCGAGCCGGCGCCGTGAGAACATCGCCGTGCCTGCTGCCTGAGAGACCCCCATGCTCGACCTGATCCTGCGGCATTGCAACCTGCCCGACGGGCGCACCGACATCGATATCGGCATTGCCGCAGGCCGCATCGCCGCGGTTGAGCCGGCACTGGCTGCACGCGCCGCCGAGGAGATCGATGCGGCCGGCCAGTTGGTGACGCCGCCGTTCGTCGATGCGCACTTCCATATGGACGCCACGCTGTCGTACGGTCTGCCGCGCGTGAACCAGTCGGGCACGCTGCTCGAAGGCATTGCGCTGTGGGGCGAGCTCAAGCCGATGCTGACGCAGGAAGCGCTGGTCGAGCGCGCACTGGCCTATTGCGACTGGGCGGTGGCGCGCGGGCTGCTGGCGATCCGCTCGCATGTGGACGTGTGTGATCCGCGGCTGCTGGCGGTGGAGGCGCTGCTGCACGTGCGCGAGCGCGTGCGTCCTTACCTGGACCTGCAGCTGGTGGCGTTCCCGCAGGACGGGGTGCTGCGCGCGCCCGGCGCGCTGGACAACCTGAAGCGCGCGCTGGACATGGGCGTCGACGTGGTCGGCGGCATCCCGCATTTCGAGCGCACCATGGCGCAGGGCGCCGAATCGGTCCGGCTGCTGTGCGAACTGGCGGCGGACCGCGGCCTGCGCGTCGACATGCATTGCGACGAGAGCGACGACCCGCTGTCGCGCCATATCGAGACGCTGGCCAGCGAGTCCGTCCGGCTCGGCCTGCAGGGCAGGGTGGCGGGCTCGCACCTGACTTCGATGCATTCCATGGACAACTACTACGTGTCCAAGCTGATCCCGCTGATGCGCGAGGCCGGCGTGGCGGCGATCGCCAATCCGCTGATCAACATCACGCTGCAGGGGCGGCACGATACCTATCCGCGGCGCCGCGGCATGACGCGCGTGCCGGAGTTGCTGGAGGCCGGCGTGCGGGTGGCGTTCGGCCACGATTGCGTGATGGATCCGTGGTACAGCCTCGGCTCCGGCGACATGCTGGAAGTGGCGCACATGGGGCTGCACGTTGCGCAGATGACCGGGCAGGAGGCCATGCGCGCCTGCTTTGCCGCGGTGACCGCCACGCCCGCGCAGATCCTGGGGCTGGACGCCTACGGCGTGGCGCCTGGCTGCCGCGCCGACCTGGTGCTGCTGCAGGCGCGCGACCCGGTGGAGGCGATCCGCCTGCGCGCCACGCGCCTGCGGGTACTGCGTGCCGGCAAGTCCATCGCCAGCACGCCCCCGGCGATGGCCGCGCTGGACCTGCCTGGCCGGCCGGCGCAGGTGGACTTCCTGCGGCACGGCGGCGGGCAATAGGGAGCACAAATTTTTTGCGCCAAGGTGTTGACAGTCCCTGTCGGGCTCGGCATAATTTCTTTCTTCGCATCGCGGCAGCAATGCAGCGAAACGAAGCCCAGATGGCGGAATTGGTAGACGCACTAGGTTCAGGTCCTAGCGGTGGCAACACTGTGGAGGTTCGAGTCCTCTTCTGGGCACCAATATTTAGAAAGGCTCGCGCAAGCGAGCCTTTCTTCGTTTCAGCCGGCGTAGGTGACCGAGTCCTTGCCGGGCACCGGCCTCGGATATCTGGAAGAAACCCGCAGCGATGCGGGTTTTTTTCGTCCATCGTTTCCGTGCTGGTTCCGGGGTCGGCCTGGTTCAGCCGGTTGCTACCCCTTCCTCGCGCTGTGCCTCGCGAACGCAGTTGCGCCCTTCGGCCTTGGCGCGGTACATGGCAGCGTCGGCCGCGCCGAATAGCCGCTGCCAGTGGCGCTCGCCGCCGCGTCCGATGGCCACGCCGAAGCTGGCGGTGACGCGCAGCTGGGTGGTGCTGGACAGGTAGACCGGGCGGGATGCGACTTCCGCGCGCAGGGTCTCGGCCAGCGCGGCGGCCTCGCCCGGCCTGCCGTGCGGCAGCAGCAGCGCGAACTCCTCACCGCCGAAGCGTGCCAGCACGCCTTCGGGCGGCACCAGCGCGCGCATCATCGCAGCGAGGTCGCGCAGCACTTGGTCGCCGGCGGCATGGCCGTGGCGGTCGTTGATCTGCTTGAAGCGGTCCACGTCGATCAGCACCAGGCTGGCGCTGTCGTGTGCCGCGTACTGCGCGGCCACCAGCTCCAGCGCGCGCCGGTTCAGCAGCCCGGTCAGGCTGTCGGTGCGCGCCTGGTGTTCCAGTTGCGCGGTCAGCGAGGCGCGCTCGCGCAGCTTGCGGCGCAGGATCTCGATGGCATCGAACAGGCGCCGCATCTCCGCCGCGGGCCTGGTGGACGCCGCTGGCGCAGCGTAGTGCGGGTGGCCGCGCGCCTCGGCCAGGCCGATCACTTCGTCGCCGGCTTGCAGCAGCGGCAGGAACACCGAGCGCTGCGTGAACACCAGCACGTATCCCAGCACGGCAAGGATCAGCGCCGACGTGCCGCACGCGGCCGTCAGCTCGCGCAGCGCCTGTGCGCGCGTTGCGGTGAAATGCGCGACCACCTCATCCAGGAATACGCTGCGCAGCCGCTCCAGCGGCTCCAGCGTGCGCACATAGCGGTTGGTCAGCTCCGTCGGCGTCATCGAGTAATGGCCCGACACGCGGCCCTGCGCAACCAGGCTGTCGATCATGGCCAGGCCCTGGCCGAAGAACTGGTGGCTGGCGTCGGCGTATGCCTGCTCCAGCGCGGGCACGGCGCCGAACATGTTGTACGCCGGCCCTGCCAGCTGCCATAGCTCAAGCAGCCGGCCGCGCGAGCGCGTGGCATCCACCAGGCTCTGCACCGGCATCGGCTGGCGCGCCGCCACGGGCGCCATGATTTGCGAGGCGATGCGCCCGCCATACTCGCGCAGGTCGCCCAGCATCCTGCCTGTCAGGGCCGGCGCCGCCAGGCCGTCGTCGCAGGCGGAGAGCTCGCGCACCTGCCAGGCGAGGGCCGGCTGCAGCGCGTCCACGACCTCGAACATGCTTTCGATGGCGTGTCGGATCTCGTCCATGTCACGGTCCTGGCGCGGGCGCCCGGCGAGATCGTCGATCTCGGCCCGCGCCCGCGCCAGGCGTTCGCGCACGCGCTCGACCATCAGCGGCGGCAGGTGGTGGTGGTGCAGGCCGAAGGGTGCCGGCGGCGGCGCGGCCAAGCGCGCCAGCGCGGCGTCGCTGCGGGCGCGGAAGGTTTGCAGGCGTTCGCGCGCGGCGGTGTGGGGCGAGGGTGGCTCTCCCAGCACGCTGTTGGCCGGTCCGCGTTCAGCGGACAGCACGTTGGCGGCGTCCAGCAACTCGCGGTACGCCGAGATGTCGTACAGGTTCTGCCGGGCCGAGGTGAAGTCGCCATACGAGCGGGCCATCACCAGCGCGGCGAGCACCAGGGTGCAGAGCCCGCCGACCGCCGTGGCGATCGCCAGCTTGCGCTTCAGGCTGCGGCTGCGCCCGGCTGGCGGCGCCATGCCCCCGGGCTCGGACTCACGCCGGCGCGCACGTCGCCACAAGGCCATAAGGTTTGCTCCCGGCGGCAGCATGCCGGGCTATGTCTGCAAGATTTGTCATGACCGCCATTATTGACGAAAAGGCGCAGCGGCCAGGCCAAATTTGCTGGCCGACAGCGTCGCGCGGGGCGCGCGCGGCCGAACACTCCCGGCTAACGCTGGCAGGGCATTTGACCTATGCTCAAACTCATCGGGCAGGCACATATAACGTCCGAAGGTGGTTGCCATGACTACGGTCTTGTCATCGAGAGAAAGGGAGGCGGGGACTTGCCCCGGGTGGCACGCACGTGCTGCGCACCCCGGCATGGTCCTGCATCACCTGCAGTACAGCGTCATCCTGGCCATGCTGATGTGTGCACTGGCCCATGCAGAGGACGCCGTTCCGGAAAACCATGGCGTCTCCGGCTGGGACCAGCCGCTGCAGACGCAACCCGGGCAGGCCGTCATGGCCGACGTGCCTGATCTGCTGGTTGCCGACACCGCTTCTCCTGCCTGGTCCGCCACGCCCGCCGAGCCCGTCACCGTCGAGTATGCCGCGCTGTCGCCGTCGTCCCCATCCGCGTTAACGCTTGCCACCGGCGCCGGGCCCGATGACGATGCTCCCGGTCTTGCCGCGGTGGACCGTGAAACCGCCGCCATGGAGCGCCCGCGCCGGGTGTCGCTGCACCTGGACGACATCACCACCGCAGGCGGTTTTACCGACAGCCGCATGCGCACCATGGCGCTGGCGGTCGATGCCGTGGTGCCGCGCGCAGGCGGGCTGACCATCCAGCCGCGCTTGCAGCTGGCCTACCAGCCTGGCACGTCTCCCGTCTCCGGCATGCCGATGGAAGCCATGCCCGGCGATGCCAGCGCCGCCGGTATCGGCGTGCGCCTGTACGGCGCGCAGCCGACGCGGCTGGCCGGCATCTATCCCTTCGTCGAGGCAGACTGGTGGCAGGACAGCCGCAAGCAGGTCATCAACATCAACGGCACCAAGATCGATGCCGACCTGCTGCGCGGGCTGTTCTCCTTCAACATCGGCGCGCATGGCAACACGTCGACCGGCATGAAGCTATGGTTCAAGGTGAGGGCAGGGCGCAACCCGGGCGGAACGGTCGGGGCGCGCTATCGGTGGTAGGGGTGGTAACAGGGAGGGCGGCGCCAAATGCGAGCGCCGCAATGAAAAAAGGGCTTCCGGAAACGGAAGCCCTTTTTCTTTCTGCATAGGTGGCGCGGCTGGCAGGATTCGAACCCACGACCCCTTGGTTCGTAGCCAAGTACTCTATCCAACTGAGCTACAGCCGCACACGAGAGGCGCCATTGTAGCGCAATTTCTGGTTTGCGCAAGCCCCCCGCCAAAAAACTTCAACTGGCCCCGATGCCCGCGCCAGTGCTACGCCGTGGCTTCCGACCAGACGCCGTCCGCTTCCTGCGCCTTGCCGTCATCGCGCAGCTTGAGCAGGTGCGCCAGCAGCGAGCGCTGCGCAACCGGATGCATGCGCGGCGGCACATCGTCGTAGACGCGCAGGACCAGCTCGCTGATCGGTGCCGGACCCAGTTCGCGCAGCGCGGCAGCGACCTTGGCCTCGCGCTGCAGCCGGTGCCGGACCAGGACGCGGATGGCGTCCTGCGGCCGCGCGATCAGGAAGCCATGCCCCGGCGCCAGCCAGTCGAGGTCTTCGTCCTGCAGCGCGGCGAGCGAGTCTAGGTAGGCGCGCATGTCGCCATCGGGCGGGCCGATGACGACGGTCGAGCCCTGCATCACGTGGTCGCCGGTGAAGAGGGTCTTTTCTTCTTCCAGCAGGTAGCAGAGGTGGTTCGAGGCGTGGCCCGGCGTGTGGCACACGCGCAGGGTGCAGTCCTCGGTGATGGCAAGGCGCTCGCCGTGGTCGAGTTCGCGCTGTGGTTCGAAGGTGGCGTCCTGCCACTGGCCGGCTGGCGCAGCACGCCCGAGCACCGCGGCGCCGGTGGCGGCCTGCAGCGCGGCGGCCGCGGGGGAGTGGTCCTGGTGGGTATGCGTGGCGAGGATCCAGCGGATCGGACCGGGTGCGGCAGCAAGGATGGCGCGCACGTGCTCGGCATCGTCCGGGCCCGGATCGATCACGGCCCATTCATTGCGCGCGCCGCCGCCTACCAGGTAGGTGTTGGTGCCCGGGCCCGTCATCACGTTGCCGTTGTTGGCGGTCACGCGCCAGACGCGCTCGGACAGCCGTACCGGCACGCCCGGTGCCAGCTCATAACGGCCGTGCGTGTTGCCGTCGGGATCGATGCGGCCGATCTCGGCGTAGCACGGCTCGTTGGGCATCACCGGGCGCACGCCGGCCGCGCCGGTGGCCAGCCTCGGCATGATGCAGGCAATGCCGCGCAACTGCGAGTAATAAGCGAAGCAGGTCGCGGCGCTCTCAAACTGTGCGATCGAGCTCAGCGTGCGGCGCGTGACGTGCATCAGCGCCAGGCCGCTGGCCGGATCGGCGGCCTCGCCGGGGCGGATCCAGCGGTGCTCCACGATCTCGGTGCCGTCGGGCACGGCCACCTGGCCTTCGGGGGCGATGGCGACAAAGAAGCGCGTATCGAAACGCTTGGGCAGGCCGGGCGGCGTCAGCCAGTAGCTGTGATAGGCGAGCCGGTCGGCCGCCAGGCGCAGGCCCAGTTGCTCGCAAGCGTGGGCCAGGCCGGGGCCGCCGCGCTGCACCGCCTCGCGCAGCAGCGCCTGCCGGGCGGCGTCGAGCTGGTGCGGCGACTGCAGGCGCCCGTCGCGGTCGCAGGCAAACAGCAGGCCGGCCTCTTCATAGCATTCGCGCAAGGCGGCCAGGTAGAAGTCCAGGCCGCTGGCCGGCAGGCCCAGGCGTTCGCTGGCAACGGCGTCGTCCAGGCCGTGGGCATGCGCGTGCAGGGCCTTGTCCTGCGCGTCGAGCGTGCCGCCGGGGAAAACATAGGCGCCGCTGCTGCGGTCGTTGGCGCGTTCGACGCGGCGTACCAGCAGCACTTCCATGCCGGCCGGCGCATCGCGCACGACGAGCAGGCTGGCGGCGGTGCGCAGCAGGGGGGCAGGGTTGGCAGTGCGGTTGCCGCTTGTCTCTGTGGTTGTCATTGTGTCGGCATCATGGTTGTGCTGGCGGCGCGCACCTGGCCGGAACCTGGGGGCGCTGCCGCGAGCCATAGTTTAGCCGCGTTCAAAGATTCGCTATCGCCGGGGGTTGCCCCGGGCTGCCGGGGCGCGCCGGCTTTGGCTTTTCAGGCCGGAGGCAGTAACCTGATAGCTCCGCTTCACTTTTTGGGATGCCGTTGCCGGCGCCCTGCTTCGGAGGAGGTCCGCGTGATCCGAGCTTCTTGCCTGTGCCTGCCGCTGGTGTGCCTGCTGGCCGCCTGCGAAACGCCACCGCAGATGGCACCGCGCCCTGTGCACCCGGCCACCACCCGCATCACCGTCGATCCACAAGCCGCATCCAGGGCCGCGTCCAGGGCCTGCGAGCCGGCCGTGGCGGAAGCCCTCAAGCGCCGCTACCCGCAGCCCGGCAGCGTGATGCTGATGGCCGACCGCGAGCAGTACTACCTGCGTCCCAATGCGCAGACCTCGGTCAATGGGGAGGGTGTGTTCGAGCCTGACGACAGTTCGTCGGCGATCAGCTTCCACTATGCCTGCCTGTACAACGCGCGCACGGGCAAGGTCGACGATGTGCAGATGCGGTATTGATCCTGCCGATCGGCCGCATCGCGGGACACCTGCGCTGAAAATGCCGGGCGGCGAATCCCATAATTGTTGCGCGAAACGGATGTAATCGCGCTTCCCCATTTCCTTGACCTACCGGTCGACCGGCCATTAGCATAGCCCCGCATATTTGCGAAGTTCGCATATAGAACTGTAGTTCTAATGGCGTAACTTTGTCTGGCACTGGAGACAAGGAAACTATGAGCAAGATCGCCGGGTTCTTCACCGAACTCATGCGCCGGTATTTGCCGGATCCCTTTGTATTTGCCATCGGCCTGACCTTGCTGACGATGGCGCTGGCGGTGACGGTGCAAGGGCAGGCAGCCCCGGCCGTGATCGTCAGCTGGGGCAAGGGGTTCTGGAACCTGCTGGCGTTCACCACGCAGATGGCGGTGATCCTGGCGATGGGCTATGTGCTGGCCACCGCGCCGTTCACTGACCGCATGCTCGACCGCATCGTCAGCGCGGTGCACTCGCCGCGCACCGCGGTGATCGTCGCCACGCTGGTGGGCGGCATCGGCAGCTACCTGAACTGGGGCTTCGGGCTGGTGATCGGCGGCATCATCGCCAGGAAGCTGGCGATGAAGGTCCGTGGCGTGCATTACCCGCTGATCATCGCGGCCGCGTACAGCGGCTTCACCCTATACGGGCTGGGCCTGTCGGCCAGCATCCCGGTGCTGATCTCCACCCCGGGCCACCCGATGGAAAAGCTGATGGGCGTGATCCCGCTGTCTGAAACCATCTTCTCCACGCCGATGCTGTTGACCAGCCTGGCGGTGATCGTCACGCTGCCGCTGCTCAATGCCTGGCTGCATCCGCGCAACCCGGCCGATGTGGTGGAGATCCGCCGCGACCAGGAACCCGCCAAGGCCGAGACCGGCTCGGCCCACAGCATGGGCGGCGAGAACACGCTGGCCGCGCGCCTGAACAACAGCCGCATCCTGAGCCTGGCCATCGGCCTGTGCGGCATGGCCTACGCGGTCATCTACTTCACGCAGGGCGGCTCGCTCGACCTGAACCTGATCAACTTCCTGATCTTGTTCGCGGGCGTGCTGCTGCTGGGCACGCCGGTCAATTACGTGGCCAAGCTGAACGAAGGCATCAAGACCATTTCCGGCATCATCCTGCAGTATCCGTTCTATGCAGGCATCATGGCGATCATGGCCGGCTCGGGGCTGGTGGATACGATCTCGCGCGTGTTCGTGGAGATCGCCACGCCGCAGACGCTGCCGTTCTGGGGGCTGCTCAGCTCGTTCGTGATCAACTTCTTCGCGCCCTCGGGCGGTGGCCACTGGATGATCCAGGGCCCGTTCATGGTCGATGCGGCCAAGGCCATCAACAGCTCGGTCAGCCAGACCTCGATGTCGGTGATGCTCGGCAATGCCTGGAACGACCTGGTGCAGCCGTTCTGGATATTGCCGGCGCTGGCGCTGTCCAAGCTGAACCTGAAGGACGTGATGGGCTACACCGTGATCATGATGTTCTGGGTGGGCCTGATCTACATTGCCGCGCTGCTGCTGTGGGGCGCGCAGATTGCCTGACTTTGACCCGCGGCCAGCGTGCCGCTGACAGGAGGACCGCCATGCCGTACCTGATCGAGACCGTCGACAAGCCCAATCACCAGCATGTGCGCCAGGCCACCCGCGCCAGCCACCTGGATTACCTGGAAGCCAACAAGGCGCTGCTGCTGGCCTGCGGCGCCAAGCTCAATGACGATGGCTC
The DNA here is from genome assembly GCF_000219215.1 of Cupriavidus necator N-1. Classification (NCBI taxonomy): domain Bacteria; kingdom Pseudomonadati; phylum Pseudomonadota; class Betaproteobacteria; order Burkholderiales; family Burkholderiaceae; genus Cupriavidus; species Cupriavidus necator. The sequence goes on along the minus strand of NC_015723.1, from coordinate 1,707,209 downwards.
GGACGCCGGCGGCGGCATCTATATCGTCGATGTCGACACCCGCGACGCGGCAAAGCAATTCATCGACGCCGATCCGTTCACCGAGGCGGGCCTGTTTGCCGAGGTGCGCATCGTGCGCTGGCGCAAGGCCTATCTCGACGGCGTGCGCCATCTTTGACGAGGCGGCCCGCGCTGCCTCCATCCCACCGTACCCCCAGACAAGGAGACCCCATGTTGTTCATGGCCGAAATGACCGTCAAGATTCCCGCATCGCTCGATCCGCAGCTGGTCGAGCAGCTCAAGGCCGACGAGAAGGCCATGTCGCAGCGCCTGCAGCGCGAAGGCAAGTGGCGCCACCTGTGGCGCGTGGTCGGCCAGTACGCTAACGTCAGCATCTTCGATGTCGGCGACAACGACGAACTGCACACGCTGCTGACCACGCTGCCGCTGTACCCGTACATGGAGATCAAGGTCACGCCGCTGGCGCAACACGGTTCGGCCATCGCACCGAACTGAGCGCCTGCCACCCAGCCCACTGATCCTGAGCCAAACGCCATGCCATACGCCGACCTCGCCAACGTCCGACTGCATTACCGCCTCGATGGCGCCGAGCACCTGCCGGTGCTGGTGCTGTCCAATTCGCTGGGCACCAGCTTCAGCATGTGGGAGCCGCAGGTGGCGGCCTTCAGCCAGCACTTCCGCGTGCTGCGCTATGACACGCGCGGCCATGGCGAGTCGTCGGTGCCGGCGGGTCCGTACAGCATCGCGCAACTCGGTGGGGACGTGATCGCGCTGCTCGATCACCTTGGCATCGGCGAGGCCAGTTTCTGCGGCTTGTCGATGGGTGGCATCACTGGCATGTGGCTGGCCCTGAACCATGGCCCGCGCTTGCAAAAGCTGGTGCTGTGCAATACCGCTGCCTATATCGGCCCGCCGGAGAACTGGACCAACCGCGCCGCGGCGGTGGAGCGCGACGGCGTGGCATCGATCGCGGCCGCGGTGGTCGACAAATGGCTCACCCCGCCGTACGCGGCCGCGCATCCGGGGCTGGTGGCATCGCTGCGCGCCATGCTCGGCGCCAGCCCGGCCGCGGGCTATGCGGCCAACTGCCTGGCCGTGCGCGATGCCGACCTGCGCGCGGAAATCGTAAAGATCACCACGCCGACGCTGGTTATCGCCGGCTCGGGCGACCTGCCCACGCCGCCGCGCGATGGCGTGTTCCTGGCGCAGACGATCCCGGGCGCCCACTATGTCGAGCTGGAGGCCGCACATATCTCCAACCTGGAGCAGGCCGAGGCATTCAGCAAGGTGGTGCTGGATTTCCTGACGCGCTGAGGCCTGATAGAGGGAAAAGCTCCTGGCTGCGGCCATCCGTGCGGCTTTCATCATCCCTTATAGTGCCTTATGATTCACCCCTGACCGATGCCGCCGGCGTTCGGTGCGCTTGCCCTCGCTTCCCGACTTCATGGGAATTGACAGGTCACCGGCGTGCGGGACAAGATGCGCACGGAATAGATGCGCCTTCGGGAAGACATGCCGGCAGTCATAGCCGCAACGCCCGAAAAGCCGCAAAAACATTGGGAAAACGGGGTCATGAAGCCTTCCTTTCGTCAACTGGCGAGCGCGGTCACGCTCGCCGTCATGCTGTCCGGTTGTGTGTCAGCGCCGGATCACGGGGCCAGCCCGGTAGTCGCCGAGCAACCGCCGTCCGACCAGGCCATGAAGGCCTTGTCTGCCGAGGTCTTCACCTTCGCCTATCCGATGGTGCTGATGGACGTGACGCGCGAGCTGATGACGCTGCGCACGCCGGTCAATACCTTCAGCCACAAGCGCACCTTCCCGGACGCAAGCTTCACCGATGTGGTCAGCCCCAACGCCGACACGCTGTATTCGTCGGCCTGGCTCGACCTGTCCAGGGAGCCGGTTATCCTGTCGGTGCCCGATACGCAAGGGCGCTACTACCTGATGCCGCTGATGGATGCGTGGACCAATGTGTTCGCGTCGCCCGGCAAGCGCACGACCGGCACCCGCCGCGGCAATTTCGTCATCACCGGGCCTGACTGGCGCGGCACGCTGCCCAAGGGCATGCAGGAGATCCGCTCGCCCACGTCGATGGTCTGGCTGATCGGCCGCACGCAGACCAATGGCAAGCAGGACTTCCCGGCGGTGCACCGGCTGCAGGACCAGTACCGGCTGACGCCGCTGTCGGCCTGGGGTGGCGGGAGGCGCGTGGCCGAGAAGGCTGCGCCGCGGCCCACGGCCATCGACACCGAAAGCTCGCCCGTGGAGCAGGTGGCGGCAATGGATGCACAGGCCTTCTTCACGCGCTTTGCCGCCTTGCTGCCGGCCAATCCGCCGGCGCCCGCCGATGCCGCCATGGTCGACAAGCTCCGCCGCATGGGCATCACCCCCGGGGTGCCGTTCAAGACCACGGTGATGGAGCCCTCCACCGCGCGCGCGGTGCAGGAGGGCGCCACCGCGGCGCTGGCGGCCATCGTGCAGGGCGCGCGCAAGGGCAATGCCGATGCCGGCAACGGCTGGGTCATGCATCGCGACCTGGGCACCTATGGCACCAGCTACGGCCGCCGCGCGGTGACTGCCTGGGTGGGCCTGGGTGCCAATCTGCCCGAAGACGCGATCTACGCCTCCACCCGCACGGATGCCAACGGCAGGCCGCTGCAGGGCGGGGCAAGCTATGTGCTGCATTTCGACAAGGACCAGTTGCCGCCGGCACGCGCGTTCTGGTCGCTGACGCTGTACAACGACCGGCAGGCTTTCATTCCCAACCCGATCCAGCGCTACGCCGTGGGCAGCCGCGACCGCCTGCGCTACAACCGCGACGGCTCGCTCGATATCTATATCCAGCACGAGCGCCCGGCCGGCGCCAAGGCAGCGAACTGGCTGCCGGCGCCGCCCGATGGCCTGAACATGATGCTGCGCGCGTACTGGCCGGAGCAGGTGCTGCTGGACGGCAACTGGATGCCGCCGGCGGTGATGCGCGTGAACTGACGATCCCGCCATCAAGGACAAAGGCCGCATGCCCTCGCAGGCATGCGGCCTTTGTCCTTTTCCTGCCGGCGCAAGGCTCAGAAGTTGTAGCGCACCCCGGCGTAGATGGCCCGCCCGCTGCCTGGACAGAACACCGCGGTATTGGCGCCGCGCCGGCTCAGTGCGCGTGCGTAGCGCAGGCCGTGCACGCGCCGCTGGCGTGGGGCGCTGCCGCGGCGGTGGCGGCTGCAGGCTTGCTGACGCGCTTCCATGTCGTTGCGCCCCGCGCCGACAGCTGCGCGCGCAGCGCGCGGGCCGCGCTGACCATATTGGCCAGCGCTGCTTCGGTCTCTTCCCAGCCGCGCGTCTTCAGGCCGCAGTCCGGGTTGACCCACAGCCGCTGCGGCGGCACCACCTCGCAGGCGCGGTCCAGCAGCCGCTCCATGGCCTGCACCGACGGCACCCGTGGCGAGTGGATGTCGTAGACGCCCGGCCCGATCTCGTTCGGGTAGTCGAAGTCGCCGAAGCCTTCCAGCAGTTCCATTGCCGAGCGCGAGGTCTCGATGGTGATCACGTCCGCGTCCATGGCGGCGATGGCGGGCAGGATGTCGTTGAACTCGGCATAGCACATATGGGTGTGGATCTGGGTCTGGTCCTGCACGCCGCTGGCCGACAGCCGGAAGGCGGTGACGGCCCAGTCCAGGTAGGCATCCCAGTCGGCGCGGCGCAGCGGCAGGCCTTCGCGCAGCGCGGGTTCGTCGATCTGGATCACGCGAATGCCGGCCTGCTCCAGGTCGCACACTTCATCGCGGATGGCCAGGGCCAGCTGGCGCGCGGTGGTGGCACGCGGCTGGTCGTCACGCACGAAGGACCACTGCAGCATGGTGATGGGGCCGGTGAGCATGCCCTTCATCGGCCGCTCGGTCAGCGATTGCGCATAGCGGGCGGTATCGACCGTCATCGGCTCGGGCCTGTACACATCGCCGTAGATCACCGGCGGCTTGACGCAGCGCGAGCCATAGCTCTGCACCCAGCCGTTCTCGGTAAAGCCGTAGCCGCACAGCTGCTCGCCGAAGTACTCGACCATGTCGTTGCGCTCGGCTTCGCCGTGCACCAGCACGTCCAGCCCCAGTGCTTCCTGCTTGCGTACGGCAACGGCGATCTCGGCGCGGATGCGCTCCAGGTATTCGAGCGCGCCGATCTCGCCGCGCTTGAAGGCGGCGCGGGTCTGGCGGATGGCGGCGGTCTGCGGGAACGAGCCGATCGTGGTGGTCGGCAACAGCGGCAGCTGCAGCGCCTGGCGCTGGCGCTCGATGCGCTCGGCAAAGGGGCTGGCGCGGTTGGCCATGCCGGCGCTCACGGCTGCCAGCCGCTGCTGCACACGCGGGTTGACCACCCGGCGCGAGGCGCGGCGCGAGGCCTGCGCGGCGTCGGATGCTGCCAGCGCTTCGGCGACGGCGGCGTCGCCCTCGTTCAACGCGCGGGCCAGCACGGACAGTTCGTCGAGCTTTTCGGTGGCGAAGGCGAGCCACGACTTCAGCTCGGCATCGAGGCGCACTTCATGCGCGAGCGACACCGGCACATGCAGCAGCGAGCACGACGGTGCCAGCCACAGGCGCTCGCCCAGCGCGGCCTGCACCGGGCGCAGGGTGTCCAGCACCCGGCGCAAGTCGGTGCCCCAGATATTGCGGCCGTCGATCACGCCCAGCGACAGCACGGCGTGCGCGGGCAGCGCGGCCTGCCACGTTGCCAGCTGTTCCGGCGCCCGCACCAGGTCGATATGGAAGCCATCGACCGGCAGCGCAGCGGCGCGCTGCGCATGGTCGGCGGCGGTGTCGAAATAGGTGGCCAGCAGCAGCTTGGGGCCGGCTTCGCGCAAGGCAGCGTAGGCGGTGTCGAACGCGTCGAGCCAGGCCGGCTCCAGGTCCAGGCACAGCGCCGGCTCGTCGATCTGCACCCATTCGATGCCGCGCGCCTTGAGCTGGCCAAGGATGCGGCGATAGCGCTGCAGCAGTTGCGGCAGCAGCGTCAGGCGGTCAAAGCCCGCCACATGGCTCTTGGACAGCCACAGGTAGGTGACCGGCCCGATCAGCACCGGGCGGGCGCGCAGGCCAAGCGCAAGCGCCTCATCGGCTTCCTCGAAGAACCATGCCGGGCCGCCGTCGAACGTGGTCTCGGCGTCCAGTTCCGGGACCAGGTAGTGGTAGTTTGTGTCGAACCACTTGGTCATTTCCATGGCCGGCTGCTCGCGGTTGCCGCGCGCCAGCTCGAAGTACTGCGTCAGCGTGAGCTGGGCCGGATCGAAACCGAAGCGGCGCGGCAGCGCGCCCAGCAGCGCGGTCAGGCTCAGCATCTGGTCGTAATAGGCAAAGTCGCCGGTGGCGACGGTGTCCAGGCCGCGGTCGGCCTGCAGTTGCCAGTGGCGGCGGCGCAGTTGCGCGGCTACGTCGCGCAGCTCGGCTTCGGTGCGGTCGCCGCGCCAGAACGCTTCTTGTGCAAATTTCAGTTCGCGGCGTTCGCCGATGCGGGGAAAGCCGAGGATATGGGTGCGTGCCATGGATGTTGCTCCGGAAGATGTCTGGCGCACAGTGTCGGTTTGCCCGTAAAATGAATCAAGCGACAAGTTTTAAACAACGTATGAATCAGTTTCATATCAAGATGGGCGGGCGGCAGGTTGGGGGCACGACATGATCGAAGTCCGCCATTTGCGTTCGCTGGTGGCGATTGCCGAGTCCGGCAAGCTGGCCACCGCGGCCGAGCGCGTGCATGTCAGCCAGTCAGCGCTATCGCACCAGATCAAGGCGATCGAATCGCACTACGGGCTGCCGCTGTTCGACCGCACGCGCCAGGGGCTGCGCTTCACGCCGGCGGGCGAACGCCTGCTCGCGCTGGCGCGCGAGGTGATGGCCGCGGTCAGCGCGGCCGACCGCGATATCGAACGGCTCAAGGGCGACACCCGCGGCGAGCTGCGCGTGGTGCTGGAATGCCATACCTGCTTTGACTGGCTGATGCCGGTGATGGATGAGTTCCGCCGCCGCTGGCCGGAAGTGGAGGTGGACTTGGTGGCGGGCTTCCACGCCGACCCGATCGCGCTGCTCAGCGACGGCCGCGCCGACATGGTGATCGGCTCGCTGCCGGCGGCCCGGCGCGGGCTGGAGGTGGCGCCGCTGTTCCGCTTCGAGATCCTGGCGGTCATCGCCAATGAACACCGGCTGCGCAACAAGCGCCGCATCGAAGCCGGGGACCTGGCCGGCGAAACGCTGATTACTTATCCAGTGCCGGAGCAGCGCATCGACCTGATCCGCGAGGTGCTGGAGCCTGCCGGTATCCACCTGGAACGGCGCACGGCGGAACTGACGGTGGCGGTGCTGCAGCTGGTAGCCAGCCGCCGCGGCGTGGCGGCGCTGCCCAACTGGGGCGTGAAGAACTACGTTGACCACGACTACGTGCTGGCCAAGCGCATCGGCGCCAGAGGGTTGTGGAGCGAGCTCTACGCCACGGTGCCGGCGGCGATGGCGCGCCGGCCCTATGTGGCGGACTTTGTCTCGATCGTGCGCGATACGTGCGCGGCGCAGCTCGATGGGATCGAGCTGCTGCCGCAGGCTGCTTAGGCCCGGGTCACGCGGACAGGGCCAGGGCCGGCTCGCGGTCGGTGCGGCGCGTGGCGGCGCGCGGCGCAGCCTCTGCCATGGCGTCGCTGTCCGGGTCATCCACGTCGGCAATCAGCAGTTCCACGTCGAAACCATTGTCGAGGCGGCGCAGGAACAGCCACAGCAGGCCGGAATCCTCCGCCGTCAGGGTGGCATGCAGCACGGCCTGCGTGGCGGCGTCGAAGCTGAGTTGCGCCGGCGCCAGGCCGGTACGGCGCGCATTGGCCAGCACCCATTCCATGGCGCCGAACAGGTCGGCGGTATCGAGTCGCAGCGAGAGGCGTAGGGTGGGGAGGGTGGTGGCTGGCATGTGTCGTTTCCGGCAGGTCGTTCGATAGGGTAAATTTACCAGCCGTTGCCCGAAATTGGCTTCTCTATTTTCTCCGACATGGATCATATTGAAGAATAGGTATCCATGTATGGCAGAATTTGAGGATGTTTCTTTTCTTGTGAGCGATTGCGATGGCACAGCCTCCCAAACTCGACGACACCGACCGGCGCATCCTGCGTGAACTGCGGCGTGATGGCCGCCTGTCCAATGCGCGGCTGGCCGAGCAAGTCGGCCTGTCGGCCACGCCTTGCTGGAACCGCGTGCGCGCGCTGGAAGAAAGCGGGGTGATCGAAGGCTACGCCGCGCTGCTGAACCAGAAGGCGCTGGGCTTGCCCGATACCGTGCTGATCGAGGTCACGCTCGAGCGGCACGACGACGACATGCTGTACCGCTTCGGCAAGGCGCTGGCGGAATTGCCTGAGGTGATGGAGGCCCACTTGCTGACGGGCGAATATGACTACCTGATCAAGGTCGCCGTGGCGGGGACCCTGGGCTATGAGGAGTTCCTGCGGCACAAGCTCTACAAGCTGCCTGGCCTGCGCCACAGCCGCTCGACCTTTGTGCTGCGCACCCTCAAGCGCGAGCCTTCGGTCGAGCCCTGATCAGGCTGTCCGGAGCACCTCGGCCGTGGTATTGCGCAGTGCGCGCAAGGCTTCGTGGCATTGCTGCGGCGTGGTCGGGTGTACCAGCAGCGCCCAGCGGCCATGCTGCACGGCCTCACGCACCGGCGTAATCACCAGTTGATGGTCCGGCCGCGCGGTCATCAGCCCCGCCAGCAGCAAGCCGAACACCAAGCCCAGGAAGATGGCCGCCCCGGCGGCGAGGCCCGGGCTGTCCATGACGGCCTCGACCTCCTGCCGGTGCAGGATGCCGACAATGGCTAGCCCGATCACCACGCCCAGCGCACCCATCATCAGGTGCGAGCGCACCGCGGTGCGCGCGATGGCGTCGTCCTCGGGCTCCAGCTTGCGGCCGAAGTGCGCTTCGTATGGGTGCACTAGCCGCACCTGCCCGCGCTTGAGGTGGGCCTCATGGGAGACCCGTTCGGCGGCGTCGCTGGCTGCCGACCTGGTATCGAACAGTGCTGCGATCTTGGTACTGGCTTGCTCAGCGTTCAAGGGATTACCGGTCATGCCTGCTCCTGCTGGGGCCGAGGGCCGCCGTCAGGTGATGCACAATGCGCTTCGGATGCCTGGGACGGCTCTGGCGAATGTCCTGTAAACCGAGTCTACCGACCCGGCTGAAGCGGCTGCATAAGTGGATCGCGCGTACTGCTGTAGGACTTCGCCGACGGCCGCCCCGTCCCGCCACGGCGGGGAATCCGAGCGCGAAGGCGCAATTCCGCTCATAATGTCGGCGGTGCCGGGCCGCGCCCCCGCCTTTTGACCACGAATTCCGGTATGAATGACACAGAAATTGAGCTGATCGACTCGGCGCGCCTGCCGACGCGATTCGGCGACTTTACGGCGCACGCCTTCAAGGGCGCCGATTCAGGCATCGAACACCTGGCCCTCAGCGTGGGCGATGTGACGGGCGATGACGTCCTGATCCGCATGCATTCCGAATGCCTGACCGGCGACGTCTTCGGTTCCTGCCGGTGCGACTGCGGCCCGCAGCTCGAGCTCGCGATGGAAAAGATCGCCGCCGAAGGCCGCGGCATCCTGCTGTACCTGCGCGGGCATGAAGGCCGCGGCATTGGCCTGGCCGAGAAGATCCGCGCCTACCGCCTGCAGGACGGCGGGCTCGACACCGTCGACGCCAACCTGGCCCTGGGCCAGGAAATCGACGCGCGCAACTACGCCTTTGCCGCCGATCTGCTGCACCAGTGGGGCGTCAAGTCCGTGCGCCTGATGAGCAACAATCCGCTCAAGGCCGCCGCGCTCGAGAAAGCCGGCATCACGGTCTCGGAGCAGTTACGCCACATCGTGCCGTCCAACGCCGAGAACGAGAAGTACCTGGCCACCAAGCGCACGCGCATGGGGCACCTGCTTGACTGATCGCGGTTGAGTACTGAAGGCAGCCGCCGCGCTGCCTGCACAGGCCCGCTGCCAGGAATCCTGGGGCGGGCCTTTTCTTTTGCCAGGCGATAGCCCGTCGAACCGTATTTACCCTTGGTTAGTTGCTGATGGAAACTATTGCCCATAGAATCTATTGGCCGCCTGATCACCTGTTCCCATGTCCAACACTGCCAGCACCACCGATTCCATCCTGGAATTCATGTCGTTCCGCTTGAACCGCCTCTGTGAAATGACCAAGAGCTCTGCCTCCGGCTTTTACGAGCGCGAGTTCGGCATCGGCCTGCGGGAGTTGCGTGTGCTGCGTTTTGCCGGGCTGGAGCCGGGCCTGACGCTGACGCGCCTGATCGAACTGGTGCTGCTGGAGAAAACGGTGACTTCCAAGCTGGTCACCGCGCTGGCAAAGCGGGGCCTGCTGCGCCGTGAAGTCGGCGAGGCCGATGCCAGGCAGCTGAACCTCTACCTGACAGCGGCGGGCGAAGCACTGGTCGCGCAGACGTACCAGCGCGGCGACGTGCTGGAGAAGATGTTTCTCTCCGTGCTGACGGAAGCGGAAGTGCAGACGCTGGATCGCTGCATTGACAAGCTGACCGCGGCTTTGATCGAGCATCAGCAGGGCGCGGATGCGCAGGCGGGCTAGCCCTGCGGGCGGCAATCCCTCAATCAAAACAAAGCAAGGAGACAGCATGTCGTTGAAGACCCTTCCGGAATCCTCGCGCCCCTGGCGCCGCCTAGCATGCATGGCGCTGTGCGCGGCCAGCCTGCCGGCCTGGAGCCAGAGCGCCGGCAGCACCGCCGGGAGTGCGGCCGCCCCGGCAGCCGCGGCGCCGACGCTGGTCGCCGCGCTGGACAGCGACCCGAACCGCCTGGGCTGGATGCAGGGCTTCCCCCCGCCGCCGGACAAGCTGATCACGCATACGCCGGGCGCCGACAGGTTCCCGCGCAATCGCTGGCTGTTCTCGCATATCCGTGAACTGGTGCCGACCGCGTCCGTCTGGCGCGGCGCCGGCCCGGCCAGCGCGCTGCCGCGTGCGGAACGCGACATCGGCGCGGTGGCATTCACCGATGTCGATGGCACCCGCCGCACCTTCGACGAGATGCTGGCGCTGACCTACACCGACGGCATCCTGGTGATGCACAAGGGCAAGGTCATCTATGAGCGCTATTTCGGCGCGCTTGACGGGCACACGCCCCATATCGCCATGTCGGTCACGAAGTCATTCGTCGGCACGCTGGCCGCGATGCTTGCAGCGGACGGCAAGCTCGACCCAGCAGCACCGGTGACGCGCTACCTGCCCGAGCTGGCTGGCACGGCCTATGGTGACGCCACGGTGCGGCAGGTCATGGACATGACCATCGGCGTGCGCTACTCCGAGGACTATGCCAATCCAAAGGCAGAGGTGTGGGACTACGCGCGTGCGGGCGGCATGCTGGGCCGCCCGGCGGGCTACAGCGGCCCGGGGAGTTTCTATGACTTCCTGAAGACCCTGCAGAAGGAAGGCGACCACAATGCTGTGTTTGCGTACAAGACGGTCAATGCCGAGGTGCTCGCGTGGATCGTGCGCAGGGCCTCGGGCCAATCGCTGGCCAAGCTGCTCTCGGAGCGGATCTGGCAACCGATGGGTGCGGAGCAGGATGCGTACTTCACCGTGGACAGCATCGGCACGGAGTCGGGCGGCGGCGGGCTGAACACCACGCTGCGCGACCTCGCGCGCTTTGGCGAGACCATCCGCGGCAACGGGCGCTTCAATGGCAAGCAGATCATTCCGGCCTCGGTCGTGGCGGATATCCGCGGCGGCGGCGACCGGGACCAGTTTGCCAGGTCGGCCAGCGCGCCGGTGCTGCCGGGCTGGAGCTATCGCGACATGTGGTGGGTCTCGCACGACAGCCACGGCATGTTCCAGGCCGCCGGCATCCATGGCCAGCGCATCTATATCGACCCCAAGGCCGAGCTGACCATCGTGCGCTACGCGTCGCACCCCGTGGCCGGCAACGCGGCCAACAATCCGATCACGTTCCGCGCCTTCCGGGCGCTGGCGGAAACGCTGATGCGATAGGGTGATGGACCGGGCGGCGTGCCCAGCGTCGCCCCGGTAACACCGTTCTCTACTTTTCCGCAGCCGGCTGACCGGCCGCCGCCGCATTGCGCGGCGCCACTTCCGCCATGATCCGCTCGCCGTGGTCGCGCTGCGCGACCTTCAGGCCATAGTCCAGCTGCAAGTTCAACCACGACTGCGCATCGCCGCCAAAATAGCGCGCCAGGCGCAGGGCGGTGTCCGGCGTGATGCCACGTTGCTCGCGGACGATGTCGTTGATGCGCGCCGCGGTCACGCGCAGCGCGAGGGCCAGGGCGTTGGCGCTCATGTTGAGCGGTACCAGGAAATCCTCGCGCAGGATTTCGCCCGGGTGGATGGGACGCATGCCGTCCTTGAAGCGAACCATGTCAGTCTTCCTCAGTGATAGTCGATGATCTCAACGGCCGCCGGGCCGTCGTGGGTCCAGATGAAGCAGATTCGCCACTGTTCGTTGATGCGGATGCTGTAGCGGCCTTTGCGGTCGCCCGCCAGTAACTGCAGGCGATTGCCCGGCGGGGAGCGCGGGAACTCCAGCGTCGACGCACTCTGCAGCAGCCGCAGCTTGCGTTCGGCCACGGCGCGGATATTGCCGAAGCGTGGTACGCAGCGGCCCGCGAACAGTTCAGCGGTGTCGGAACATCTGAATGACTGGATCATATCGTATATCGGTAATCGATAAATAGCAATACAGCGAAAGTCAGGCATTGGCATGGGGCGAACGTCCATGAAAGCCGCTCGCCTCTCGCGCCGCACCGTCACTTGTCTGATTCCGGGCGACGTGATCGATACCAATTCTTTTCCAACCTGATAGACTGTATGGATGTACAGTGGTCTGGCCGCCTCCTGACCCCTCCTTAACGTCCTGATTCGAAAAGAGAAATCGTGTCGAGCAAGCAGCTAATCCGCATCCGCGGCGCCCGCCAGCACAACCTCAAGAATGTCGATCTCGACCTGCGACCCGGCGAGATGACCGTGGTGACCGGGCCGTCTGGCTCGGGCAAGTCCAGCCTGGTGTTCGACACGCTCTATGCCGAAGGCCAGCGCCGCTACGTCGAGACCTTCAGCGCCTACGCCCGCCAGTTCCTGGACCGGATGGACCGGCCCCAGGTGGAGCGCGTGGACGGGGTGCCGCCCGCCATCGCCATCGACCAGACCAACCCGGTGCGCAGCTCGCGTTCGACGGTGGGCACGATGACGGAGCTGAACGACCACCTGAAGCTGCTCTATGCGCGCGCGGCGGAGCTGTTCGACAAGCAGACCGCGCTGCCGGTGCGCCATGACTCGCCCGAAACCATCTACGCCGAGCTGCTGGCGCGCACGGCCGAGGGCCAGCCGCATCACGATGCGCGACTCGTGGTGACCTTTCCGGTCGAGCTGCCCGAGTCCGCCACCGACGAAGAGGTCCAGCAGTGGCTGTCCGTCAGCGGCTATACGCGCGTGCAGGCGCAGCGCGTGGTGCAGTCGCCCACCGGCGCACGCAAGCTGCTCGATGTGGTGGCGGACCGCTTCCGCATCGGCAATGCCGAGAAGGTGCGCGTGGTGGAGGCGATCGAAGCTTCGCTTAAGCGCGGCGGCGGCCGCGTCAACATCTATGTGCTGGCTGACGGCGACGAAGGCCCCGTATGGCGCTTCTCCACCGGTCTGCACAGCCCGGACAGCGACCTGCGCTATGCGGACCCGCAGCCGGCGCTGTTCTCGTTCAACTCCGCCTACGGCGCGTGCGAGACCTGCCGCGGCTTCGGCCGCGTGATCGGCGTCGATCTTGGCCTGGTGATCCCCGACGCGCGCAAGACGCTGCGCGGCGGTGCGATCAAGCCGATGCAGACCCCGGCGTGGAAGGAGTGCCAGGATGACCTGATGCGCTACGCGGCCAAGGCCGGCATCCCGCGCGACACCCCCTGGGCCGAGATGACCGAGGCCGAGCGCCACTGGGTCATCCATGGCTCGCCGGACTGGACCGGCCAGTGGAACAAGCACTGGTACGGCGTGATGCGGTTCTTCAACTACCTGGAGTCGAAGGCCTACAAGATGCACATCCGCGTGCTGCTGTCGAAGTACCGCAGCTACACGCCGTGCGAAACCTGCGGCGGCGCACGCCTGAAGACCGAGTCGCTGCTGTGGCGCCTGGGCTCGAAGGACAATGCCGACGCCGTGCTGGCGCCGCCGCGCCGCTTCCTGCCGCGCGGGGTGGACTGGGACCGCACCCAGCTGGAGGCGCTGCCCGGCCTGACCGTGCATGACCTGATGCTTCTGCCGATCGAGCGCATCCGCCGTTTCTTCGACGGACTGACGCTGCCCAGCGCGATGCTGGACGATGCCCTCAAGCTGCTGCTGGCCGAGGTGCGTACGCGCCTGAAATACCTGTGCGACGTGGGTTTGGGCTACCTGACGCTGGACCGCCAGAGCCGCACGCTGTCCGGCGGCGAGGTGCAGCGCATCAACCTGACCACGGCGCTGGGCACCTCGCTGGTCAACACCTTGTTCGTGCTGGACGAGCCCAGCATCGGCCTGCACCCGCGCGACCTGAACCGCATTGTCGAGGCCATGCACCGGCTGCGCGATGCGGGCAACACGCTGGTGGTGGTTGAGCATGATCCATCGGTGATGCTGGCTGCCGACCGACTGATCGACATGGGCCCGGGCCCCGGCGAGCGTGGCGGCAATATCATCTTCGACGGCACGCCGGCGGATATCCGCAATGCCGGCACGCTGACCGGCGAATACCTGGGCGGGCGCCGCCGCGTGGCCGATGCCTCGCACTGGCAGCGCCGGCCGGTGGATGCCAACCTGCCGCGCATCGTGCTGGAAGGCGCCACCGAGCACAACCTGCAGGATGTCACGGTCGAGATCCCGCTGCAGCGGCTGGTGTGCGTGACCGGCGTGTCGGGTTCGGGCAAGTCCACGCTGCTGCAGGACGTGCTGCATCCGGCCATGGCGCGGCACTTCGGCAAGGCCACCGAGTCGCCGGGCGCCTTCCGCCAGTTGACCGGCGCCGACCTAGTCGACGATGTGGTCTTTGTCGACCAGTCGCCGATCGGCAAGACCGCGCGTTCCAATCCGGCCAGCTACGTGGGCGCGTTCGACGAGATCCGCAAGATCTTCGCCAAGGCCCCGATGGCGCTGCAGCGCAGCTACACCGCGGGCACCTTCAGCTTCAACTCGGGCGACGGGCGTTGCCCGACCTGCGGCGGCTCGGGCTTCGAGCATGTCGAGATGCAGTTCCTGAGCGATGTCTACCTGCGCTGCCCGGACTGCGACGGCACCCGCTATCGCCCCGAAGTGCTGGAAGTGAAGATCGAGCGCGCCGCCCCCGGCCAGCCGCCGCGCTTGCTGAGCATTGCCGACGTGCTGGAGCTCACGGTCAGCGAAGCCGCCGCCTGCTTTGCCGTCGACCCCGCGGTGCTGCGCGTGCTGCAGCCCATTGTTGATGTCGGCCTGGAATACATGAAGCTGGGCCAGCCGGTGCCGACGCTGTCGGGGGGCGAGGCGCAGCGCCTGAAACTGGCCGGCTTCCTTGCCGAAGCGGCGCAGGCAACGCCGTCGCGGACCCGGCCCAGCGCCATCCCGCGCCGGCTGTTCATGTTCGACGAGCCGACCACGGGTTTGCACTTCGACGATATCGCCAAGTTGATGCGCGCCTTCGGCAAGCTGCTGGACAGCGGCCATTCGCTGATCGTGATCGAGCACAACCTGGACGTGATCCGCGCCGCTGACTGGCTGTTCGACCTTGGCCCCGAGGGCGGCGACGCCGGCGGGCGCGTGGTCTGCACCGGCACCCCGGAAGACGTGAAGCGCTGCGCCGAATCGCATACCGGCCAGGCGCTGATCCACTATGACGCGGCGCTCGGCGAAGCCGGCACGCTGGCAGCCGAGCGCGCCGAGATAGAAGGCGTGCCGCTGCAGGCCGCGCTGCAGGCACGGCGCGCGCGCCGCGCGGTGGAGGGCGAGGACGTGGTGCGCATCGTCAATGCGCACGAGCACAACCTGAAGGCGCTCAACGTCGATATCCCGCACGGCAAGTTCAACGTGGTCACCGGTGTGTCCGGATCGGGCAAGTCGACGCTGGCCTTCGACATCCTGTTCCACGAGGGCCAGCGCCGCTATCTGGAATCGCTCAATGCCTACGCCCGCTCCATCGTGCAGCCGGCGGGCCGGCCCGAGGTGGATGCGGTCTATGGCATCCCGCCCACGGTGGCGATCGAGCAGCGCCTGTCGCGCGGCGGCCGCAAGAGCACGGTGGCGACCACTTCCGAGGTCTGGCACTTCCTGCGCCTGCTGTACGTCAAGCTGGGCATCCAGCATTGCGTGCATGACGGCGCGCCGGTGACATCGCAGAGCCCGGAGTCCATCGCCGCTCAGCTGCTGCGCGACCATCGCGGCCAGCACGTGGGGCTGCTGGCGCCGCTGGTGGTCAACCGCAAGGGCGTCTATACCGACCTGGCCAAGTGGGCCAAGGCGCGCGGCAATACGCACCTGCGTGTCGATGGCGAATTCCTGCCGGTCGACCCGTGGCCGCGGCTGGACCGCTTTCGCGAGCACACTATCGAGTTGCCGGTAGGCGACTTGGTGGTGTCGGCCGAGAACGAGGCCGAGCTGCGCGCGCTGCTGGCGCAAACGCTTGAGGCCGGCAAGGGCGTGATGCACCTGCTGGCGCCGCTGGACGGCCTGCACGACGCCATGCACAACGGCGGCACCGCGCACGTGGGCGAGGTCAAGGTGTTCTCGACCAAGCGCGCCTGCCCGGTGTGCGGCACCAGCTACCCTGAGCTGGACCCGCGCATGTTCTCGTACAACAGCAAGCACGGCTGGTGCACCACCTGCGTGGGCACCGGGCTGGCACTGACGCGCGAGCAGCGCGCGGCGTTCGACGATACCGTGCTGGCGGACGACAACCGCGGCCGCGAGCAGAGCCTGCCGTCGGAAGAGCAGGAACCCGAAGGCGTGGTCGACACGCCGTGCCCGGACTGCCACGGCACGCGCCTGAACCTGGTCGCGCGCGCGGTGACCTTTGACGAGAACGCCATCGTCGACGTGGCGCAGTGGACCGTGTCCGATACCCGCCGCTGGGTCGATGGCCTGCATCTCACGGGGCGCGATGCCGAGATCGCCCGCGATGTCATCAGCGAGATCGGCAGCCGCCTGCAGTTCCTGGAGGAAGTGGGGCTGGGCTATCTCAGCCTGGACCGCGCCGCGCCAAGCCTGTCTGGCGGCGAGGCCCAGCGCATCCGCCTGGCCGCGCAGCTGGGCAGCAACCTGCAGGGCGTCTGCTACGTGCTGGACGAGCCCACCATCGGCCTGCATCCGCGCGACAACCAGATCCTGCTGGACGCGCTGCGCAAGCTGGGCGACAAGGGCAATACGCTGGTGGTGGTCGAGCATGATGAAGACACCATCCGCCGTGCCGACCACATCATCGATATCGGCCCCGGTGCGGGCAAGCGCGGCGGCACGCTGGTGGCACAGGGCGGCGTGGCCGACCTGTCGGCGTCGCCGGACTCAACCACCGGACAGTTCCTGGCGCACCCCATCATCCATCCGCTGCAGGCAAGGCGCAGGGTGAAGCCCGGCGCCGCCGGCAAGCCCGCCGATCCGCCGGAATGGCTGACCGTGCATGGCGCATCGCTGCATAACCTGCGCAAGGTGACGGCGCGCATTCCGCTGTCGCGGCTGGTGGCCATCACCGGCGTGTCCGGATCGGGCAAGTCCACGCTGGCGCGCGATGTGCTGATGACCAACCTGCTCGATGCGGTGGGCCGTTCGGTGCTGTCGTCGCCGGCGACCCGGCGCGCGCGCAACGTTGCGAAAGACGAGTCCAAGGCAGCGAAGTCAAGCGCCAGGAAGCCGCTCAACGTCGAGCACAACTGGCATGGCTGCGACGCCGTCACCGGCTGGGAATCGATCGACCGCGTGCTGGAAGTGGACCAGACCCCGATCGGCAAGACGCCGCGCTCATGCCCGGCCACCTATATCGGGGTGTGGGACACCATTCGCCGGCTCTTTGCCGATACGCTGGAAGCGCGCGCACGCGGCTACACGGCGTCGCGCTTCTCGTTCAACACCGGCGACGGGCGCTGCCCGGCGTGCGAAGGGCAGGGCGTGCGCACCATCGGCATGAGCTTCCTGCCGGACGTGAAGGTGGCGTGCGATGTCTGCCACGGCCAGCGCTTCAACCCCGAGACCCTGGCGGTCACCTGGCGCGGCAAGAATATCGGCGACGTGCTGACGATGGAGATCGACGAGGCGGTGGAGTTCTTCTCGGCCATGTCGAACATCGCGCATCCGCTGCAACTGATGAAGGACGTGGGCCTGGGCTACCTGACGCTGGGCCAGCCGTCGCCTACGCTGTCCGGCGGCGAGGCGCAGCGCATTAAGCTGGTGACTGAACTGAGCAAGGTGCGCGACGACATCACGCGCCGCGGCCAGAAGGCGCCGCATACGCTGTACGTGCTGGACGAGCCCACCGTGGGCCTGCATATGGCCGACGTGGCGCGCCTGATCCGCGTGCTGCACCGGCTCACGGACGGCGGGCACAGCGTGGTGGTGATCGAGCATGACCTCGACGTGATTGCCGAGGCCGACTGGATCATCGATCTTGGGCCCGAAGGCGGTGCGGGCGGCGGCACCATTGTCGGCGCGGCCGATCCGGAGGCCTTGTCGCGCACCGCGGCCAGCCATACCGGCGCGGCGCTGGTGCCGGTGCTGGCGCGGGGCAATGCCGAAGCAGGCAAGGTGGGCATCGCGTAAGGGGTTTGCGCAGGGTTGGCACAGCGAAGGGCGTACGGGCACGCCTTTCGCTTGATCATGGCTACTGGCGCGCACATCGCGTGCAACGGAGGTAACCATGAAGCATATCCGCCCCTTCCGACTCCTTGCAGCCGTGGCCCTGGCCGCTGCCGCAATTCCCGCCATGGCGCAGGCGCCGGGCACGCCGCGCGGCACCTATGACCCGTATTCTCAAGGCGCGCGCAGCACTGACAAGTTCGACCCGTATTCCCAGGGCGCCAACGCGCCCACCCGGACCGACCTGGCGCCCGCGCCAGAGGCCCAGCCTTCGACCATGCCGGCGCAGCCTGGCGTGCCTGACACGACCATGCAGCGCGCCCCGGATCCGTACATGGGCGGCCCACGTTGGGAAAGCCCCGACCTCGGCCGCCGCGTCGGCAAGCCGAACCCGTTCCTGGATGGCAGCTGAGCCTGGCGGCCAGCGCTGCCGGCCATGCGAATGCAACCGGACTTACCGTCTCTTGTAAATCCTGCCCAGGCGCGTGACCCCGGCGACACGCTTGCGGTCGCCGGCGCGCGGGCAGCGCTGCACTGCGCGCGGCCGGCGGACGCGGCCGGCATTGCCAGCATGATGGTGGCCAGCTACAACATCCACCGCGCCGTGGGCACCGACCGCCGCTATCGGCCGGACCGCGTCGCAGCGGTGCTGGAAGAACTGGACGCCGATATCGTCGCGCTGCAGGAGGTGGAATCCGGCAGCAGCAACGACCATACCCTGGAATACCTGGCCGGCCATACCGGCATGCACGTGGTCTCGGGTTTTACGCGCGTGCGCGGCAATGCCGATTATGGCAATGCGCTGCTGGCGCGCTTTGCGCCGCAGGCGGTGAACCAGATCGACCTGACGGTGAAGGGCTGCGAGCCGCGCGGTGCCATCGATGTCACGCTGGCGTGCACGGCGTCAGGCCGGGAGAGCGCGCTGCGCGTGATTGCCACCCACCTGGGCCTGCGCCCCGGCGAGCGCCGGCGCCAGGTGCAGCAGTTACTCAACTATGTGGCCGCGGCGCCGCCGTTGCCGACCATCCTGCTCGGTGACGTCAATGAGTGGTTCCTGTGGGGCCGGCCGTTGCGCTGGCTGCATGCGTATTTCGAGCACACTCCGCACACCGCCACCTTCCCGTCGCGCTGGCCGGTGTTTGCGCTCGATCGCATCTGGGTGTCGCCGCGCGCGCACCTGGTGTCGGTGGCCAGCCACCGTTCGCCGCTGGCGCGCGTGGCCTCCGACCATCTGCCGTTGCTGGCTCGTTTTGAGGTGCCCACAGCGCCGACATAACGGCGGCTTCGATGAGCGTCCTGAAACAAAGACGGCGGTCCCGGGCGCACCGGGGCCGGCCGTTCGTCTTGCCGCCCTGATACGCCCTTGCCGGGCGCTATCTAACGCGATGCGCGGGGTGGGCGCTCCTCGCGCTCATCGGTGTGGTCGGCCTTGTCGACCGGCACTTCGGCCGGCAGGTCTTCGGCGGCATGCACCACTTCATCGGCGATCTCTTCCTCGGGGCTTTCCTCATCCTGCGCCGTGTGGGCCTCATTCTCGCGTTGCTCGATTTCTTCCTCGATATCGTCGGTTTCCTGTTCGAGATCGGGGTCGAGCGTGCTCGGGATATGGCCCGCGTCGGCGCGCGCGGCGCCGGACGCGGTGTTCTCGCGCGAACGGCGGCCGGCGGAGGCCTGCGCGCCTTCGCGCGGCACGGGCGCTGTGCCGCCCACGCGGTCACCGTGGCGTGGGCCGGTACGGTGGGTACGTACGGTCTTGCTCATCGTGCCTCCTGTTCGGTTGGCCCGGCGGATTCAGTAGTTCTCCACCGGCGATTCGCTTTCTTCTGACTGGCCGCCGCGGCGCCTGACTGAAGGCGGCTCGCCGTTCTCGTCCGGAATGTCGTGCTCGCGTTCGACATCATGGCGGCGGTCGCGCCCGGGCTTGCCGCGTTCATGCTCGGTGTCGGGGCCGCCCTTGTGCGGATCGGGGCGCTCGCTGCGGCGCCGCGTGATGTCATGGTCGGGCTGGCGATGGGTGCTCATGGCGTCTCCATGGAGGTTGGCATGGCGCTGCCGGTCAGTCGGTACCGGCGCGCAGCTCGTCTGACACGGCGCTCACGCCGCGCACCGAACGAGCCAGTTCCATTGCCATCGTACGCTGTTTATCGTCGCGCACGGTACCTTCCAGCTTGACCACGCCGTCAGTGGTGGATACACGGATCCGGGCGCGGTCCAGCACGTGCGTGTTTGCCAGGCGGGCCTGAACTTCGGCAGTGATGGCGCGGTCGCTGGCGGCTTCGGTGTCGCGCGGCGCGGCGGTGCGTCCCGTGGACGACGGCGCCGCCGGCGCATCGGCCGGGGCGGCCGTGACGGCCTGGGAGGCGGCCATCGCCAGCACCGCCAGAGGCAGCGCCAGGCGGGCGATGCGGGAGCGTGGTGTCATGACGATCCTCCTGTACTTGGCGGGGCAGGGCGATTCCTGCTCCGCATCTGCCTTAGACCTGCAAGCTCCGTTCCCGGCCCCGGCGCCGGCGGTGCCTGGCTGGGTCCTGTGCGGCTTGCGGCGCAGGCGCGGCGCTGCCGGCGCGGCACACGCGGCGAGTTTTTACAGCCGCGGCAGAAACTGCATGTGCCGTCTCCTGGCATCCGTGCGCGTGCCGGCAGGCCGTCGCTGCATGATCGGCGCGATGCTTGCGCGCTGTCGTGTGATTGCGTGCCGTCGTGTCTATAGTGGAGGAAATGCTGGCAAAAACTGGCGAGCGGCAAGTGCCGGCGAGCACAGCCCGCAACGCCGGCCCGATGCCGCGGCGGCACCCTGTGCGCCGCGTGTCGCCGGGCCCGACAGCGCAGCCGGGGGGAGCGGCTCATCCGTTGCGAGGTAGTCATGAACCTAGCCAGCATCCTGTCCACTGTCGTCCTGGCCTCGTCCGTCTCGGTGTCTTCGGCGCCGGTGGAGCGCCAGCTGCTTGCGATGACGCCCACGGACTTCGCCCAGCGCTTCAATACCGTGGCCCAGGACACCGGCTCCGGCCTGGCCTTGCCCAGTTTCAAGGTCAAGCCGGGCTGGCACCGTGCCGCGCCCAGCTCGGGGGTATCGGTGCTGGTGCGCGCCAGCCGCTCGGGCTACGTCCTCGATGAGGTGGTGGTGGTGTGCCGCGAGGTCGAGCGCTGCTTCCTGACCATCTGCACGGCCGCACTTGCGATTGACGACAGCGTCAACCCGCTGCTGCTGCAGCGCTTTATCGTGGCGCGCATCGCGACCGAGCTGGGTGAGGTGGGCCTGGTGATGTCGGGCCTGGCGTATATCGTCGTCACGCCCAAGGAGGACGACTACGTGGCCGTCGTGATACGGCCCTACCTGCCGCAGGAACGCGGTGCTTCGCCCGGCCAGGCAAGGCGCGAGCCGAAGGACGACGGCGCGCAGCCGCCGCAGCACGGCCAGGCCTCGCCGCATGGCACGCCGCACCATCCGCACGGCCCGCTGACGCCGATCGTGTTGCACACGGCGGCGCAGAAGTCCTGAGACCGCGACCGTTCGCGTTGCCCGGGACCGCTTATGGCTGGCGCAGCAGCAGCGCCACCGGCAAGCCGCCCAGTACCTCGCGCAGGCGCAGCCGGCCCATGGGCGCGTCCAGCACATGGCCGGTCAGCGCATCGGTCCAGCGGCTGGGCTGCGGCGCACCCACGTTCAGGATAGTGTCACCCCAGCCCGCGGGCGGGATGCGCGGCATGGTCGGGTCGACCTGCGTGGCCGCCAGCCGCGTCACCACCGTGATGGCCTGGTGCGCATCCGCGGTGCGGGCAAAGGCCAGCACCTGCGGCACCAGCGCGCCCTGCGCCGCCAGCGTGCTGTATTGCCCGTCGGCAAAGAGCCGTGGTTGGGCGCGGCGTACTGCCAGCACCTGACGTATCAGCTGCTGCTTGATGCGTCCGTCGCGCCAGCGCGTTAGCCAGTGGGCCCAGCCAGCGCTGCAGCCCAGGCGCGCGCGCAGTTGCGCAAAATCGGGCGGGCGCCGGTTGTCCGGATCCACCAGGCTCAGGTCCCAGCCTTCGCATCCCTGGTAGCGGTCGGGGATGCCCGGTGCGGTCAGCTGCACCAGCACCTGTGCCAGGCTGTTGACGGCGCCGGCCACGGCAATATGCTGCGCAAACTGGCCGATATGCGCCAGCACACCCAACGGCCAGTTCGCCGCGATGGCACGCAGGAAGGCCTCGCACGCGGCTTCGTATTCCGCGTCCGGGCAGGTCCAGTTGCCGTGGCGCTTGGCTTCGCGGATGGCCTTGAGCTGCCACGCCGACACGCGCTCCAGGAAAGCGTCGACGGTGTTGCTGCCTGCAGGCTTGCCGATGTCCTCCATCGGCCACGCGCCGACCAGAGTCTGGTACAGCATCAGGCGGTCGCCGGGGTCGGGCGCCTGCGGCAGGGTCGACAGCAGCGGTGCGCACGCGCGTTCCCATGCCGCCACGGCATCGGCCCAGGCGTCGGGCATCTCGCTCAGCACGGCCAGGCGCATGCGTGTGTCCTCGCCGCGCTTGTGGTCGTGAGTCGCAGTGGCCAGCATGGCATGAGGACAGGCCAGGCGCCGCGCCGCCATGCGCGCGTGGAACTGCGCCGGCGGCAACGCCAGCGTGGCGGGGTCGCTGCCCACCTCGTTGCGCGACAGCAGCCGCCCGTAGCGGTAGAACGCCGTGTCTTCGCCGGCCTTGGCTGCCAGGGCGGGCATCAGTTGCTGCAGGCGGCGGCGCAGCACGCCGGTTTCGCTGTCGGGCGGGGCTGGCGTGCGCAGGCAGCCGCCGATAAAGGCCAGTGCCACGGCCTCGTCCGGGGCCAGGCCGGCGCGCGCCGCCTGCATGGCTTGGTCCAGCATGGCGTCGTCGGCCTGTGCGGCCGAGGTGTCGCGCGCGCCGGGTTGCGCGTCAAAGTAGCTGCGGTAGACGGGCACCGCCGCCATCAGCGCGGCCAGCGCGCGCCGCAGCGCCGCGCGTGTCAGGTCGCGTGTGCCGGGCTCCTGCTTCGCGCAGTCGTGCAGGCAGGCGGCCGCGCCTTCGTACTCGGTCACGAGGTGCCGCTCCAGCACCTCGTGCCGCGCCGCCTCGACATGGGCGGCATACGGGCGCGCATCGCCGCTGGCCGATGCCCACAGCGCGCCCAGCGGCGCCTCGCCGTTGCCGTCGTGCAGCACGGCGGCCACATCGTCCATGAAGTCGTAGCCGGTGGTGCCATCGACCTGCCAGTCCGGCGCCAGGCGTTCGCGCGGGCCCAGGATCTTCTCGACCACCAGCCACGGGTGCGCCAGCCGCAGCAACGGCGGGCGCGCGGCGGCGTGCCGGTCCAGTTCGGCACGCAGCCGGCGGCAGTAGCCAGCGGGATCGGCCAGGCCGTCGACATGATCGACACGCACGCCGTCGATCCAGCCTTCGCGCAGCAGGCGGAAGACCAGCGCGTGGACGGCGTCGAATACCTGCGGGTCTTCCTCGCGCACGCCGACGAGATCGCTGATCTCGAAAAAGCGCCGCCAGTTCAGTGCCGCGGCGGCGGTGCGCCACCAGGCCAGCCGGTAGTGCTGGCGCTCCAGCAGTGCGTGCAGCCGGGTGCGGCCTTCGGCCTGCGCGGGGTCGTACCAGCCGGGCTGGGTTGCGGCCGCGGCATCCACGCTGCTTGGCGCCAGCGGCAGCGAGTGCTCGAAATAGCGCAGGTGGGCGGCATCCTCTGCGCTGGCGGGCACCCATTGCAGCTCGCCCGACACCAGCGTGTCCCAGTAGGACTGACCCAGCATCGGCAGCAGCACCTTGCCATGCAGGGCGGGGTCGCGCGGGGTCCAGTCGATGTCGAAGCTGGCGGCGCAGCGGCTGGCGCGTCCGTGGGTCAGCACGTCGCGCCACCAGCCGTTGTGGGTGGCGTCGGCCGCCATGTGGTTGGGCACGATGTCCAGCACCAGGCCGAGGCCGGCGGCGCGGGCGCGCCCGGCCAGCGCTTTCAGGCCGGGCTCGCCGCCCAGCTCGTCGCGCACGCGGGTGAAGTCGGTGACGTCGTAGCCATGGGTGGAGCCCGGGCGCGCGCTGCACACTGGCGACAGGTACAGGTGGCTGACGCCGAGCGCGGCGTAGTAGTCAACGACGGCGGCGGCATCGGCAAAGGTGAAGCCCGGATGCAGCTGCAGCCGGGCGGTGGCGCGGGGCAGGTCATGGTCGCCGCCATCGCCATGGCTGCCTGGCTGGGATTCCGGCAAGCCGGCGGGCATTATCTTGCGCGCGCCGCGGCGGGCTCGCACATGGTGGCGACGCAGGCCAGCGGCGGCAGCATGCCGGCGGACAGCTCGGCCGCGGCGCCGGGCAGGCTTTCATGCAGCGCCGCGCTCATGTCGCGGCACGGGCGTGTGCATGGCACGGCTTCGCTGCCCAGGTTCAGCCACAGGCTCAGTTCCATGCCGTCCATCAGCCGCCAGCGTGCGCACAGCGCAGCCGGCCCCAGGATATCGACGCCCGCCGACTGGCAGCCGGCCAGCCGGTCCAGCAGTTCACGGCGGCGGACGGAGAGCAGTTCGTGGTAGTACGGTGTCCAGTCGCCGTCGTCCTCCAGCTCGGGGCGCGACGCCTCGAAGGTGGCCGGGTCGTTGGGGTCGGGGATGGCCGCGGCGCGCGCATCGTCGCGGAATGCCGCGGAAGCCGCAAACTCGCGGCGCCGGCCGTCGCGCACGGCCTGTGCCAGTTCGGGCGGGTGACTGGTGAAGTAGAGGAAGGGCCGCTGCGAGCCGGTTTCCTCGCCCATGAACACCAGCGGCACCTGCGGGCACAGCAGCTGCAGCGCCACCGCTGCGCGCAGCGCATTGCGGTCGGCCAGGCCGGCCAGCCGGTCGCCCAGGGCGCGGTTGCCGGTCTGGTCGTGGTTCTGCAGGAAGCAGACGAAGGCCGTGGGCGGCAGGTGCGCGCTCGGCTGGCCGCGGCGCACGCTGTCCGCGCTTGACGACACGCCCGGCGCGGCGGCAGCGCGGTGCGCCGACGGCTCGCCCTGGTAGGCAAAGCCTTCGCCCAGCACGCGTGCAAGGTGGCGCAGCGCGGGCTCGCCGCGCCCCGCAGCCGCATCCTCGCCCTCATCGGCGCAGCGGGTGTAGTCGCGGTAGTAGCCGTCGCCCTCGCCGGTCAGCAGCACGTGCAGGGCATGGTGCGCGTCATCGTTCCACTGGGCGTCGTAGCCCTTGGCCAGCAATTCGGCATCATTGTTGTCGTTCTCCAGCACCAGGTGGAGATGGCGGTTGGCGCCGTCGCCTTCGGCCAGCATGGTGCGCAGCTCGCCGGGCAGCGCCGCCAGCCAGCCTTCGTCCTCGATCGCGTGCACGGCGTCCAGGCGCAGGCCGTCGAAGCGGAACTGCTCCAGCCAGTAGCGCGCGTTCTCGGTGAAGAAGCGCCGCACCTGCGGCCGGCGGAAATCGATGGCCGGCCCCCATGGGGTCTGCCGGTCCGCGCGGAAGAACGCGCTGGCGTAGCGGTGCAGGTAGTTGCCCTCCGGCCCGAAGTGGTTGTAGACCACGTCCAGCAGCACCATCATGCTGAGCTGGTGGGCGCGGTCCACCAGCGCGCGCAGTTCGTCCGGCGTGCCGTAGGCGGACTCCGGCGCGAATGGCAGCACGCCGTCATAGCCCCAGTTGCGCGCGCCGGGGAACTCCGCCAGCGGCATCAGCTCGACCGCGGTGAAGCCCAGCGCCGCTAGCCGCGGCAGCTGCCGAGCCGCGCCGGCAAAGCCGCCGCACAGGCCCACGTGCATCTCATAGATGATGGCTTCATGCCACGGGCGCCCGCGCCAGTCGGGGCACGCCCACGCAAAGGCGCCAGCGGCGTCGGGAGCGGGCACGATGCTGGGCCCGTGCACATCGTCGGCCTGCCCGCGCGAGGCCGGGTCGGGCACGGTGGTGCCGTCGTCAAGCCGGAACCAGTAGCGTGCCCCTTTGCTGCACGCAACGATGGCCTCGAACCAGCCATTGGCGCCGGCCGCCATGCGCACCGGACCGAGCCCGGCGATCTCCAGCCGTACCGCCTGGCCTTGCTCGGCTGCGTCCGGGGCCCACAGGCGGAACCGCACGCGGCCGTCTGGCAGCCAGGCCGGCCCGAACAGGTACTCGTGCGCAGGTTCGTCGTTGCAGGGCAGGCCCGGCTGCCTGAAGGCAGCGGGCGCCGCAAAGCAGTCGTGCGGGGCCAGGCTGGGCATGGCGGAGCGGGCGCCGGGGGCGAGAAGAAACGGGTTGGCGTGCAAATTCGGCTCCTGGCTTCCGGACAGCTGTGGGAAGTGCCAAGGGAGAGCCGGCCGGATGGCCGGTTTTGGCACGATGCGAACTCCATGCCCGCAGAACGACGCTTTGCGAGGCCGCATGCTGGCGGGGGCTACCGCCAGCGCGGGCTTTGTTACATGGGCCATTGTAGAAACTTCCGGCGCAGTGCGGACGTGCGCTAGCCCACGCCCGCAGTGCCCGTCACATCGCTTACGCGGCGCGCACCGGAGATTCACCCTGCCAGGGCGCGCCGCTGGCGCGGTGCAGCAGCCGGACCGGCACCGGCTCGATGTGCCAGATGCGCTCGCAATACTCGCGGATCGCCCGATCCGATGAAAAGCGCCCGGAGCGCGCGCATGACAGCACCGACATGCGTTGCCAGCGCGCCGGCTCGGCAAAGGCCTGCGAGACTTTCTCCTGGCACTCGATGTATGAGGCGAAGTCGGCCATCAGCAGGTAGGGATCGTGCATCTGCTGCGGGTTGAACAGCGGACGGAACAGCGCCGGGTCGCCGCGCGAGAAGAAGCCCTGCTGGACCAGGTCGATCACCGCGCGCAGCTGCGGGTTGCTGTGGTAGTAGGCGGCAGGGTCGTAGCCGCTTGCACGCAGCGCATAGACTTCCGGCGCGGTCAGGCCGAACGGGAAGAAGTTGTCGTTGCCCACGGCTTCGCGCAGCTCGATATTGGCGCCGTCCATGGTGCCGATATTGAGCGCGCCATTCATCGCGAACTTCATGTTGCCGGTGCCGGACGCTTCCTTGCCCGCCAGCGAGATCTGCTCGGCCAGGTCGGCCGCCGGGTAGATGCGCTGCCCGTAGGTGACGTTGAAGTTGGGCAGGAACACCACCTTGAGCCGGTCGCGCATCTGCGGGTCGCGGTTGACCACGTCGGCCACCGAGGTGATGAAGCGGATCATCAGCTTGGCATAGGCGTAGCCCGGCGCAGCCTTGCCGCCGAACAGGAAGGTGCGCGGCTGGACCTCGGTGCCGGGGTCGGACTTGATGCGGTGGTACAGCGCGATCACATGCAGCACCGCCAGGTGCTGGCGCTTGTATTCGTGGATGCGCTTGACCATCACGTCGAACATGGAGGACGGGTCCACCACCACGCCGGTGGTGTCGCGGACCAGCTCGGCCAGCGCCACCTTGTTCTGGTGCCGCGCGGCGTGCCATTGTTCGCGAAAGCCCGCGTCCTCGGCATACGGCTCGAGCGCGCGGATCTGCGCCAGGTCGGAGATCCAGCCGTCGCCGATCGCCTCCGACACCAGCCGCGTCAGGCGCGGATTGGACAGCGCCAGCCAGCGCCGCGGCGTCACGCCGTTGGTGATGCTGGTGAACTTCTCCGGCCACATCTCGTAGAAATCCTTGAGCACGTCCTCGCGCATCAGGCGCGAGTGCAGCTCGGCTACGCCGTTGATGGCGTGGCTGCCCACGCACGCCAGGTTGGCCATGCGCACCTGCCGTTCGCCGTACTCATTGATCAGCGACAGCCGCGCCAGGCGCGATTCGTCGCCGTAGAAGCGGATCCGCACCTCGTCCAGCAAGCGCGCGTTGATCTCCAGGATGATTTCGAGATGGCGCGGCAGCACACGGGCAAACAGCGGCAGCGGCCACTGCTCCAGCGCCTCGGGCAGCAGTGTGTGGTTGGTGTAGGCAAAGGCATTCTGCGTGATGTGCCAGGCCTCGTTCCAGGGCAGGTCATGGTCGTCGACCAGCAGCCGCATCAGCTCGGCAATGCCCACGGCCGGGTGGGTGTCGTTCAGCTGCACCGCGAACTTCTCGTGGAAGCGCGTCACCGGGATGCCGTCAACGGCGAGCAGCCGCAGCATGTCTTGCAGCGAACAGGCGACGAAGAAGTACTGCTGCTCCAGCCGCAGCTCCTTGCCCTGGCTGGTCTCGTCGTTGGGGTAGAGGACCTTGGTCAGGTTCTCGGAAGTGACCTTCTTGCTGACCGCGCCCAGGTAGTCGCCGCGGTTGAAGGTATGGAAGTCGAAGGCCTCGGTGGCGTCTGCGCGCCACAGCCGCAGGGTGTTCACGGTATTGACGCGGTAGCCCAGGATCGGCGAGTCGAACGGCACACCCACCACGGTCTTGGCCGGCACCCAGCGTACGCGGTAGTGGCCGCGGTCGTCGGTGTAGTGTTCGGTGTGGCCGCCCAGGCGCACCTGCACGGCCCACTCTGAGCGCTGGATCTCCCAGGGGTTGCCGTTGCGCAGCCAGGTATCGGTCGATTCCACCTGCATGCCGTCGATGATGGTCTGCTGGAAGATGCCGTATTCGTAGCGGATGCCATAGCCGAGCGCGGGGATTTCCAGCGTCGCCAGCGAATCCATGAAGCAGGCCGCCAGCCGGCCCAGGCCGCCATTTCCCAGCCCCGGCTCGACCTCTTGCTCCAGGATGCGGTCGAGATCCAGCCCGGCAGCGGCCATGGCCTCGCGCACCTCGTCGAAGATGCCCAGGTTGATCAGGTTGTTGCCCAGGTGCGGGCCCATCAGGAACTCCGCCGACAGGTAGGCGACGGTGCGCGAGGGCTGGCCCAGGTAGGCCTCGGCGGTGCTGATCCAGCGCTGCACCAGGCGGTCGCGCACGGTATGCGCCGCGGCCTGGTAGAGGTCGTTCTGGCTGGCGTGGCCGGGCAGCTTGCCCTGGGTATGGAAGACGTGGTCGAGGAAGGCCCGGCGCAGGCTGGCGCCGGAGAGGGCGGTACGGGTGTCATCGGCATGCTCGGGCCGGATAGATTCCTTCATGGCGAGGCTCCTGCGCATGTGCGTGCGTCAAGCTTAGTGGATGGAGCAATCCCTGCAGGGAGATCGCGGCGCTGGTCTTGCAGGCGGCACTTATTGCGGGCGACCGATGGCTACGCGCGCGGCGGCGGATGGCGTGCGCCGTGCCGGCCGCCGCGCAAGGCGTCAGCCCGCGCCCGCACCACCGGGGTATCGAACAGCGCACGTACATCGGCATCGAGCCGGCGCTGCCAGTTGGGATGGACGCTGGTGGTGCCGGGCAGGTTGGGCTGCTCGGCCTCGCCCAGCAGGTCTTCCAGCGGCACCAGGCGCATGGCGGTGCGCGCCGTGCCCAGCCACGCCAGCACGGCATCGAGCGGGGCATGGGCAGGGCCCGGCACGGCGCCGCTGCACAGCCCCGCTTCGCACAGCGCCTGCCAGAGCGCGCCGCGCTCGCGCGCACGGCCGGCTTGCATCACTGCAAGGGTTTCGCCGGGCGCCAGCAGGTGCAGCCGGTCGCGCCACGCCAGGTCACGGCCGGCCCACCAG